>CALBSQ010000379.1 GCA_937967325.1 uncultured Chloroflexota bacterium
GATAGCCTTGACAGGCCGCCGGATTCCTTCCGATAGCATACGAAGGCGCAGGCAGACACAGGTGGGGACAACCTCCGGTCCCCCGTGCGTCAGCACTCTGATAGCACGCCGAAGGCGTTCCTTTGCACAAGACCAGCGTGCTGCCACGGCTCAAGAGCGTGAAGTGTGCCGTTGTGGACTGGACGAACCAGGAAGCGGGGGGTGGCGGTCACGCCGCGCGGTCCGGCGTCAGCCGTAGCGCCCCATCCGGGGCGTCCGGCCCGAACACCCCGCCCCATCGAACACATCCCCCCTCCAAGAGCAAAACCGCCCAAGCACACCCCGCCACAGCAGAGGAACTGACCGGAGGACTGCCCGGGCAAAGCGGCGGAACTCGCCACCGCCAGCCAGGGGAAAGCATGGGGTTGCTGGCGCTACCGAACACACTACCGACGACGCTACCAATCGCGCGCCCGTCAGGGCGGCCAAGACGCCCCAGGATCGTCGACAACGGCCAGATTTCGTCGAGACAGAGAAGTCATCGGCAGCGTCGGGAAACGGGCGCTGTGGGCCATCCTGGGGCGATTGGCGGGCATCGGCGACGGTCATCCGGACCCGCCGGTCGGGGGATCAATAGGGCGCACGTCCAGCGACGCGTCCAAGTCATCATCCGATAAACCGGACGGCGCGGGCCGTTCCTGATCCAGACCCAAGAGGTCGCGCAGCACGGCGAAGCAGTAGGGCATCTTGTTGCGCAGACCGTTGCCGGCCGGCTTGACGATGCCGCCCTGCTGCTTGGTGATGGAGCGGGCCTCGTAGACCCTGGCGACCAGGGCCGACTCGGACAGTCCCGTCCGCATCATGAGGTTGCGCGCCTGGGCGAGGTTGGAGGCGACGTGCTCCTCGTCGTGCAGCTCTGCCGAGAGCTCGCGGATCACCGTCGCCAGGTACTGGGGGTTCGGCAGCCGCTTCCTCGGCGACCGTGGTCGCGGCGGTGGCTTGCCGGCAAGGATCTCCTTGATGGAGGTAGGCTGCCCGTTGCTCGGGCGTTGCGGTTCGGCAACAGGAGGGACATCAGCGCCCGTGTCGGGAGGCCTCGGATCGTTTTCCGGGACTGTGTCCTTCGAATGATTCGAATATTGTTTAGTTGTTTCTTGTATAGTTGTATCTTGTATATACGCTTGCGGTAGTACCCCTACTACGCTTCGGGTAGTAGGGTGGTACCCCTGGCGTACTACCCCCCGACGGAATCGCAGCGCGTAGATGGTCGTTTGCTTGTTCCTATGGCGATCCTCCGAGCGGCGGACCTCGACGATGCCTTTCTCCTCCAGGCTCTTTAGCGCCTTGCTGAGATGGGTCGGGCTCTTGAGACCGGACCCCTCGTCGACTACCGTACCGTCCTTCCTGACGATGCCGTGCAGGAACTGGTTGAAGGAGATCGGGTCCGCGTCTTTCTTGTAGCCGAAGGTGTGGCGCATGATGTAGAGGAGGACGCGCAGTTCGGCCTCGGAGAGCTTGGTCATGAGGACGTCAAAGAATTGGTCCGGGACCTGGGTATAGGTCGGCTGGTCAAACCCCTCGAAATGGAATGTGTCGGCAGGATTAGACATAAAAAAACCCTCTTGTTGGCTGGTGCCTTGACAGCCGTCAGAGGGGCAGGTACGCTTAGCTTGCGACAGCGAGAGCGTCTGGTGTGTCCCCTCCGGGGCCATCAGGCGTTTTTCGTTTGTATCGGGACTCCGAGCTCGGGACAGGAAAGCGCTAGCGTATGGTTGGTTCTGCCAGCTCCTGCTGCGGCGTTAGGTTTCCTGAGCGCTTCGCTCCCAACCCTCCACCCTAGCTCGCAACCCCGATCTTCGGCTTCGGTTCCATGAACTTCACGACGTCGCTCTCCTTGATCCGGTACCCCTTCCCCACCTTCACCGCCGGCAGGTCGCCCCGCCGCAGGTAGACGCGGATCGTGTTCGGGTGCAGCTGCAGCCGCTTTGCCACTTGGTCGCTGGTCAGATAGGTGTCCATAGGCTCCCTCGCCGCCAAAAGCATGCAAGGATACAACCGAATATATACCTTCTATGTCTGCTTGTCAATGACCAGTTTCTACGGGTGGCGGCCGCTTCCTGCCCGGGAACAGCCGACGCCACCACGGGCGATCATCGTCCGGGCCGATTTCCGGCTCGTGCGGCGGCAGGGCCAGCAGCTCCTGCAGCCGTCCCACCTCGCCGTCGAGGTGGCGCGCCCGCTCCTGCCACATGGCCGCGGCCTGCTCCGCCTTGCTGGCCCGTTCCCGCTCCAGCCGGCGCTCCTCGCGCTCCTCGTACAGCAGCCGGACCAGCTCGGCCAGGGCCGGTCCGCCGGCGGCGCCCCTGTCCGGCATGCCGTCCGCCGCGCCGTCTATGGCCGGCAGCCCATCCGTGACTCGGCCAAACGCGCCTTCCGCGGACGGCACACCGTCCGGATCGCCGTCCGCGACCGGCAAGTGCCGCTCGCCGCCGCCGTCCGCGGACACCCAGACCTCGGTGAGACGGCCGGCGATGCGCGAGCGGAGCTGCCCCTGCCGGACATAGCGCCGGACCGATCGCTCGGAGACCCGCAGCAGGTCCGCCGCCTCGATGACCGGCAGCCAGCGGCCGTCGTCGCTTGTGACTGCCCCGTTGCCGTCCATGGGCACCCCCTCGCCGTCTGCGCCTGGCAGGCATGACTGTAGGGCGCCGGCTGCGGACGGCGGCAAGGTTAGGAAGGTTGCGCTACGGGGGTCGAAGGGATAGGAACTGAGGAGAGGACCATGAAGGGAGCGGCGTGCGGGAGGTTAGCGGGAATGCTGCTCCATGAGCGCCCGGATGCCGCGGCCCACGATCTCGGAACGCTGCGGCCGGTGGCCGGTGCGCCGGAACTCGGCGGTGATCAGCGTGTCGATGCCGATGATGTCCTCCGCCGTCAGGTGGAAGGTCGCCTTGATCTTCGCCGGCATGGATGGCTGCGCATCTTGACCGCCGGATGTCTGGATGTCTTGCTGGTTTTCTGGCTTACTGTCTTGCAGCTCCGGCACGCCCTCATCCGTCTTGCGGAAGATCGAAGGCCGCTCGCGCACGGTTCTAGTTGCCATAACGCAGTACCTCCTCTGCCAAGCGGGCATACGCCAGCGCCCCCGGGGAATCCGGGTCGTGCTCGAAGATCGTCTTCCCCAACCCCGCCGCCTCGCGGAACTTCACGGTCTCGGGGATCCCGAAGTCGAACAGACGGGTGTCCTCGCCGAGCTGCTCGCGGGTGAGCTTGAGGATGTCACGGGCATTGACGGTGTGGGTCACCCGCGTCGGCAGGATGCCCAGGACCGACAGCTCCGGGTTGATCTCCGCCCGCATCTCCCCGATGCTCTGCAAGAGCAAGCCCACCCCCAACATGGCGTAGTATTCCGCGGCCATGGGGATCAGGACGTGCTGGGCCGCCGAGAGGGCGTTCACCGTCAGGATGCCTAAGGACGGCGGGCAGTCGATGATGACCACGTCGTAGCGGTCGGCGATGGGATCGAGGGCGTGCTTGAGCCGGTCTTCCCGCCGCGCTTTCGTGAATAAGGTCGATTCGGTATAGGAGAGCTTGATGTTTGCCGGGGCGAGATCCAAGTGTGGTCGGACGGTCCGGATGATGTCGGGCAGCGTCAGCTTGCGCTCCAGGACCTCGGAGATCTCATGGGCGAGCTCGCCGGCGGAGAGGCCGAAGCCCTCGGCCACGTGGCCTTGCGGGTCCATGTCGATGACCAGCACATGCTGGCGCAGCTGGGTCAGCGCGTAGGCCAGATTGATGGCGGACGTGGTCTTTGCGCTGCCGCCTTTCTGATTTGAAATGGCCAAAATCGTCATACCAGCAGTCTAGCAAGCAACCCGTCTCCATGTCAAGATGACTAGCCGCTTTGCCCTTCCGACGCTCGGCTGGCATGCTGGGGGTGGAGGAAATCCGTCGATGTCGGCGGCGGTGGGGATGTGATGCCGAGCCTGCGCCAGCGGCTGCGCGACTGGCTGGAGCTCGAGGCGTCGGTACCGCCGCCGCCGGCATTGCCCCCAGCCCCCCCGACGGAACCGCCCATCGCCCTGGAGACGGTCAAGCTCATCGCCGAGGTGGCGACCCGCGAGTACGGCAACGAGAATGAGCTGCAGAAGGGCCTGGATACCAAGACCGCCACCTGGATCGGGGCTGCCGGCGCGGCCCTCATCTTCGCCATCGGGACCCTCGGCAAGATCCCCGTCGCGGGCAACCTCCTCGGCGGCCACCTCCGGTTCGAGCTGGCCTATGTCGCCAGCCTGGGGGCGGCCATCGGCCTGCTGGCGCTCGCCGAGGTCTGGTTCGTGCGGGCCTTCACGCTCCGGTTGTATCTGCGGCTCAATCCCCAGGAGTGGGCGACCTTCGAGCAGGCCAGGAAGCGACCGCTGGACGCCTACATCCAGCTCGGCGGCGACTACAACGCCATCGTCCAGGAGAACCGGGCCATCAGCAAGGACAAGGTCGCCCTCCAGCGGTGGGGGGTCGGCTTTTTCCTCGGCGGCCTCGCCGTCCTGCTCGTCGTCCTCGGTCTCAATCTCCTGGCCACCTGGTAAGCTGATGCGGGAGGCGCCACCCACCATGGTCGAGCAGTCGCGGCCCCAGTCCCCCGTCGAGTCGCGGGACCCCTATCCGCGCAGCGGACCCTTCCCGAGCGTCCATCCCCCCATGACCGCCATCCGGACCGGCACGCGCTACTTCACCAACGTCGTCTGCGACCTCAAGCCGGAGGCGGACAGCGACGCGCTCCGCGCGCAACTCGAACGGGAGATCGCCGCCGCCTTCGCGTCACGGGATGGCTACGCCGGCATGGACGCCGGGGCGACCAGCAGGTTGCTGGGCGACCACCAAGTTCTCCTCACCGTCTGGTGGGATGCCAAGCGGCACGCCGAGGAGGGGACCGCCTTGCTCAACGCCTGGTTCCACGACCGCAAGTCGCGCCTGGGCCTGCGCGGCTATTGGATCACCCTGATCCCCGTCGACACCGGCTGGCAGTAATCGGCCCGGGGCCGGCCGAGCGCGGCCGCCGGGCGGAGGGGGCGTGCTACGCTACCGACCGGCGACACCGAGGAGGGCTGGTGGTATGGCGAAGCCGGGGGTCAAGGCGGGCACGCCGCAGGCGAAGCACGGCGGGCAGGCCACGCGCGACAAGTACGGCCCGGAGCACTACCGCGCGCTGGGCAAGCTGGCCGGCGCCGCCATCCGGGAGCGGCGGGGATCCGAGTTCTTCGCCCAGATCGGGCGCAAGGGCGGTCAGGCGACCAGGGATCGCCACGGCGTCGAGCACTTCAGCCGCATCGGCGCGGCCGGCGGCAGCGCGCCCCACGCGTCGCGGGAGCGGCCCGAGGATACCCGAACCCCTCCCCGCCCGTCGAACGGTTAGAACCAGAAGGTCAGGATCTCCGAGGTCTTCTGCGGCACGACCGTCGCCGCGGGGGTGACCGCGCCCCCGCCGAGGA
>CALBSQ010000380.1 GCA_937967325.1 uncultured Chloroflexota bacterium
GTCTTGAGCGTCAGGGTCTCCATAGCGAATAGTCCGGTCGGACGGCACAGGGGAGCATCTTCTTCTGGTCGCGGTACTCGCTGAGGAATCGGCGCTCGGCTTCCCGGTACATCGCCTTATCCCCGCTCTCCGGGACCGGGATGCCGCGCTGCTCGCACCAGGCTCTTGCCGCGTCGTCGTAGGCTTGGGAGGTGGAGGTCTGCCCGCCCAGGTGATCGATCTCCGATCCTAAGACCGCCACGTGGTAGCCGGCTTCAATCGTCCGCAGTGACCAGATTTTGTCGTAGAAGTGGCAGAGGCTGATGTCGCCGTCGATCTTCAGATGGGGGATCACGTCGCGTCGGAACAGCAGGAAGAGGCTGTCCAGGAGCACGGCCGGTCGCAGGTCGTCGATGCGCTCGCCCACTTGTCGCTGACCTTTCTCCCCTCGGAAGCGCATCATCGTGCCCCCGCCCCTGCCGCCGGCCAGGTCGGCCTGATTAGAGCCGCCGAGGCCCACTAAGCCAAGTTTGGGGTCGGATTGGAAGGCAAGCCGCAGCCGCTGGTCCCAGCCGTTCTCGTAGAACAGCACGTCGTTGTGGCACAGGCCGATCAGCTCAGCGTCGGGATGGCGTTCGGAAAGCTGCTGCAAGGGATAGTAGAAGCCGAGATTGGTCTCGTTGCGATAGCCGGTCAAGGGGAAGATGTCGCCGGCGTAGTTGCTGGTGCCGAAGGGGGGCTGGGAGCCGTTGTCGATCAGCACGAGCTGAAACTGGGTGCGGTCGTACACCGTCGTCTCGACGCTCTCGACGCACCGTTGGGTGAGCTCCTCCTGTCCGACGACTGGGATTCCAAGGATAATCTTCATACTGCTTGTTTGGCGAACTCGTTGCACAAGTCAACAATGGTCTGTCGCTGCTCCTGGGTGAGCGCCCAGTGGACGGGGATGGAGACCTGACGCTCGCAGAACGCGGTGACCCCCGGCAGCTCCGTCCGGGACTCTCGGAAGGCGGTGTGGGTGTCGTTGCGGGAGTGGACCTGGCTCACCATAACCCCGTGCTCGGCCATGAACCGCATGAAGGCGAGCCGCTGCTCCTGATCCGGCAGGAGGATGGTGTAGAGCCAGTAGGAGCCGGTGTAGGCATAGTCGCCGATCCGGGGATGGGTGTAGAACCGATCGTCGATGCGGGACTGGTAGGAGGCCGCGTTGGCGCGGTGTCTGGTCAGGGTGTCCTCCAGGTGCGGGAGTTGGTGGAGACCGATGGTCGCGGTCACGTCGTTCATGTGGAACTTGTAGCCGTACTCGGCGATGTCCTCCTCGATGCGGCTGTCGGTCGTGCGGGGCGATTCCCGATCGATCCCGTACCAGCGCAAGAGCTTGCCTCGTCGGTAGCGCTCGGGGTCTTTGACGACCAGCGCCCCGCCGTCCACGGTCGTGAGTGTCTTGATGGCCTGGTAGGAGAACACGGTGAAATCCGCGATGGTCCCGATCTTTCTCCCCTTGTAGGTCGCGCCGAAGCTGTGCGCCGCGTCCTCGATCACCGGGATGCCGTGGCGCTCGCCGATGGCCATGAGCGCGTCCAGATCGCAGGGCGTGCCGCCCCAGTCCACGCAGACGATGGCTTTGGTCGTGGGGGTGATTTTTCTCTCGACATCCGTGGGGTCAATCAGTCCGGTGTCGGGGTTGATTTCCGCCCAGACGGGTCTGCCGCCGTTGGCGAGGATCGGCAGATTCGTGGCCGAGCAGGTCTGTGGCGTGCTAATGACGGTACTGCCGGGTCCAACGCCGGCCAGTCGGTACGCCAGGTGTAAGCCGGACGTCGCCGAGTTGAGCGTCAAGACGTAGGGATTACCGATGTAGTCTGCTACGGCATGCTCGAACTCCTCGACCTTCTTGCCCTGGCCGATGTAGCCGGAGTGTAAGACCTCCAGGAGTGGCTTGTCCACGTCGTGGGACATGAACACGCTAAAGAGCGGAATGGTTTTGCTGGGTTGCTGCATAGACGACTAGGCGTCTTGGCCGTCTCCTTCCTCCGATGCTGTTTCGGCTGCCGGTGTTCCTGCTGACTCCTCCACTGGCTCGGTTTGCGTCACGATTGGTTCGCTCGCCGTCGGAATCGGCTCGGACACGCTGGCGATTGGCTCGGCGACAGTCGGTATCGGCTCACTCATCGTTGGCGTTGCCGCCGGCTGCTCGTCGGTGTGCGTCAGGATCGAGTAGCTGGATGAGATCTGGAAGGTCAGGATGTGGTGGTCCGGGACCATCCCGAAGCCGTCGCGGAAGCTGACCACGCAGCCATCGTCGAAACGGATGTCCTCGCGCTCAAGGGCGAGGTTTCTTACTCTGTACATAACTCCCTCCTTTCTGTTCATTCTGGTAGAGCTGGCGTTTGAGCGTGCGGAGGTTGTCGTAGAAGTGGCGGGCGGAGAGCTGCAAGCTGCCGAAGAAATACTGCTGCTTGAGCTGCTCGCAGACGGTCGGGTCGCCGAAGCGGAAGTAGGCGAAGTTGTCCTTCCAGGCGATGCCGTGCAAGCGGTGGTCTAGGGTAAGCAGGCAGGCCGCCTCCCCGAGGTCGCGGGTGAGATATTCATCATTGTGTTGCATCATCATCATGGTGTGGTTGGAACAGGGTCGGGATCGTCCTCAGCAGGTTCATCAAGGCGTCGAGCCAGGAACCGCCGATCGCCTGACCCGCCTGTCGCAGGTCGTCCAGCGTGAGATTGCGCTTGTCGCCGTGGGAATCTGCGGGAGCACCGCATCCACAGGTCAAGCACATCGCTGCTTCCTCCCCTTCTTGCCCTTGAGCTCCTTCAGGATCTGCCGGAGCAGATCGAAGGTCTCTTGACTGGATGGCTGATTGATCACGATGGTCGGAGGAACGATGGGTTGCTGATGGGCCGCGCACAGCCAAGGACCGCCGATGTGGTAGCAGACGCCGGCACAGGCGCAGCAGTGTCCCGACGGGAACGTGAGATATGATCCGGCGCCGCCCGTGGTGATCGTGTAGTTCGGGTAGGGAGTGTCGTTGATGCCGGTCTGGACAAAGCCGATGGTGTCGTTCATAGGGCAAATCCTCATCATCTGATCGGTCAGACCCGAAAGCAGCCAATCTCCTGGAAGGTCTGTCTTCGGATCAAAAGAAACGGTCCTGTTGCCAGGTCTCACCGATCAGTGGGGATAGCATAGGCGGAGGATGTCAAGGGGTTGGTCCGTTGCCCCGCTCCCAGCTGCGCTTTTCGGTCTGCCAGGCCACGTGCCGGGCGAGGGCGTCGCGCTCCGGGACATCCATGCGCTGCAAGACACCGAACTGGAGCTTGCCGATGCGCTCCTGGGATGATGGGTCCTGGGGTTCGAGCTGTCGGGCCTGGCCCAACGCCAGATACATCACGACGTTGACCGGCAGGAGGGAGGCGCGCTCGCGTTGCTCCGCCAGCTCCCGGCGCTGGTGGCCGGTCTGGTAGTCGAGGAAACTGTGGGCAGGTCGTTGTTCCTTCATGCTGGGCGCAGGAGGCAGGCTCCCGCGCTAAAGAGAAATCACAAGCTGTCGCTTGCGCCCAACCAAGGAAAAGGTCTTTCCCCGAGTATATACCTTTTGTACCCCACAATCTAGAGCCAATTGTTGGAGGTACGAGTCACATCGCTCTATTAGGACGCTACCTGTTGAAGCCGTCCGCGCTTCCTGTACCATGATCCTATGCGTAAGGATCGTTGACGTTCTTGATCAGTCCACACCATGGTTCAGCTTTTCAGTTTGTTACTTCTCGCGAAGGTCAGGGCATTTCTGCCTGACTCTGTATGTCGCCATACAGGTCGGAACATATCTTCATCTCTTTCGAAATATCCAAGGTTCTGCTATAATTGCTTCATTCGATGGCACACTTCATCCTTTGTAAGACTTGCGGCACGAAGAAATACATCAACCCCGCGGCTGGGTATATCTACTGCTCCCGGGCATGTCGGGAAAAAGACCCGGACTATGCCAGGAAGCTCCCGCAGCGCCAGCCACACCACCGTGTGACGCTGACCTGTGGCGAGTGCGGGGCGCGCTATTCGCGTCCCTACTCGATCGCTTACAAGCATGGTCTCCTCCGCAGCAAATACTGCTCCCTCACCTGCCAGCATCGTTCGCTCACCCATCTGGTGGGGGCGAAGCATCCTGGCTGGACTGGCGGCTACCGTGGCTACTACGGGGCGAATTGGATCGCCCAGCGCAAGCTGGCCCGTCGTCGGGATGGAAACCGGTGCGTGCTGTGCAGCCGGACCAGGGCGCAGAATCGGGACCGCAATATGGAGGTCCACCATCTGATCCCGTTCCGGGCGCACGATTCGTATCTGGACGCGAACGTGATTGAGAATCTCGTCTGCCTCTGCATACGCTGCCATCGTCGGCAATTACGCGTGAACTTCGGATTTTTCAAAGAGC
Organism: uncultured Chloroflexota bacterium; assembly: GCA_937967325.1. Lineage (GTDB taxonomy): Bacteria > Chloroflexota > UBA4733 > UBA4733 > UBA4733 > UBA4733. The sequence continues at coordinate 4,404 of CALBSQ010000380.1, forward strand.
GATTCGCATGTGTTCTCTACGGGGTTGGAACGCAAGAATTGCGCTTCCAACTTCCCTCGGTATTATCTCCCCTGCTGCTCCTCGCAGCGTCCTGAGGAGACCTTCACCGATATAGCGAATAGTTTCATGTAGTCTCACGACCACAAGCCGCAAAAGACTTACGGCAAGAACCGTGTATTCTGAGATAAAGAACCTGACAGAATCTGCGATTTTCAAGAGTGTTACGCTGGCAATGCCAGGAGCAAGGCATTTCTGCTTGCTTCTTATGGTTTCCCACAAGTTCGGACTATATCTTGCAGCCGTTCGCTGCCCCCGCGTGTTAGTCTCTACGGAGTCTCCCCGATGATGGGAAGTTCCCTCGGTATTACCATGTATCCGTTTCCAGATATGTAGGCTCCACCGATATAGCAGGGTTTTACTTGACCAAATACGTTTAGCCAATTCTGTACGTCCTATAGGCATAAGGTCAACCATTTCCAGCTCGGGGACTTGCAGGAGGTAGATGCTGCTTGAGGCAGCGCCTTCTGGTCCTGACGAGCCGGCTGTGTTGTACTGGTAAGGGGTTGCCGGATTGATAAAGAACGGTTTGTTATGCACGCAGAGTGCAGGGAGATCATTTCTGTCTCCCTCTCCCCATCGCTGAGGAGAGCGGACTATATCTTCATCTCCGGGGACCGGAGAGCACGGCGTAGAGTCTCTACGGGGTCGGCGCATTGCTGCGGCCGACTTCCCTCGGTATTGTCTCCTCGCGGAGAGTTTCACCGATACAGCCATGTTGTTTGCGTCTCCATCGCTGGGGACGGGTGACTTCTTCTGCAAATCACCAACCACGGGCATGACCCCTGCTGGGGACTGGTAGTTGACGGCATGGATGCCGGCAGTCACCGTGGTCCCATTCTGCACCACCACACGGGTCTGCGGAGCCACGATCTGGTTGATCTGGTTCTGCATGCCGAAGGAGCAGAAAAAATGCGAGGGCTGCGCGCCCTGCAATCTGGTCAGCTTGACGATACGGTCAAGTTGCTTCACGGAGTTCCCGACACCGGTGAGCGCCCCGCCGGCCAAGTCGATGACATTGGTCGTGAGTTGCTTGTTGAGGCCGTCGAATCCGGTCGCGCCTTGCGAGTTGGCGATGGTGGAGTCACCGTTGAAGATGCACCACTCCTCCGCCTGAACCACCTCGCGGAGCTTGGCTTCCGCCTGCTCTGCTTCGATGTCCGTATAGGATCGTCCGCTTGCTCTAAGTTGTTGCTTGGTATATAATCAATGTATATATACCTGGGTTAGTCATTTCTGCTAACCTCTGCGATTTCTAATATATTCGCAGATCAGACTATATCTTTATCTTTCAATTCAATATGGAGATTACTTGTTCTTGTGGTTGTGGTGAGCGTATTCCTGCTATTACGAAACTGGGCACCCCAGCTCGCTATAAGCACGGGCATAACGCCAAGCCTGGCCACTATGATTTCCGGAACCCTGAGCGGGTTCGGAAGATTCGTGAGGCGAAAACGGGCAAGCCGCGACCAGATATGGTCGGCAACCGGTTCCGCCAGGGGATTCCTCCGGTCAACCCGATCCCGAAAGGGATGCGTATCGCTCCCCAGACCGAGTTCGGTAAAGGTCACGTCCCCTGGAATAAGGGGAAGCCGCACCTGGCCAGAGAGAACAATCCCAACTGGAAGGGTGGCGTAATCCCCGCCTCAAAGGTTCTGCGACACACCCATCGGTACCGCAACTGGAGGAACGCGGTCTACCAGCGGGACAACTGGACCTGCCAGTTCTGTGACCGCCGTGGCGTCCGCCTGGAGCCGCACCACCTCAAGATGTTCGCCCATTTCCCCGCGCTCCGGTACGACGTCGATAATGGCATCACCCTCTGTTATGAGTGTCACCAGCTCACCAAGTCCCCGGACTTCAACGAAGAGTTGAAGGCTTCGTAATCTATCTCCATACCAAATTTTCAAAGAACGTCTCGCGTGTAGTCGTTACGCACTCACCGCTAGAAGCGGGTTGGCTCGGTATTGTCCGAAGATCCTCCGGAGTTCCACCGATATAGCGAGATTTAGCGATGCCAGCAAGGTTCTAAGCTTCTTTAGCATCGGGCCAGTAATTGAGATACTGACGCCCAAATAGGCGTAGGCGGCCGTCTTCTGTCAAAGTTGTTGCGCTCTCTTGTCGAGAGGGCTAGGTCATTTCTGCCTAGCTCTGTACGTCGCCGTACAGTTCGGACTATAGTATCATCTTCAATTTAGTAGGAAAATCTGGGGCGAGGATCTCGTGCTCCCAGAATCGGAAGTAACGGTAGCCGTTTTCGACCAGCCACGCGTTGACTCTGGCGTCTCGCTCTTTCCAATTGGGGAGGTTATGCCAGTAGTCGCCATCCGCATAGATACACGTTTTCGTGGCCGTGATATACGCATCGGGGATGGTATAGTGCCTGAGCGAGTGATTCTTCAGATAGGTGACACCCAGGCGGTCGAGCTCCTCCCAGAGCTTACGTTCGATGTTGGTGGATTTCCACCCCATCTTTAGTGTTACCCGTATAGCCACCTCACGCGATTTTTCACGGAGGTGCGGATAAATCCGCATAGGATTCTTATCGCCCATCTTGCCGAGCGCCATCTTGTGTCGCGTCTCTGGAGACTTGGGTGTGCCCTTGCGCTCGCCGGAGGCGAACTGCTCCCTGACCCGTTTGGCCATGGAGAGGCTGTATTGCAGCACGATGCTGTTGTTCTCTTTGGTCAGCCCCTTATTCCAGACCCGCTGTCGCGGGTGGCCGCCTTTATTCCAGCCCGGGATGCGCCCCTTCCAATCGACGATGTAACAGGCACGTGAGCAGAACTTACGTCGCGTCCTGAGGCCCTTGGCAACGAATGCAATGCCGCACACCGGGCAGACGAGATTTCTCGATGTCCCACGAACTGAAGCCTTGACGATCTGCGTCCGGCCGTTGCGTGTCCGTGTGTACTCCCGTATATGCTGCATAGTTACTTGACATAACTATTGTCTCATACTTGTATGTTGCTGTCAATTGCTTTCCTACTAAACTGTTAAAGAGCTTTGTCTTTAGTCTCTACACCTTCCCTAGACTGCTAGGGCTTGGCTCGGTATTGTCTCAAGAGTGACGAACTGCCTGAGGTATCCACCGAATTTACAAAGTTTGCTGAGTATTCTCGCGAATACTTGATGCACAATAGGTACATAGATCGGATCGGATTCTGTTGGTAATCCCCCGTCTGGGAAGAAGACCTCCAGCTGACTGTTGTTGGTCGGCAACTGCCCGAGTGCCTTGCGTTGATTCCACAAGTGCGCCCGTCCTTCACCTCTGCCACGAGGCATGATGTCTCGCAGTGGGGTGTTCCGATTCGTCAATTTGACGATTTCCTGTTCCAAATCCTGCCTGGACAGAAGTGAATTTGGGATTGCTCCCGCATAGCCGCTGACGTTGACCGATTTGGCAAACAGATTGAGTATTTGTTCTGGGTCTAAGTTCATTGTATTACACCTCCTTTGCTTCCTCATCCTGGCTGCCCTGTGTCGGTTACGGTGTCTGGCAGGGCTTCCTCCTCTGTAACCAAGAGTCCGGCCTAGTTGGCCGATTTGGCGTACTTCCCGGGGAGTTTCCCCAGGGTCCGGTACTCGTAGAGCGCCTTGAAGTCGATCTCCGTGTCCCTGGCCATCTTCTGGACCAGGTCGGGGTCGACCTGGACGCCGCTGGCGTCGTTGTCGAACTGTTTCTCCACGACGCGGGCATAGCCCTTGCGTTGCAACGGCTGGTTCTGGGCGATGCTCTTGAGGAGCTCGTCCCGCTCCGCCATGCTCTTTTTCAGCTCGGTGAGCGCGCCGGCGATGTCGCCGAGCGCCTTGGCCGTGCTGGTCGTGTCCGCGCTACTGGCGGTTGATCCGGTGGTATTGCCACTGGTGCTGGAGTCGGAGGACGCGACGGGTCCACCCTTCGGGGTCGCTTTCCGTTTGGCCATGAGCTGGCTCATGGTTTCGAGCGCTCGCTGCATGCTGGTCACGGCCGCTTCCATCGAGCTGTCGTCCGAATCGGACGAATCAGAACTGGATGCTGCCGAGGACGCTGGCGCGGCTTTGGCCGCGCTCTTCATGCTCGAGATCGTGCTCTTGATTTCTGAGAGGAGCGATTCGATCTCGGACTCCACACTGGAGCCGGCACTGGTATCCGTACTGGAGCTGACGTCGGCTTTGGCTTTCGCCTTGGCGACGGCTTGATCCGCTGCCGCGTCTCCTGTTGCTGGTGCAGCAGGTTCCGCTGGCGCGGCTGGAGCTGTTGGCTCTGCTGGCACTGCCGGTTGGCCATCTTGCGGGTCGTCGGATTTCTGGAGATGGAACTCCTTGTCCGGGTCGCGGCCGAATTCTTTCAGGAAGCGTTTCAAGTCCGCGTTGGGCTTGCTGGTGACTAATCCTGTTGATTGGTTCATTGCTGTATTCACCTCCTCTCCATCGGTTTTCTTGGTCTCTTGTGCTGCTGGTGTGACTTGCTCGGAGTCGGGATCGAAGGCATAGTCCTTGCCGGTGTGCTCGCTGAGGAGCCGTGCGAGCTTGCGGCCCATCTCCTCCCAGGCCGCGGCGGAATAGCCGCCCGCTTCCCGCTGGCCCTGGTGGTTGAAGTAGCGCAGCGCCGGCATCAGATGCCGCTCGTCCACTGGGTACTTGTAGTGGTCGGGGTCCAAAAAGTCGGACGTGTCCACATCGGCGTACTCCTTGGGCTTGGCGTCGTGGCTGTTGGCGACGTCTTTCCGGATCGCGGTTTGGCCGTCCTGCTGGTTTCCTGTGTCGCTGGCTTGCTGGCTTTCCATCTGGGCGTTCAGGCTCTTGGCCACGGCGTAGCAGAAGGTGTCCAGGTTGGCCGGATGGTCGGTGACAGAAACCTCGGTGGGCTCGATGTCCCGATAGGTGGGGATGAACTTGCCGGCGTGGTCGACCAGCTCCTTGATCAGCCCGCCCGGCTTGATCTTGCCGGCCACGGAGAGTCCGAGCTTGACGCCGGACTTCAATGCCTGGAAGGTATCCTTCGCCTTGGAGGACCAGTCGTACAGCCGCGCCTTGATCCAGAGCGCCGGGTTGCCGTTGTCGTCCTGCACCACGTCCGCCTTGACAATCTCGCCCAGCTTGTCAAGATAGCCTTTCTGGTGTTCCTCGCGCAGGGGCTTGCCGATCAGCCCGACCGCCATCTTGGCGATGGCTTCGGGGGACATGCGCTCCCCGGTCTGGTCGATGGAGACGGTGGAGGCGAGGCCCTCGATGAACATCTGGCCGTTGTCGTCGCGGTAGGACTTGATCACCTCGAAGGCTGGGGCGTCGAAAAGCAGGTCTTGTTGGTTCTCCATACGTCGGGTACAGGCAACACGCGGTTGCTGGGCGCAGTATAGAGTGGGCTTGTCAACAGGTACGGCTCTATTGCGATGATCTCGTCTGATACAGATGATCCTAGTTGATTTCGATATAGGAACTTGCTATGATCGAGTGGCTAGGGTGGCAGAATAGGTATTGCCCTCCGAAGTTACACCGCTAGCAGGTGCAAACAGAAGGCGAACAGAGGACTGCAAGGCGCACATCCTTGCCCCTAGCACCTGAAACCTATGAGAACCTTTATTCGATCGCTTTATCAGTTTGCCCGCGTCATGAACACCATCTCGGTGATCGCATCGGGCAACCCCAGACGCATCGCCCGGCGGGGAAAAAATATCCTGCTCGGTCGATTGCTGGGGAGAACGCTGTGGAGGGTATGGCGATGAGCGCGAACGAGCTGATCCCAACGGGGAAGGGGGTGCCGGGCGCTTCCTAGGGACTATGGAACGCGAACCGAGACCCCAACCACCGGACCGACTCGCCGCCCTACGGGCGCTGCGCCGGTATGAGTCTGCCTACCAAGCGACCGTGAACGACCACTACTCTCCCGATAGCCTGGCTGTCTGGCTCCAGGCGCGGCTGAAGCTGGAAAAGGCCATGCTCGCCCCGGGCAAGTTCGCGCTGGGGCACACCGGCGCTACCCGCGGGGCCATCGAGGCGATGCGCGAGGCCAGCCACTTCCCCGTCGAGTTCCTGATCCGGCACAAGCACGGCGATTGGGGGGAGCTGGACCCGGAGGACCGGGCGGAGAATGAGCGCTCCCTGGCATTAGGCCACCGGCTGCTCTCGGCGTATGACACCCGGAACAAGGAACGACTCTGGGTAATCACAGAAGCCGATCGCAGCAGCAGCACGATTTTACTACCCGAGGATTATTGAGACGTATGAAAGACTTCTCCGGGGTCGAACACCTCAATCGCTCCTCCTACAAGCCGGAGTTCCGGCAGTTCCGGCGGCGGAACAATGACCTCTATACCGCCTGCTATGCCCTGTACTGTACCGGCAAGTCGTTGGAATACATCGCCAATGTTCACTATCATGGCCGTTTCACCCGCCAGTCCCTCTACGACGTGTTCAGAGTGCGAGGGTATAAGCTCCGCGGCAAGCAACTCAGACCGGCAAGGGCATATAAGGGGAAGGTGTTCCGCCAGGACAAATACGGCGGGTACCGCTCGCGGGCAGGCGGCGAAGAAGTGTACCTGCACCGGCTGCTCTGGGAGGAACACCACGGGAGAATCCCGCCGGACTTCGTGGTGGTCTTCAGAGACGGCGATCGCGAAAACATCGTTATCGAGAATCTGGATTGCCTGCATCGTGAGGAAGCAAAGAAGCGGTACAACCACGGCAACCAGTTCGGATATAAGCGCTTCGTTGGTAAAGGCATCTTCGGGGCGGCGCCATCGAAGAACAATCATCCGGCGAAGTAGCGCTCGCCCCAGTAGCGCCGCATATTCCCCTCCCCAGCCATCGCGACATAACCCGTCTCCCTATTCTGGTATCCTGCTCCCGGTCTTGTTGGGAAGGATCGTGTCCGGTGCCGCCCTCGGAGCCGCTGCTGGCCTGGCACGAGCAGGTTGAGCACACGCTCCTGCTCTGGCGCAGCGGCAGACGCCTGGCCCGTCGCTACCTGCGCTCGCCGCAAGGGCACGTCTACATCCGCGCCGTCGCCGACGCGCTCACCGGTCTCCAGCGCTACACCACGATGGAAGCGCTGGTCACGGCCTACGGCCGCACGGTAAGGAACTCGAGACGCTTACCTTTCCAGGAGGGGATCAGCCAAGGCATGATTGAGGACGTCAGCTACTGGCTGCGGCTGCAACAGCTCGTCGGGCGGGAGCGACAGATTCGCCGAGCCGGCTAGGAGAGCAGGTCGGTGTAGTCTCCGGTGAGTATGCATCGGCAATTACTATGGGCTGGGACAAGCCCTTCCGCCTCGGTCAGGTCGTAGGGGTTTCCCCGGGCAACGTCAACGCACTTGTCGCAGGCGTTCGGCGCGATGTCCACGTTGACCTTCCTGATCCCCACCGCCTGATACTGCTGCCGCATTCCTTCATTTATTGCCCACATTCCCTCGGAACGAGCAATCCTTTCTGCCCGCCAGCCCGGGAAGTCGGGATTGTTCGGGTCTACTCCCAGCGCCTGCTGGACGTCGTCGGCGATCTCCCCGTAGGTCTTGCCGCCATCAATCCCCCGGACGATGGTGTCGTTCACGGCCTGTTTCATTGAGGTATTTATTGAGTCGGAGAGGTAATTGATCCGCTTCTCAAACGCCGGGGCGTAGAGCTCCGGGTTGCGCACCGTGATGTTGGGATAGTCGGTCTTGATGGAGATCTGCGCCTGGAGGCTGCCGTAGTCGAAGGCCGGCCGGTAGTCGCCAACCGACGCGGTGAGATCGTCCTTGGAGGGTTGTTTGTTCTGCGGCAAGACGGAAACCGGGAACTTCACCCCGTTCTGGTAGACGGCGTCGCCGTTGGTCAGGTACGGCTGCTCGGGGTCGAACTCGTTGGCTTTGCGGACGCTCTGCGAGCCGGCTCCTGCCACCGCCTTCTGGTACCAGCGCCATATTTTTTGCTGGAACCCTCGGGCGAGGGTCTTCTCGAGCTCGGTAACCGTGTCGTCGCGTTCCCAGTCGCTGGGCGACGGCGGACGGGGCAATGCCTTCTCCACGCCGAAGTCCATGGCCTGCTCCTTGAGGCAGCGGTTGAACGCCTCCAAGAGGGACGGATGGATGAGCCCTAACAGCTTGGGGAGGAACTGGTTGGTCTTCTCCCAGGACACCTGATCCTCGAAGAACTGGTAGTCCACGCCGAACCCGTTGCCGCTGTCGGTGATGAGGTAGTGCCCCGGCTTGCGGTCGCCCAGGTAGAAGCGACGTTCGGCTAACCACACCCTGGCCAGATCGGCGACGGCGTTCTGATAGCTCTGCGGGCTGGCTTTCATCTGCTCCTGGAGCTGCTCATTGCCCAGGTCCATGCCCGTGAGCAGGCCCGTGACGATGTAGTAGGGGGATTTGCGGGTGTCGCCCCAGCGCTCCCGCCAGGTCACCGAGTCGAAGGGTGCCTCCACGTTGATCCAGCGGGTGAAGTCGGGATAGAGGCTGGTCGGTAAGAGCTTGACGATGTCGTCGTAGGAGAGGATACGCACCTCCGGCGTGTTCACCTTCAAGAGCCGCAATAAATCGGCGACCTTGGCTTCTGGCGGCTCCTGCCCCTTCTTCTCGTCCAGGAAGGCCGGCTTGATGGTGAAGCCCT
>CALBSQ010000381.1 GCA_937967325.1 uncultured Chloroflexota bacterium
TCGACGAGCACTACCTGGACATCAACGTGGTGGCGCTCGACGGCACGCCCCTGACGAGCCGGGTCCACGCCGCGGTGCTCATTTGCGTCAAGACGGCAGCGATCCTGGCCGGGGTGCTGTCGCTCGATGTGCTGCGCCAGGAGGACTACTTGCGGTTGGTCCGCCAGGCGCTCGAGCCCAAGGACCGGCTGGTGGAGCTGGCCGGCTGTACGCACGCCTGGCCCTGCCACGGCAAGCCGTCGATCATCTTCCACGACCGCGCCAAGATCTTCACCGCCGAGCGGGCCGTCGATGTGCTGGTCAACCGTCTGGGGATCGTGACCGAGCAGGCCCCCGCCTACGCGCCCACGGCCAAAGGGACGGTCGAGGCGTTGTTCACCTGGATCGGCCGCAAGTTCGCCCACCGCCTGCCCGGCACCACCAAGGCCACGCCGGTCGCGCGGGGCGCCTACGACAGCGCGGCGGCCGCCCGTGCAGCGGGCATCACGCTGGACGTGCTGGAGGAGCTCTTCTACCGAGCGATCGTGGACAGCTATATGCAGGAGTGGGACCGCCTGCGGGGCCAGCGGCGGATCGTGCTGTGGGAGGAGGCCGTGGCCGAGTACGGCGTGCCGCAGTGGCTGGGCTCCCACGACGACCTCACGCTGCTGCTGCTGAGAGCCCACAATCTCCGCAACCGGCCGAGCGGCCGCTACCGAGTGCAGGCCGGCCACGGGATCTCCTTCCAGGGCCGCCGCTACGTCAGCCCCGGCCTGACCGACCGGCTGCGGAGGCAGGAGGTGGACATCTACTACGACCGGCGCGACATCGCGGTGATCTACCTGTTCGTGGACGGGGTGCACGTGGGCGAGGCGTACTGCCCGGCGCTGGCCGGGCGCCGCGTGAGCGAATGGGAGGCACGCACCCTGGAGCGAGCAAGCCGGACGGCGGCCCGGGCCGCCAACGAGGAGGCCCGGGGCCACCTCACGGCGATCCAGGAGGACGCCCAGCGTGGCCGCCGCGCCCAGTACCGGGAGACGCTCCAGAAGGAGCGCCAGCGCCAGCTCGACCGACAGCGCCCCGAGATCCACACCGAGCAGGTGGCCGCCGTCCTGGCGGCACTGGCGGACAGTCCAGACCAGGAGGACGGCGAGCCCAGCGCAACGCCCCGTGCCCTCCCGCTCCCCGTGCCCGACGAGGACCGGCGGCCGGTGCGGCGGCCCGCCATCCATCGGAGGGAGGGCGATGGCCACTGAGCGCCCCTTTGCTCCCCGCGCCGACTTCATCGAGAACGCCTTCGAGCGGCGCTTCCAGGGCCTGCTCCGATCGGCCCAGTGGGATCGCTCCTGGCACGTGGTCGCCGCCGTGCCCGGCAGCGGCAAATCGTACGGCATCGCGGATCTGGTCACAAGCGCCGGAGCCGCCAAGCGGCTGGACGGGCAGACGCGCCTGCCGATCCTGACGGTCTGCGCGCCGAAAGGGAAGGCAGGCCCGAGCGCACTGGGCATTGCGCTCTCGCTGGCCTTTGGAGTCGTGCCGCGGATGAGCGGATACGCCCGCCGGGCCTGGCTCACCGGACAGGTGGCGCGGGCCGAGGTGGAGGTCATCGTCATCGACGACGCGCACGACCTGACGTTGGACCACCTGGCCTACGTCAAGGAGCTGACCGATACCCTGGCGGCCCCGCCCTACGCGCGGCAAGTTGGGCTCTGCCTGGTGTCGGCCAGCGGGCAGGGAGTGATCCCGCTCCAGGAGACGTTCCGGACCCGGCAGGAGTTGATCTGGCGGCAGTTCCGGCGCCGGCTGGATCCGGGGCGGCCCTACTGTCTGGTACTGGGGCATACCGCGGACGAAGTGCGGGAGATCTGCGCCGGCTACGAGGACGTGTACCGCGACCAGTTCCCGGGGCTCCGGTTGGTGCGCTGGGCGCGCTCGATCGACGACTGGCTGACCCATCCCGTACTCGATCCCGAGCGCAGCGGACGGGTGACGATGTCCCACCTGGCCAACCTGGTCCGGCTGGGTCTGGGCCGCGCCGCCGCCGCGGGGCTGGACGACGTGACCGGCGAGCTGCTGCACGAGGTGGCCAGTCTGATGACGCTGCGGGCGGAGGAGGTCGCCCTCGTCGACGGGGAGCCGAGCGCGGCAGGCCCACCGACCCGGGTGGGCTGAGAGGGCGTTTGGAAAGTTTGGTCAGGCTGCCGAGGCCGAGGGGTATGATAAGGAGGGTGCAGGACACGAAAGGAGGGTGTCGCATGGGAGTCGAAGAGAACAAGGCTGTCGTCCAGCGCTTCGCCCAAGTCTGGAGCCCTGGGAACCTCCATGTGGTGGATGAACTGGCTGCTCCCGACATCGTCGTTAGCTATCCTGGATTTCCGGAGGAGATCCACGGCCCGGAAGCCTACAAACGATTCCTCAACGACGGGTGGTACCGCCCTTTCCCCGATGTAAAGACGTCCGTTGAGGAGATGATCGCGGAGGGCGATCAGGTTGCTACTCGCTGGATCTGTCGCGGCACCCATCAAGGTGAATTTGCGGGCATCCCGCCGACTGGCAAGCCGTTCCAACTCAACGGGATGACCATCTGCCGCCTCGCAAACGGCAAGGTCGTCGAAGAACGAGGGATCGGCGATAGCCTCGGCATGATGCAGCAACTGGGTGTGATCCCCCAGCCGGAGCAGGCGACGCCCTGATTCCGCTGTCCAGCTACCACGGACGAAACACCGGGGCTCGGTAGCCGTTACCGAGCCCCCTTGGTTCCATTGTCTCTTCCTCGTCACCAGAATGGTCTGTGTCCTGCGCGTGTATGTGCTCAACCTCCTATCACAACACGTCAGACTTCCCAAACGCCCTCTGAGGGCGTGATCGGCGTCGACGACCCCCGCTGGCTCGCGACACTCCCGCACGTAGTGTGGCCGCTGGCGGACGAGTGGCTCGTCGGGCTGCTGCTGCGGTGCGACCTGGTCAACGGCTGGTCGGCGGGGACCACGGGACGACAACTGCGCCGCTCCCCCACGTCGCTGTTCATCTCGAACCAGACCCTCGGCGCCTTCGCGACAGCACGGAGCTTCAACCTGCCCCGGCTCGCCGCGCTCCTGGCGATGCCCCTCGGCACGCTGCGCCAGACCACCTTCGAGGTGGAACTCGTGCGCCTGCAGACACCCAGTCGAGCAGGGCCGCGCCGGATGGTTGTCGCGCGCCCCTTCCGGATCTGCCCGGCCTGCATTGCCACGCAGCGCCTGGTCGCCCGCAGCCACGTGCTGCCGCTGGTGTATAGCTGTCTGGAGCACGGCGTCTGGTTGGAGGCGACCTGCCGCTGCGGCGCCCCTCTGCGCCCGTTCCACCGGGCCGCGCCGTTCACCTGTCCAGTGTGCGCACTGGGGTGGTGGGACTTGCCCAGCCGCGTCGCCGATGACGACATCCTGGCGCTCGATGGCCAGCTCATGCGGCTGTTCCGCTACTTCCTGGACCACGGGACGGCGGAGTCGATCGTCCACGCCATGCAGGCAGTCGTGGACGAACGGAGGAGGCGCGGTCTCAAACGGCAGCTGCCCCCCCTCCCACGGGAGGGGGCCCTGCCCTCGACGGTGTGGGACCAGGCCACGGTGTCGCTCACCCGGGTGGTGGGAGCGCTGGCGGCGCTGGACTTGCCGCCGGAGGCGGTGCGACCGCCGCCGCAGCCACGGGTACCCGCCAGCCAGGTATCCTGCGTGAACCGCGTCTGCCCGCGCTTTGCGGTGGTGGGCGCCGGCAACGTCCGCCCCTTCCGACGGACGCCGAAGGCCGAGATCTATTGCTGCCTGGAATGCGGCTCGCACTTCAGCCAGACCCGCCTCGTCTCGTCGTTCGATGAGGACTGCAGCCCGCGGGGCGCGTCGCCCCGCCGGGGCAAGGTTCTCGAGGAGCAGAAGCGCGTCGCCGCCTGGCGGGCGCCACTCGAGGCGGCCTGCGTACAGCTGCTGGCCGAGGACACGCCGATCTCCGTCCCGGCCGCCTTCCGGCAAGCCGGGCTCCCGCGGACGCCCCGGCTGCGCGCCAGCCGACTCGGGCTGGTGACGATAGTCGAGCGGTACACGACCTTACGGGCTCAGGGGGTGCGAGAGCGCATTCTGGAGGGCTTTCGCGCCGGCAGGCCTCCTGGGGAGCTGGCGCGGGCCCACGGGGTGAGCATCACGCTGGTCCGTCAGTTGCTGGCCCACCGACCGAAGATCCACGGGGCGCGCCCACGGTGCATCCGAGCGGAGCAGGAAGGCGCGCTGTGGGCGCAACTGGAGGCTAGACCGACTGCCACCGCCGCGATGCATGCCCAGCTGTGGAACCAGGCACACGGCACCGCGATGCACCGATCCACGATGCACAACACGATTCACCGGCTTGGCTGGAGGCGGGTCAACGGACGGTGGGAGCCGCCGAACACAGCGACAGCCACCTAACACGACACCCGACCGGGCGTATCGTTCGAGCCTTCAGGGCAAAACGGGACCCTCCATGGCTTGTGTTCGAACCTTCAGGGGAAATGTTGCCGCCCGAGAAGTCGACCACCTCAGCAATCGGGCAACCGTGGCGCCGAGCCTGTTCCACTCTTCAAGGAAAAAGTGTTCGAACCTTCGGGGCAATTACCATACGCCCGCTGGTGCGGGATCGATCGTCTCGACCTGGTAGCTACAGGACGGGCCTGGCACACATTCGAGACGATCCTTGCAGAGTCCTTCTCCACTTCGCCCTAGTGCTTGTCCAACGTGAATGGAGTTAGTTTGGTTGTCCGACCGGTGCCGCAG
>CALBSQ010000382.1 GCA_937967325.1 uncultured Chloroflexota bacterium
TATAAGAGACAGGTACTGGATCAGCAGGGGCAGGGGGTGGGGGTGCAGCACGTTGGTGCTAGAGCGGTAGAGGGTGCCACCCACGGCGAACTGGACCGGGCGGACGGCGTGCTGGGCGCGGTCGGCGCGGTGGGCGCCCAGGAAGCCGACGGCGTCCAGCGTGTCGCCGCGCTGATAATAGCTGCGCCGGACGGTGGAGCTGGTCTTGGCGCGCCGCCGCGAGACCCAGCAGTAGCCGTGCTCGGTCAGCCAGTCGAGCCAGGCGAACCAGAAGTACTCCAGGTCGGCCAGCGCCAGGCTGCCCCGGGGCAGGTCCTCGACCATGGCGCGGGCCGCGACTTCCTCGTTCTGATGGACGTCGGCGATCGGCGGGACCGCGCGCCACTGCTGGCGGCGCAGCACCCAGAGGGTACCCGACACGCCCGCCAGCTTGCCCGGCAGCAACCGGGCGTCGCCGGGCGACCGCCGCCGGTCGGGCTGAAACTGCTCCACCAGCTCCCGCAGGGAGGCCTCGATGTCCCCCGCCACCGCCTCGTCCACCGGCGCTCCGACCGGGACGGGTTGCTCCTCCGCCAGCCTCTGACACGGCATCGCGTCGCCGCTCCGCTCTGTGCTCCCCAGGCACACCAGGAGCGTAGCAAACCCAGTACCACACATTCTGTTAAGGTGGCGCCGATGGCACGGGGGCTGCCCCTACACCACTCCACCGGAAACGCCGGACTACAAACTGAAACGTCGTCAGTCGCCAGGGGCCAAATTCCAACTGAGCTCGCCGGCGTGCACCTCAGACCGTCGCGTAGGCGACGGCCTCGAGACGCTGTTGCGGCCATTGCCAGCGGTCGGCCTGTTCCAGCATGTTTGACAGTAGGAACTGACGGATGGCCTCGTCGTGCTGGTGGTCGCCGTCGGGTAGGAAGAGGCGGCCGCGCGCCTGCTGCAGCGCCTCGTCCAGGCTCGTGGCGCTGGCGCCGGCCGCGAAGGGCTTGAGCCGGACGTTGGCGCGCAGCCCGAGGGCGAAAAGGAGGTTGTAGAGGTCGAGGAAGGTCGGCTCCGGCGGATAGGGCGTGGCCCAGATCTGCTCCCAGAGGGGAGCCAGCTCGCTGCCCATCGGCTCGACCCGCATCGTCAGAAACCAGGCGCGGCGGGCGTGCGCTGCCAGCTTGCGGACGAACGGCACGATGTCGGCGATCGGGTAGAGGATGTGCGCCGCCAGCACGACATCGTGCGGCGCGACATCGGCGTCCTCCCAGGTGCTGGCCACGATCTGCAGATTGGACACGCCGGCCTGCTGTACCCGCTCCTCGAGGTGCTTGCGCATCCCCGCCGACGGCTCGACCGCCGTCACCTGCCGGGCCTGCCGGGCCAGCGGCAAGGCGTAGCGTCCGGCCCCGGCGCCCACGTCCAGCAGCGTCCCGTCCGGACCCAACGCCTCCGTCAGCATGCCGACGAGCACGTCGCTCCCCGAATCGTGCTGCTCGCTGATGCGGCGAAACTGGTCGGCGCGGCGATCCCAGAACTGTTCGTCCGCTCGATTGGCCTCCCCCAGCCCCTCCACGACTCGGCGTCGATTATCGACGATCTGCCGCCAATGCGCGACCCAGTCCAGCGTTTGGCCGTCAGTCTGTTCATCCACCATGGCCTCTGCTCTCTCCCTTAGCGGGATTCGCACCTGCTGATCGAATGTTATGTAGATGCCGCCGTGTACTGCGCCTCCCGCTGCTCCAGCGACGTGCAGACGTACCCTGCTGCGCACGGGGATTATGCAATGCGCCACGGCGTCTTGACAAGCTCAGGAAAGAGACGGAGGTCGACGCGATATCGTTCCTGTTTGGGAATGGCGGAGGGCCGCGTGCCGTGGCGCCTGCCGCTGAACCAGCCGGCTAGAATTACAGTGGCAACCGGCGGGTTCTCTAGCGGGCTTCAGCCAGGTTGCAACTGCTAGCTTGCTGGTTCAGCGGCAGGCGCCACGATGCAGGCGCTCCCTAGCAAGCTGCTGCCGACGCGCGATGTTACGTCACATCCCGGACTCCTAGCCGGACGTGAGGAACACCAGCCCGCGCGTACCATCCACGCGGACGCGCTGGCCATTCCGAAGGCGGCGGGTGGCGTCGACGGTACCCATCACGGCGGGGACGCCGTACTCGCGGGCGACGATGGCGGCGTGGGAGAGGGGACCGCCGGTGTCCGCGACCACCGCCGCGGCAAGCCCGAAGAGCGGCGTCCAGGCCGGGTTGGTGAAGGGGGCGACGAGCACGTCGCCGTGCCGAAGGGTACCGAACTCGGAGGGGCCGCTGACAATCCGCACCGGCCCTTCCGCGACACCGGCGCTGCCAGGGACGCCGGCAAGGAAGGAGCCGCCCTTGGCCTCCGGCGGCGCTGCCTCGCCCAGCAGCGGCCGGCCGGCCAGTGATGCCCGCTTCGCCTTGCGCCGTGTCGCCAGCGCACGTACTCGCGCCGCGGCTTCGGCGGAGGGCGGCCACGGTCGCCCGGCCGCTTCCACTTCGGCCAGCTTCAGGTGGAGGACGTCCTCGGGCGCCTCGAGAGCGCCGGCTTGCCTCAGCCGCCGGCCCAACTCCAGGAACACGGCATGCACCACCGGCAGTCCCAACGTCATGGCAAAGTGCGTGTCCTCGCGGAGCTGCGGGAAGCGCCTTGCTCCCTCCAGGGCACGGATGAACAGGTTGCGCAACGGTCCCTTGCCCAGGATGGATCGCTTCAGCAGGTCGTCGCGCACGACCTGCCAGGATCGCTTTCCTTCTATCTGGCCGCTCCCGTCGTCGCCATTGCCGCTCGATGGCGTCGGAGGCTTGCCGACCGCCAGTCCCTTGACCACGCCGAGCGGCACTGCCGGGGCGTTGCACCAAGCCGGCTGCGAGGCGAGCAGGAGGACCGTCTCGCGGTGCCCGTACCCATCCAAGAAGGCTCGGAACGCGGCGAGAAACGCCCGCGCCGCTGGCCTGGCTTCCAGCGCCGGCATGAGCTCTTGGGCCGGGGTAGCGGCGAAGAGGTCCCGCAGCTCAGCGTTGGCGCGGACCTGGGCGGCCAGCGCCTCCAGGGCGCGGTTCATTGCCAGTGTCTTGGTCTCGACGCCGGACTGTAACGCGCCGAAGCGTCTGCGCTGCCCGGCGCAGGCGAGGAGCAACCAGAGCGTTAGCATGTCGCGGAAGGCCTGTGGCAAGTAGCGGCGGCGCAAGGTGGCGACAAATGTCTCGACATCGAGGGCCTCGCGCAGTGTGCCCAGCAGGTCGGCCCAGCTCAGGGCGGCGAGGTCGCGCGACCGCAAGGCGCCGGCTCGCTGGGTCGCCTCGGCGAGGATGGGGTCCTCCTGCCAGCGGTCGAGGTCGTAGCGCCGATTGCGCCAGAGCGTGAGCCAGGGCCGGTAGAGCATGCGCCAGGTGGGTCGCGGGCCGGCGTCTTCGATGCGGACGACGACGCCATCCTCCTCCACAAACATCTGCTCCGGGGACGGGTAGTGCAGGCCGAGCGGCGCGAACATGCAGTTCGCGATGGCGACGGTGAGCACGCTGGTGTAGGAGGAGACGTCCAGCGGATACGGGCGGATGGGATACATCTCGCCCAGTAGCCCGGCGACGAACCGGGCCTGCTGGCTGCCACGACGATGGGGCGTCGGCAGGCCGGGCGGCGCCGGGAGGCCGGCGCGCGTCAGCTCGCCCAGATTAGCGCCCGTGCCGCCGGCAGTGGCGACATCGTCGCGGCCGAGGGGGTCGAAAGGTGCGACCAGATCGCGATTGCCGTTCATCCGATTACCTCCTCCGTCCTTGTGCCGCCGGTACGCAACGTCGGCTGTTACCCAGGGGACATTTCAGTGTCAGGCGATCGCCTTCACGAACAGCTCCGCCAGCGCGGCGATCTGCTCCGGCGGGGGCTGCCTGGGCACACCGGCGCTGAGCAGGCCGTCGGTGAGCAGGTACATGAGCAGCGGTCCGATGAAGAGGCGGGCGGCCACCTCCGGGTGGGGGAGCGTCACCACGCCGGCGGCGCATGCGCGCTGTAGCACGGACGACAGCACGTGGGGGCCTTCCCCCAGCACCGCGGCACGGAAGAGGTCGGCCAGGTGCGGAAAGCGGGGAATCTCGGCGATCAGCACGCGCAGCAGCCCGACGTAGGTCGGATCCAGGAGTTGGTGAATGACGCTCTGCGCAATTGCCGTTAAGACGGACGTCAGGCCGGCGCGACTCCTGACGCCCGACTCTAGGGTCGCCGTGGGCAGGTCGCTCCAGATGCGTTTCCTGGTCAGGTCGCGGAGGATATCGGCAAAGAGGGCCTCCTTGTTCTCGTAGTAGCGGTAGAGCGTGGGCTTGGATACGCCCGCGGACGTCGCGACCGCGTCCATGGACGTGCTGCCGAAGCCGGATTTCAGGAATAGCTGCTGCGCCGCGTTGCGGACGCGCTCGCGTTTGAGCTGAGCGCGAGGCACGGTTGCCGTTTCCGTCATCAGATCACTCCACCATTGTACTAAACCGTATAGTAACATGGCCGTGGCGTTGGACCTATCGTCCCAGCAGCTGGATCACCTACCGCGGGCAGTCGAGGGCGAGGAGGCCCTGGCCGGCGTGGAGTGAGGCGTGCCGTCCCGACAAGAAATCCAAGGGGACGCTATCTTTCACCCGTGGTGAGGTTGTACTGCTGAGCGTGCTCGACCGTAAAGCGGATGAAACCGAGCGTCTCGCCCACGCTAGCAACCGGTGTACTCTGACGATCCTTCCGCCACGCCAGGGCGCGATCGATGAGCCCGGCCCATGGCGCGCCAAGCGTCTCTTGCGCCCAGCGCGCCGCCACTGGTTTCGAGACGATGGCGCCGTGGTGTAGCGTGTACCGCATCCGGCACATGGTGAGGATGGCGTACGTTTGATAGCCAGGGTGCTGGACAGGAGCAGGGACGTCGAGCATCGGCGCCCACCACGTGCGTATCGTGTCCAGCACGGCCCTCCGCAGATCGTCCGGCAGCACCGGATCGATCAGCGTGCGCGGGGGCGGGCCTGCCACCACCGCTCCCTGTTCGCGCAGGATGGAGCGATGGATTATCCAGTAGTCGCTGTCGTGCCGCTGCAGCGTAAGTGCCTCGCCCGGTCCCCGCTCGAGGCGGGGATGCCGCGCCGGGGGTGTGCCGTGTCGACGGAGCGCTTGACGCGCGATGTAGGAGCCTTCCAGCTCGATGGCCCAGGGCGAGTCGCTCGCGGCGAAGCGCGCGTGCATGGCCCGCAATGCCGAGTAACGATCGTCCCGCGGCTCACCGGCGGTGACGACGACAAAGTCAATGTCACTGCGATTGGCGTCGAAGTCGCCCGTGACCAGTGAGCCATCCAGATACATCCCGACAAACTGATCCCCGAGGATGGCTTGCGCGCCCGAGAGGATTACCTGGAGCACGGCATTCACATCGGGATAGGGTGTCGGATTGGTATCGTGGGCTGGCATTGCGCTCCTACATGCTAGCGGGCGGAAGGAACGTGCTCATTGCGCGTGTACTGTACCTCCCGCCGCGGCGGAGAGCGTCGCGGTGATATGCGCGGCGTAGGCGGCCCGGCGTATCCGAGTCTTGGTGGAAGCACGGCTGTCCGCTGATCCGTCCGCACCACGACCCCTGGGACAGATCGACGATCGGCTCGATGAGGCCCAGCAAGGCGGTCGAGGCCTCACCGAGCCGACGCGTCAATAGAACCGTAAGAAATGTCGTAACGGCCGCCATACTCAGGTGGGTGTTGCCGGCGAGCACAGCGCCTTGACAGGCCGGAAAATATATAAGATATTACTTACCTATCGATAAAGAGGTCGGACGGATGGCTACCCTGAGCGCCCGCACCTGGTCCCGGGCGGCACCGGCGCGGCTACGGGCGACGGCGCAGCTCTGGTGGCGCTCGCTGGGGCTCATCGCGGCATCCGCTCCACGCCAGGCCCTGGTGTTAGGCGCGCTCATGGCGCTGCAGGCGTTCCTGCCTCTGGGGACGCTCTGGGCGTCGCGGGGCATCGTCAACGCCGTGGCGCGCGCGGTAGGCGTAGGCGGTCCGGGCGCGGGAGCTGCAGGCAGCTTGCCGGTGCCGGCCTGGATCGCCGTGGCCGTCGGCCTGATCGTGGCGCAGCAGGCGCTGGCGCCACTGTTCCGGTCTGCGCAAGAGTCACTGGCCGACCGGCTCACCGCCCACGTCAACGGCGAGCTCATCGCCTCCGCCAACCGCTGGCGCGGCCTGGCCCGCTTCGAAGACCCTGCCTTCGCCAATCACCTCGCTGTCGCCCGCGATCGGGCCGTGCGCGGCCCGGTCGATCTTGTCTCCGAGGGCGGCAGCTTCCTGCAGACAATCTTCACCATCGTGGCGATGAGTGTCGCTCTCTGGCGACTGCATCCGCTGGCGCCCCTGCTGCTGGTGCTGGCGCACATCCCGGAGGTCCTGCTGGAGAACGACTACGCCCAGAAGTCCGGTAACGTCCTGCGGCTGCAGGGCGCCGAGGGGCGGAAGCTGAGCGCCTACCACGCCGCCGTGCTGGGGGCGGAGGCCGCCAAAGACGTGCGCTTGTTCGATCTGGGCGGCTTCTTCCTCGGACTCTACGGGACCGTCTTCGGCCGCATGGCGGCGGAGACCTGGGTGCTGCGGCGGCGCCTGCTGGGCCGCATGACCCCGGCCCAGGCGCTCTCGGCGGCCGCGTCGGCGGCGGTCTACCTGTATGCCGTCCAGCGTGTCCTCGCCCGCGGGCTGAGCCTGGGCGATCTGGTGCTCTTCGCCGGCGCGCTCACGCAGCTCAATCTGGCGCTCTACGTGGCCGGCTTCGCCGTCGGCTACTTCGCTATGATTTTCACCTGGCTGCCTAGCCTGTTCGCTGTGCTCGACGCCGGGCCTGATCTGCCCGTGCCCCCGCCTGGGCAGGCGGTTCCCGCCCCGCGCCCGATCCGCCGGGGCCTTGCCCTGGAGCACGTCTCCTTCCGCTATC
>CALBSQ010000383.1 GCA_937967325.1 uncultured Chloroflexota bacterium
CCCCCGGCCCCCGGCTCATCCAAAGTGGCGAGGACATCACCCACGGCGGCGGTCTCGCCCTCCTGTTTGGCGATGCTGGCCAGCACACCGTCTTGGAGTGCCGGGACATCGGTCGTCACTTTGTCGGTCTCTAGCTGGACGAGCGCGTCGCCGGTGGCGACCGTGTCCCCAATCTTCTTGTACCACTGCGCCACGGTGCCTTCCAGCACCGACTCACCCAACTGCGGGACGCGGACTTCAACGGGCATGCACGACCTCATTCCTCTGCCGGCGCAGTACCGGGACGTTGCTGTACGCTTCCTCGACCAACCTAGCTTGCTCGTCGGCGTGGACTTCCGGCGAGCCCTCGGCCGGGCTGCCGCGCTCCGGACGCCCGACGTAGCCAACCGAGGCGCTGTTGCCTACCACGGCCCGGATCCAGGGATTCAAATACGGCCAAGCGCCCATGTTCTTGGGCTCTTCTTGCACCCAGAGCACTTCCCGGCGATTATAGTAGCCCTCGAGGACGCGACTGAGGTCGTCCTCCGGTACCGGATAGAGCTGCTCGACGCGCACGATAGCCACGGCAGGTTGGTCGGCTCGTTCCCGATGCTCTTCCAGATCGACAAATACCTTGCCGCTGCACAGCAGCACACGCGTCACTTCATCGGCTCGCCCGCGTGCTTCCGCCGAGTCGATCACCGGCTGAAACGCTCCCTCGGCCAGGTTGGCCAGGCGAGAGGACGCGCGCGGGTGCCGCAGCAACGACTTGGGCGTAAAGATGACGAGCGGTCGCGGGGCGCGGCCGAGCAGCGCCGCCTGGCGACGTAGCAGGTGGAAGTACTGCGCCGCCGTGCTGCAGTTGGCAACACGGATGTTGTTATTCGCGCATAGCCGCAAGAAGCGCTCGATACGAGCGCTGGAGTGGTCGGGGCCTTGTCCTTCGTAGCCGTGCGGCAGGAGCAGGACGAGCGAGGGCGTCTGCCCCCACTTGGCGTAGCCGGAAGCGACAAACTCGTCGATCATCACCTGGGCCGAGTTGATGAAGTCGCCGTATTGCGCTTCCCACAGCGTAAGCACGCCCGGCGTCTGGATCGAGTAGCCATATTCGAAGCCGAGCACGGCCGATTCGGAGAGCGGGCTGTCGTACACCGCGAAACTGGCCCGCGCTTGCGGGATCGACTGCAGTGGAACGTAGACGGCGCCGGTATTGACTTCGTGCAGCACGGCGTGGCGCTGACTGAACGTACCTCGTTGGGTATCCTGCCCGGTCAGGCGGATCGCCGTCCCGTCCGCCACGATGGACGCCATCGCCAGCAGCTCGGCGTGTCCCCAATCGATGGCGGCGTCGCTCCTCAGCGCGCGGGCGCGACGCTCGAGAATGCGCGCGATGCCGCGATGCACGCGAAACCCTTCCGGCAAGCGAGCCAGGGCATCGTTGAGGGCGATGAGATCGCGGGCTAGGACCGCGGTCGGCGTCTGCGCCGGCTCGGTTTCGACGGGCGTTTCTTCCACGGTTTCGTCCGTTGGGCCGGTTTCGGCTCCCGCCGATTCCAGGATGGCGCGCGCTCGCGCGAGCAGCGAGCGCTCCTCCTCGTTGGAAATGACGCCTTCCGCCGTTAGGCGTGTCGCCCAGAGCTGACGGATGGTCGGGTGTTTGGCGATGGCGGCGTACATGCCCGGCTGGGTAAACGCCGGCTCGTCACCCTCGTTATGGCCCAACCGGCGATATCCGATGAGGTCGATCAGCATATCCTTACGGAAGCGCAGTCGGTAGGCGTGAGCAAGGCGTGCCGCCGCCAAGCAGGCCTCCGGATCGTCGGCATTGACGTGGACGATAGGGATCTCGAAGCCCTTGGCGAGGTCGCTGGCGTAGAGCGTGGAGCGGCCGGAGCGCGGCTCCGTCGTGAAGCCGATCTGGTTGTTGACGATGATGTGTACGGTTCCACCGGTGCGGTACCCTGGGAGGCGGGAGAGGTTCAGCGTCTCCGCTACGATGCCCTGACCGGGGAAGGCCGCGTCGCCGTGCATCAAGATCGGCAAGGATCGCAGGTCGTCCTGGCCTGGTTGCCCCGGTTGGTCGCGTTGTTCCTGAGCCGAGCGCGCTCGGCCCTCCACTACCGGGTTGACGAATTCCAGATGGCTGGGGTTGGGGGCCAGCGTCACCGACATGTCCACTACCGTGTTGCCGCTGTAGACGCGGCGGGCGCCGGCGTGGTACTTCACGTCACCGGTCCAGCCGCTGAGGTGATGGACAGAGAAAGGGGCGCCCTCGCCTTGTTTGGTTGCCCGAAACTCGGCCAGGACGGCGGCATAGGGACGTCCGAGTACGTGGGCAAGCACATTCAAACGGCCGCGATGGGCCATGCCCATCACCACTTCGCGAGTGCCGGCCTCGGCAGCGGAGCGGAGGATCTCATCGAGCATGGGTACCAGCACGTCCACGCCCTCGATGGAGAAGCGCGTCTTGCCGGGGTAGCGCTCTTGCAAGTAGCGCTCGAACAGTTCGATCTCAGTCAGCCGCTTGAGCAGCGAGCGTTTCTGCGTTGCTGTCAGCACGGCGCCGAAGCGGCCTGACTCCACGGCGTCGCCGAGCCAGGCGCGCTCCTCCGCACTCTGGACGTGGGTGAAGTCGTAGCCGCTCGCCCCGGAATAGACCTCGCGCAGGCGCCGAATCACGTCCAGCGCCGTCCGCGCCTCCGGCGCCGCCGGGCTCCGAACCACGCCCGGCCCGAGCGTCGTCAGCTCTTCTTCCAGGATGTGATGCGCACTCGGCTCCAGATTCGGATCGCCCGGCGGCTCGCTCCCGAGCGGATCGACCCTGGCGGCGAGATGTCCATACTCTCGGATGGCTTGAGCCAGCGCCGTCGCCCCCATAGCCAGGCGCACCGCGTCGTGCGGCCCGATCGGCGAAGGCATCGCGTCTTCCAGCGAGAGGACCTCTGCGGCTGGACGCGCTACCGCCGCTGGTGCGGCGGCGCCGCTTGCCGTCGCCGCCCCATCCTCGCGCTCCTCGGCGTCCGGCGGTACCCAGGAAGCAAAAAACTCGCGCGTGGCCGCGTCGACCGAGCTAGGGTCACGAGCATACCGCTCGTACAGCTCGAGCACGTAGCCCGCGTTTGGCCCGGCAAAGGACCGTAGATCGTCCACCGGCGGTTCCGCCTATTTCGTCGAGTCTTCCCCCGACTATGATACCCAGCCTCGGAGCTTACGCTCGCTGCCGTGCCGTCTCAAACAGCATGATGGCCGCGGCGACGGCCGCATTGAGCGAGGCCACCTGTCCGGCCATCGGGATGTGGACGAGCAGATCACAGCACGACGCGGCGAGTCGGCTGATCCCTTTACCCTCAGCGCCCACCACGACCGCCAGGGGCACTGTGAGGTCCGCACGGTCGTAGCGCATTGGCGCGTCCGCATCGAGTCCGGCGATCCAGAGCCCCCGCTGCTTGAGCTGTTCCAGGGTCCGTGCCAGATTTACGACGTGGGCAATCGCCAGATGTTCCGCTGCGCCGGCGGAGACACGAACCACCGTGGGTGTAATTCCCACACTCCTCCGTTGCGGCAAGATGATCCCGTGAACGCCGGCGGCCTCGGCGGTTCGCAGCAGCGATCCCAGATTCTGCGGATCCTCCAGATGGTCAACGGCAACGAGCAGCGGTGTCTGCCGCCGTGAAGCCGCGATGTCCAGGAGCGACTCGACCGTGGCCGGCGGCCGCGGCGCGCACGCGGCCGCCACCCCTTGATGGTTGCCGCCTCGCGTCAGATTATCCAGCTCGGCCCTGGTAACAACTGTCGTCGAGATGCCATGTACGGCGGCCGTCTGCCGGATCTCCTCAAGCTCCACCGAGGGCGGCAACCCCGGGGCCAGCCAGATTCGGTGAATCGTTCGCCCGGCACGCAACGCTTCCAACACGGGATGCCGACCGTAAACCAAGCCGTCAGCCATCAGCCGTCAGCCGTCAGCAACCGCTGCCAGTCGCGTTTTGGTGGATTTGGATGCCGAACCCGACATGGCGTCGCCTACCACGTCCATCTATTGGTCCGGCACCGTCGCCTGATAGCTGACGGCTGAAACCTGATAACTGATAGCTCGCTCACGTTCGGCGCCAGACTGTGCCATCGGCGCGATCCTCGATCACGATACCCTCGTCCGCCAGGCGCCGGCGGACCGCGTCGGCGTCCGCCCAGCGCCGCTGGCGCCGCAGCTCATTGCGCTCGGCGAGCAGCGCCTCAATCTCGTGGTCGGGCGTGCCGGAGCTATCGGCAGGGCCACGGGTCAGCTCGCTCACCGCGTCGGGGAGCTGCAACCCCAATAGCCCGAGCAGGCGATCCATTGTCTGCTGGGTATCGTCCAGGAGGGCGGTGAGCGATGCGCCGGCCGAAGCCGGATCCAGACCATCCTTGATGCGGTTGATCTCCCGCGCCAGGGTGAACAAGGTTGCCAGGGCCGCCGCGGTGTTGAAGTCGTCGTCCATGGCTTCGAAGTAGTCCGTGCGGGTTCGCTCGAGCTGCCGGCCAAGGCTCTGTGCGAGCGGGCTGGGCTCACCGCCGCCGCTGCGCGCTTGGATCAGGGGTTCCCATCGCCGCATGGCGGTCAGATTACCGCGCGCGAGGATGAGCCGCTCCAGTGCCCGGCGATTGGCATCCAGGTTATCGTCGGTGAAGTTGACCGGCGTGCGGTAGTGCTGCGAGAGGAAATACAGACGCAGCACCGCCGGATGGTAGTGCTGGAGCACTTCGAGCACCGTGGTGAAGTTCTCCAGGGAATGGGCCATCTTCTCGTTGTTGACGTTGAGCTGGCCGATGTGGACCCAGTAGCGGGCAAACGGCTCGCGGCCGGTGAATGCCTCGGACTGGGCGATCTCGTTCTCGTGATGGGGGAAGATGAGGTCCGGTCCGCCCGCGTGGATGTCGATCTGCTGACCCAGCTCCTCGCGCACCATTGCCGAGCACTCGATATGCCAGCCCGGCCGACCGAACCCCCACGGGCTGGGCCAGCGCGGCTCGCCCTCCTTCGCGGCCTTCCAGAGGGCGAAGTCGCGCGGATCCTCCTTCTTCTCTTCAACCGCGATGCGCGCGCCCGCCATCACGTCGTCCTCGGTCCGGTGGGACAGCTTGCCGTACGACGAGAAGGCGGAGACGCGGTAGTAGACGTCGCCGTTGCCTGGCGCATAGGCGAAGCCGCGCTCGATCAACCCCTCGATCATGGCGATGATACCGGAAATCGTCTCGGTGGCTTTCGGATAGACGTCGGCGGGCGCGACATTCAACGCCTCCATGCTTCGGAAGTAGCCGTCGGTGTACTTCTGCGCCACCGTCTCCGGGTCGAGCCCTTCGCGCCGGGCACGGGCGATGATCTTATCGTCGACGTCGGTGAAGTTCTGGACGTAGCGGACGGTATAGCCGCGCTCGCGCAGGTGACGGCGGATCACGTCCATCGCCACGAAGAGCTTGGCGTGGCCAAGGTGGGGATCGAACTTCGGCGTCATGCCACAACAGTAGAAGCGCACCGGATCTCCCAGCGGCACAAAGGGCTCCTTTTGTCCGGACATCGTGTTGTGGATGCGCAGTGCCACGAATCGTTACTCCTCGTTGCTCCCGACAGTTGCCACCGCGAAGGCTGAGATACCCTCTTCTCGCCCTTCGGGGCCAAGCCGCTCGTTCGTCGTTGCCTTGACACTGATACAGTCTACGCTAACCTCGAGGTCCGCGGCGATGCAGGCGCGCATCGCCGCGATGTGCGGCCCGAGCTTCGGGCGCTCGGCGATCACTGTTGCATCCACGTTCCTAGTTGCGTATCCGGCCGACTTCAGCTTCGCACGCACCTGGTGGAGCAAAGCGCGGCTATCAGCCCCTTGGTAGGCCGGATCGCTGGGCGGGAAGTGCCGCCCGATGTCGCCCAGCGCCGCCGCGCCCAGCAGCGCATCCATGATGGCGTGCAGTAACACATCCGCGTCGGAATGCCCTTCCAGACCGCGCTCGTGCACCAGTGGCACCCCGCCCAAGACGAGCCGGCGGCCCGCCACCAGCCGGTGAACGTCGTAGCCAATGCCGACGCGAGGGGGCCGGGGGGCAGGGGACCGGGC
>CALBSQ010000384.1 GCA_937967325.1 uncultured Chloroflexota bacterium
GGACCGGCCTCGCCTCGTCCCTGGATTCGGTCACGGGGATCGGCCCGAAGCGCCGTCAGGCGCTGCTTCGCCGCTTCGGCTCGCCTCGCGGCATCATGGAAGCAAGCATCGAGGAGATCATCACCGTCCCCGGCATCACCGCGGCGCTGGCCCAACGGCTGAAGCTGTCACTCGGGTACGGGTAACCTCACCCCCGGCCCCTCCCCTACGAAGGGAGGGGAGCTTGCACGGCAACGTCAGCGCGCTTTCTCGCGGCACCAGCGGCGGCTGCCGTCATGGGCCACCAGAGTTCCCTGTGAGGCTCCCCTCCCTTCGTAGGGGAGGGGCCGGGGGTGAGGTTACCTAGAAATGCGCCCCTTCCATCGCCCCGGCGGCCGCGCGCGAGAACAGCGCTAGGACGCCGAAGGGATGCTGTGGCGCTGGGGGGACCCAGCGCGTTCGCCGATCTGCCAGGATGCGGTCGACTTCCTCAGCCGTGCGCCGCTCACCGGCGATGCCGACGATGGCCAGTCGCCGTTGGGAGACGCTGATCTGGATCAGGTCGCCGGGCTCGACCAGGGCGAGCGGCCCGCCAACCGCGGCTTCGGGCGTAACGTGGCCGATGCAGGGGCCTTTGGTGGCGCCGCTGAAGCGTCCATCGGTGACGATGGCGGTGCTGGTGGCCAGCTCCGGGCGGGCCGACAGGATCGTCGTGCAAAAATACATCTCCGGCATGCCGGCCTGGCGCGGCCCTTCGTTGCGGATGACCATGACCGATCCCGGCTGCACTTCGTGAGCCAGCACGCCTTTGATGGCGTCCTCCTCGCAATCGTAGACGATTGCCGGTCCCACGTGCTCGTGCATTTTGGGGTCGGCGGCGGCGTGCTTCATCACGGCTCCGCCAGGCGCCAGGTTGCCTTCCAGGACGGCGATGGTGCCCCCGGTCTGTTGCGGCTCCTCCAGCGACTTCAGCACGTGCCGTGGCGTCAACCGGTGGTTCGCCAGATAGCCCTTGCCCTCCGCGAAAAAGGTGGAGCGCTTGACGTCTTCGAGGTTCTCGCCGAGCGTCTTGCCGGTGACGGTCATCACGTCGAGCCGCAAGAAGGGCAGTAACTCCAGCATCAGGCCTGGTACGCCGCCGGCGTACCAGAGATACTCGGCGGGATATAGGCCGGACGTCTTGGTATTGGTGAGCACCGGCACCTCCCTTCCGATGTCGTCGAACATCCTGGGAGTGATCTCGATGCCCAGCTCGCGACCGATCGCCGGGAAGTGCAGCAAGGTATTCGTGGAGCCGCCGATCGCGGCGTGGAGGACCATGGCATTGTGGAAGGCGTCCCGCGTCATGACTTGGCGGGGACGGAGATCGCGGTCAACCAGATTCATGACCTGCCTGCCGGCATCGTGCGCCATTCGGATGTAGGAATTGAGCACCGCTGGTGTCAGCGCGGCGCCCGGCAAGCACATGCCCAGCCCTTCAATCATCACCTGATTCGTGCTCGCCGACCCCATGAACTGGCAGGCCCCACAGGTAGGACAGGCCGTTTTCTGCGCCGAGAGGAGGTCCGCTTCGCTGAGCTTGCCCTCATCGAAGTCCGCCCCCATGGGATACAGCCAGTCCGAGGATAGGAGGTCCGGCCCGCTGAGCTGCGTGCCGCCGGGCACCACAATGGCGGGTAAATTGACGCGCGCCAGCGCCTCCAGGTGGGCTGGGACGCCCTTATCGCCGGATGTGATGGAGACGATGCCGTCGTGCGGATGGGCCATGGCGTGAATTTCCATCATGGCGGCGATGATTTCCCTCGACACCAGTGAATAGGAGCTGCCGTCGTGCGCCTGCGCAATGCCGTCGCAGATGTCGGTACACAGGAATTTGGCCGGCTTTCCTCCTTCTTCCAGTACGCCGGCCATGACGCGCTCGGCCACATACCCGAGGTGAAAGCCGCTGGGGTGGGCGCTTCCTTCGGTCGACTCGACCATAATTTGCGGCTTCGCAAGATCGTCAACCGACCAATCCATGGCCATCCGCAGCGCGTCACCCTGCCGATTCACCTTGCGCAGTCGCTGGCTACGCAGCTCTCGTCGTCGTTGCTCTGAAACGGGCATTGAGCGATCCCTTCTCCGATCGGCTGGCCGGCCCGGCGACAACCGGCGCCCGCCGGCCCGATAGCGCCTCTCGCCATAAATTGAGCTACAGTGTAGCGAGGCGCCCGCGACCCGCCAAAGCATCGTGGCGGCGTGGTCACGCCAAGGGTAGATCGAAAGGACGGGAGCCTGCCGCGGCGCACCCCACTCGCGCTCTTGCTCAGCCACATCGTCCTCCCGAGGCGAGCGCACGTCTTGCTCCTTCACGCCTGTGACCTGAAGACGGCACGGACGCTGCTTGAGGCGACCGCTGGAGGTTCCGTCGCGGCCATCGCGCCCTCGCTCGCTGAGCACACGCACCTGCTGGATGCATTGAAGGCCGACAAGGGACCCGAGGTCACGGTCGTCCCGGAAAATCTTCAGGCGGAACAAGAGGGAGCCCCGTTCGACGCGGCGGTCCTGGACACGGACGGCCCGGCGACGCGGGGGAACGTCTATACCGTGCAGCTCATCGACTATGCTCTCCGCCAACTGCGGCCCGGAGCTCTTCTCTGGGTTGCCGGCTCGAACGACCGCGGCGTCCGCACGTTCATCCAGCACCTGCACGAGATATCGCCGGAGGTGACGAACGTGGCTACCGGAGGCGGCGGACGCGTGGCGCGGGTGGTGCGACACGATCGGCCAGAGATCTTCTCGTCCGCCTTGCCGCCAGCCCGGATGGTCGTCGTCGGCGCGCAGGGTGTGCGCTTCAGGTTGCAGCTTCAAGCCGGCGTCTTTGGAGCCAAGAAGCTGGACGAAGCTACCGGGTTGTTGCTGAACGCGCTTCGAATCAAACCGACAGATCGTGTGCTCGACCTGGGCTGTGGCGCCGGGGCTATTGGGATCACCGCGGCTCTGCTCGCGCCGCGCGGTCATGTCACGCTGGCGGACGTGAATCCCATGGCCGTCCGTCTCGCCCAAGTCAACCTCGACACAAACCTGATCGGCAACGCCTCGACAGTCCTCAGCGACGGGTATTCGGCCCTGCGCGGACAGCGCTTCGAGGTCATCGCGACCAACCCGCCTTTCCACCGTCTCGGCTCGGACGATCTCGACGTTGCCCTGCGCTTCATCGAGGAAGCGCCGGGATTCCTACGGCCGGGTGGCCGCCTTTACGTGGTGGCGAACTCGTTCCTCCCGTACGAAGGCGCCATTGTCAAGGCATTCGGCGACGTGGACACGGTAGCAGCGACGCCGCGCTACAAGGTGCTGGCCGCGAGGCTGCAGACCGGTGCGCGACGGAAGCGCTGAGACGACCGTGGGGAACGCGGCAGTGTTAGACTGTTTTGCGGCGCGGCGCGTGCGGGGGATACGATCCAGATCAGGGGACAGCAGGTAACGTGATGGCCGCGAATGTACACACGACGATCAGAGACACTGCTTCAGCGCAGCAGGTTGAGCGTGTTCGGGGCATGCTCGACCACATGGTCGCCGACACCTGTCAACTCACCGCGATAGCGTCTCGGCTCATTGAGCACTTCCGGCGCTACGGCTACCGGCAAGTGGAGCCGCCGATCGTCGAGTTCGCGGAGTTGTTCCTGCGCAAGTCCGGCGCTGAAGTCAATGCCCGGCTCTATAGCTTTACTGACCAGGGCGGGCGGCGAGTGGCGTTGCGGCCCGAGCTCACGGCATCGGCACTTCGCGCCTTCTTGCAACAGGCCGACCTGCCCCCTTTGCCGGCGCGACTTTCCTACGCTGGACCGGTATTTCGGTATGAGAAGCCACAGCGAGGTCGCTATCGACAGTTCACCCAGGTAGGTGTCGAGCTGATTGGCGCCGAGCCGCCGCTGGCAGATGCCGAGCTGCTGACGATGACGGTCGAGGCGCCCACGCTGTTTGGGCTAACCAACACGCGCCTGGTCGTCGGACATCTGGGCGTGGTGCTGGCCTTTCTGGCGGCCCTGGAAGTTGATGGCCGTACGCAAGCCGTGCTGCTGCAGAGCCTGGAATCGCTCAAGAAGGCCGGGGAGCGCGGCGCCACACCACGACAACTGCTCCATCGCCAATCGGAGACTGCTGGCGCGGCGCTCCCGGAGCTGATGAGGCCGCCAGCCGGACCGGCCAGCGATCCCCGAGTCCTGGCCATCCTCGCCGGCATGAGCCGCGCCGACGCCATCGTGCTGGTGCGGTCACTCCTCGGCTCGATCAACACCGATGTCGGCGGCGGGCGCGATCCCGAGGAAATTGTGGATCGCCTGTTGGAGCGGCTGAGTGAGGGCGATCAGAGCGCCAAAGCGGATCGGGCCATCGAGTTCATCCTCGAGCTCAGCCGCTTGGCAGGTCCGCGGGATGTGGCGCTGTCTCGGGCCGCCGACCTGATTGGACGCTATGGGCTGTCGCAGCAGCCGCTCCAAGAGCTGACAGCCGTCTGTGAGTTGCTCGATGCGACGGGCTTCGACTGGTCGAATGTCACCATCGACCTGTCCTTAGGGCGTGGCTTGCAGTATTACACGGGTCTCGTCTTCGAGCTGTACGGAGTCGGGCTCGGGACGGAAGACCAGATCTGTGGTGGCGGGCGCTACGATGGACTGGCCCGCTCCCTCGGCAGCAAACGGGATTTGCCGGCGATCGGGTGTTCTTTCGGGCTAGAGCGCCTGAAGCTGCTCTGCGAGACGCAGACCAGCGGCGCTTTAGCCAAGGCGCCCGACGCGCTGGTGGTGCCGACAGGCGACGCCGTGAGCTACGCCTTCGAAGTGGCTGCCGCTCTCCGGTGCCACGGGCTGTGTGTCGAGCTGGAGGTTCGCAAGCGCGGCTTGCGGGCGTCACTCGATTTCGCCTCGCGCCAGGGCACGCGATGGGTGCTGATCGCCGGTGAGCGTGAGCGGGGAACACGCACCGTCGTGGCGCGACTGCAGGCAACCGGTCGAGAGGTCACGCTCCCATTGGCATCGATCAAGCAGCGCGGCCTGGCCGACATCGAGGAGACAGCCCCGTGAGCCAGGACGGTGACGGGACCTTGCGGCTGGCCTTGCCGAGCAAGGGCAGGCCATACGAGGAGACACTCAGCTTCCTCGCTGATTGTGGGCTGGCCGTCTCCCGGCCGAATCCGCGCCAGTACGTGGCGCGGATCGCCACGGTACCGGGCGTGACGGTTGTGTTCGACCACGCCAGTGAGATACCGGAAAAGCTGCGATCGGGCAACGTCGACGCCGGCATCACCGGTACCGACTGTCTCCTGGAAACGGGCGAGAGTGACGACGACCGAACCGCCGTCGTCTATTCCGACCTGGGCTACCTCAACGCCGCCCTGACCATTGCCGTGCCCGACGCCTGGATCGACGTCTGGGGCTTGCACGACCTGGCCGATCTGTCGGTGCGGTTCCGCGAGCGCAACCGCACCATGCGCATCGCCAGCGACTGGCCAAATCTGACGCGCCAATTCCTCCATCAACGGGGTATCTACTACGTCGACGTGATCGAGCAGCCGGGCGCGGTGGAAAGCGCCCCGTTGATGGGCTACGCCGACGCCATCAGCACCCTCACCTCCACCGGAACAAGCCTCAGAGAGAACCGGCTGAAGGCGCTCACCGGCGGCGTGGTGCTCGACGTTCAGCAATGCCTATTTGCCAACCTCATCGCGCTGCGAAACCGGCCCGCCAAGCTTGGCCCCCTGGGCATGATCTTAGAGCTCATTGAAGGTAGGGCGCAGGCTCGCCAGCTCGTGACCGTGACTGCCAACGTGTGCGGCCCCGACGCCGACGCGGTAGCCGCGCACATTTGGCAGCGCCCGGAGCTGGCCGGGCTGCAAGGGCCGACCGTGGCGCCCGTCTTTGGCGCCCCTGGCTCCAACCAGTCATGGTACGCCGTGACCATCGTCGTCCCCATGGCCAGACTGCTGGCCGCTGTGGAGCATTTCCGGCAGTCGGGCGGCACGGGCGTCACGGTCTTGCCGGCGCGGTACGTGTTCAACGGCAACTCCACAGCATATGAATCGTTGCTCGCGCGGTTGAAGCGAACGGGCACGCACGTGACGGCGCCTCCCCTTGCAGCCAACGCGCCGGCGAGCAATCCGGTACCAGCGGATTTCCTGGGAAGTCAGCTCGCGCCGTGAGTGACCTGAGCGGCGCGCTGGCCGGCGTCGGCGCCGAGGCTCGTGCGGCGCTGGATGCCACGAACGCCGCCCGCGAGCGCGCACTCAAGGATAGCCGTGAGCTGATACGGCTGTGCGCCAACGCAATCCGCGCTGCGCACCGCGGCGACACCGCAACGTCCAGCGGGCTGCTCGGGCAGGCCATCGCGCAGCATCAGCAAATCCAAGCCTATCTGGCAGATCATCCGGCCGTGTACTGGGCAGGCTACGTCCAGGATGCCGAGAAGGAGCTGGCGGAAGCGGCCGCCGTCGGCGCAGCGCTCGATGGCCGCCCTCTTCCGACCCCTGCTCAGCTCGGTGTTGGCGTCGCGCCATACCTCAATGGACTGGGCGAAACGGTTGGTGAGCTGCGCCGTTTTTTACTTGACCGGCTGCGGGCAGGCGAGCCGGGGCGCGGTGAGGCGCTCCTGGAGCTGATGGAGGAGATCTACGGCTTGCTCATCAGCCTGGACTATCCGGACGGGCTGACCGGTGGCCTCCGCCGCACCACCGACGCCGTTCGCGGCATCCTCGAGCGCACCCGTGGAGACTGGACGGCCGCCCTATTGCAACTGCG
>CALBSQ010000385.1 GCA_937967325.1 uncultured Chloroflexota bacterium
GGGGAGGGTGGGGTGAGGTTGACTCGCGCCCGTTGCCGCCGCAGGATCGCCGCCTGCACCAGGGAACCGACTGCCTTGCTATGCACCGGCATGCGCTGGCGCTCGGCCTCTCGACGCCGGTCGCGCCGTTCCTGGCGAGTGAGCGCGTCGGTCGGCTCCCGCTCTGGTCTACTTCGCCGGGTCATTGGCGTTCTCCCCAACAAAACGCACCTATTCCGCCCGCCCCGGCGCTCCCGAGCGGGCAAGCGACAATTCGACCTGCTCGCCGCCGAGGTCGCCACTCCAGACGAAGCCGCCTGGTACCGGCTCCGGCTGGATCGCCTCGGCAAGGGTCTCCTGACGGACGTAGTCGCCCCATTCATCGAAAACGTCGGCCAGCGCTTCCGATCCTTGCCAACCTAAGATGATACGATCTTGTAACTCCAGGCCGGCTTCCTTGCGGATCACCTGGATGCGCCTGACGAGGTCGCGCGCTCGGCCTTCCAGCTCCAGGTCTGGGGTGACGGTCGTGTCTAACGCTATGACGCAGCCATCGCCCTCGACCACGGCCAGACCTTCGCGCGGTCGCGCCAGCAGGTTAACTTCGGCGGGGCTCAGCTCGAATGCCCCGGCCAGAACCGAGCCATCCGGCCGGATCTCCACCGGACCGGCCTTGAGCGCCGCGGTCAGCTCGCGCACGCGGGGACCGTACTTCGGACCCACCACGCGCAGGTTCGGCTGAACGGTGACGTCGTGAATCTCACCGGCGGCCTCCACCAGGCGCACCTCCTGCACATTGAGCTCCTCGCGCACGTGCTGGACGAGTGAGGCGAAGCCGGCCGCGGATCGCCCCGGCGGCAACGCAACCAGCGCGCGCGGCAACGTCTGTCTGACCTTGAGCGCAGCCCGGCTCCGCGCGGCCCGGCCAAGCTCGACCACCGTGCGGGCGAGCGCCATCGCCTCCAGCAGGCCGGCGTCGAGGAGCTCCGGCTGAACCAGGGCCCAGTCGGCCAGGTGGACGCTCTCGGGCGCCGAAGCGTCCATGCGCCGCACCAGGTTCTGGTAGACCTCCTCCGCCAGGTGCGGCATAAACGGGGCCAACAACGTCGACAGCGTCGCCAGCGTGTGGTGCAGCGTGGCGTAGGCCGCCGCCTTGTCCGCGTCTGCGGCGCTCTTCCAATAGCGGCGCCGGCCGCGCCGGATGTACCAGGTAGAAAGATCGTCCACGAAGCGCTCGATCTCTCGCACGCACGGCGCGATGTCGAATTCGTCGAGGCGTTCGGTCACCAGTCCGACGCACTGCTGCAGACGCGCCAGAAGCCAGCGGTCCAGCGGCGGCCGATCCGCCGCGACGGGGGCCGGCTGCCGCGGATCGAACCGGTCGAGGTTGGCGTAGGTCACGAAGAAGCTGTAGGAGTTCCAGAGCGTCAACAGCTTGCGCGTGACTTCGGCAAACATGCCCCAGCCCATGTTGACATTGTTGGCCGGATTCCAGCCGGCGAACAGCCAGCGGATGGCATCCGCTCCCACTCGCTCGGCGGCATCGTCGAAGTCGATGGCGTTGCCCCAGCTCTTGTGCATCTCGCGGCCCTGCTCGTCGCGCACCAGGGCATGGCCTAGCACCGTTTGCATCGGCGCCCGGTCTTCCAGCACGGTCGCCATCGTCAAGAGTGAATAGAACCAGTTGCGGAACTGGCCCGGAAACGACTCCGTGATGAACGCCGCCGGGAACCACTGCTGCCAGTAGTCGCGGTTGGTGCGGTACTGCAGGGTGGAGAACGGCACGATGCCGGCATCCAACCAGACGTTGCCGACGTCGAGGATACGTGCCACGGTCTCGCTGCATTGTGGACAGCGGATGCGCACGGCGTCGATCCACGGCCGATGCGGCGATGGCATCGCCGGCAGCGGCCCGATGGACAGCTCCGCGAGCTCCTCGCGACTGCCGACGACCGTCAACCGCCCGCAATGGCCACAGGGGAAGAACGGCAGCGCCAGCCCCCAGTAGCGCTTCTTGGAGATCATCCAATCGTCCATATTGCGCAGCCAGTCCAGCTCCCGCTCCAGCCCGAAGGCCGGCATCCAGCGGATCTTTTCCGCTACCGCCATGATGTTCGGCCGCACTTCGTCCAGCGCGATGAACCACTCATCCACCAGTCGGAACACCAGCTCACTCTCGCAGCGCCAGCAGACGGGATAGCGGTGTGTGTACGGCTGCACCCGATACATCAGGCCACGCTGCTCCAACGCCGCGAAGATTGGCTCCGCGACTTCGCCCACCGGCATGCCCGTCAGCTGCCCGAAGCCCTGGACGAAGTGGCCCGATTCGTCCAGCGGCGAGGGGATAGGCACGGCGCGGCTATCCCCGTCCTCCGTTAGCGCTGCCTGATGGTCGCGCCAGAGGGCCAGATCCTCCTTGCCGCAGCTTGGTGCGATGTGGACGATGCCGGTACCCTCGGCTTCGCCGACCTCTTTCCAAGCCAGCACCTCGTGCCGCACTGCCCGCGCCGCCGGCAGGTCGTCAAACGGCCCTTCGTATTTGAGCCCGACCAGCGCCGACCCCGGCAGCTCTTCGAGCACCCGAAACGGACCGTGCAAGGCGGTCTTTACCGCCCCTTTGGAGAGATAGGAGACGGCGTTGCCCTGTTGCACCTTGACGTAGGTGAGCTCCGGGTTGACCGCGGCCGCCACGTTGGCGGTGAGCGTCCAGGGCGTCGTGGTCCAGACCAGGAGACTCTCACCCGGACGATCGACCAAAGGCAAGCGCAAGTAGACGCTGCGGTGGGTGATCTCGCGGTAGCCCTCCGTGGCAATCTCGTGTTCGGAGAGGGCCGTACCGCAGCGCACGCACCAGGGCAGCACGTCGTGGCCCTGGTAGATCCAGCCCCGCTCGTGGCAACGCTTCAAGAAAGTCCAGATCATAAAATTGTTCTCGTCGGACATCGTGTAGTAGGAGTGATCCCAGTCCATGAAATAGCCCAGGCGGATGGACTGCTCCGTCTGGCGGTGTGAGAAGTGGAGTACTCGCTCCTTGCAACGCTCGACGAACTTGTCGATGCCAAACGCCTCGATGTCGCGCTTGCTCTGGAAGCCGAGGGACTTCTCGACCTCGACTTCGATCCAGAGGCCCTGGCAGTCGAAGCCGTTCTGGTAACGTTGCTGGTACCCCTGCATCGTCTTGTAGCGTTGAACGAGATCCTTGTAGGTGCGTCCCCAGGCGTGGTGGAGCGCCATCGGATTATTTGCCGTGATGGGTCCGTCGATGAAGCTGAAGCGCCGCGCGCCGTCCTGGTTGCGTCGGAGATACTTCTCCAGAATTCCTCGTTCCCGCCACCACTCCTGCCGCAGTCGCTCCATTTCAGGGAGATTCATCGTCGCCGGTACCGGTTCGAACATCGCCTTGCCCCTCTCGTCAAGCACAAAAAAACTCGCCCCCCCGAAAGGGGACGAGATGCTGCCATCCCGCGGTACCACCGCGCTTGGCCGGACAGGACGCCGAGGAACTACCCGCCCTCGCCGGCGCCGACCCACTCATCAGGCACGTGTGCATGCCCGGCCGCGCTAACGTGCGGCCATCCCGGCCACGCCTACTGGAGCGCCCCGGCCAGAAACTCGCCGGGCGAACCCGTTCGGGTGGCAGCTCAGGAGTGATTCTCGGCATCGCCCGCCGCCACCCGCCTCGCACCAGCCGCGGACTCTCTGTCAGGGCAAGCGAAGCCGACGCTCTCCATCGTCGCCTCTGTGCTAAGTATGCCGGGAGGTCACTAACGCTGTCAACGTCGTGGCGCAATCGCGAGGATCTTCCTGGGGCGTACCACCGAACCATGAATGGTCCGGCTCACAGGACGAAGCCCCTGCGGGGCTCATCGTCTGATGGGCCGTGCCATAATTGGCACTGACAGCGCGTCGGAGCAGCCCCGCAGGGGCCTTGTCCTGTGAGCCGGACGCTTCAGCGTCCGGTTTCCTGGTATACTGGCGCGTAGCGATACGATGCGGTATCGAGGGTAGCGAAGCCCTGGCTCGCGCGCAGGTTTCGGGCGCGCGGCGGAGGGCTTTTTTCATGCCCAAATGCGTGGCGCGCCCGCGGTGATCGGCGCGCATAGGTTAGGAGGAGATGCCCTCTTGGACGCGAAGGACGTGCTGGCGCTGGGCAAAGAGCGAGGCGCCAAGATGGTCGATTTTCGCATCGTCGACCTGCCGGGGACCTGGCAGCACTTTACCGTTCCATTTACCGAGCTCGATGAGGCCGTATTCGAGGAAGGACAGGGCTTCGACGGCTCCAGCATTCGCGGTTTCCAGGCCATCCACGAGAGCGACATGCTGCTCATGCCCGATCCCAACAGCGCCATCATGGATCCCTTTACCGAGCATCCCACGCTCAACCTGGTCTGCAACGTGGTCGAGCCGGGCAGTTTTCGCGAGTATTCGCGTGATCCGCGCTACGTCGCCCAGAAGGCGGAGAAGTACTTGCGGAGCAGTGGCATTGGCGACGCCGCCTACTTCGGGCCGGAGGCCGAGTTCTTCATCTTCGACGACGTGAAGTTCCAATCTGAGCAGCACATCCAATATGCCGAGGTTGACTCCGTCGAGGCCGGCTGGAACAGCGGCCGCGACGAGGGTCCCAACCTGGCCTACAAGATTCGCAACAAAGAGGGCTATTTCCCCGTACCGCCGCACGACACGCTGCAGGATATTCGCACCGAAATGACCTTACTGCTCATGGACGCGGGACTTCGACTGGAACGCCACCACCACGAGGTGGCCACCGCCGGTCAAAACGAGATCAACTTCCGC
Organism: uncultured Chloroflexota bacterium; assembly: GCA_937967325.1. GTDB lineage: Bacteria > Chloroflexota > UBA4733 > UBA4733 > UBA4733 > UBA4733. The sequence goes on from CALBSQ010000385.1 coordinate 4,774, forward strand.
TTCGATACGTTGGTCAAGACGGCCGACAACATGATGCTCTACAAGTACATTGTCAAGAACGTGGCGCGCAAGCATGGCAAGACGGCGACGTTCATGCCGAAGCCTATCTTTGGCGACAACGGATCCGGCATGCACACGCATCAGAGCATCTGGAGGGAAGGCAGGCCGCTGTTCGCCAGCGAAGGTGGCTACGCCGGACTGTCCGAGTCGGCGCTCTATTACATTGGCGGTTTGCTTACTCACGCACCAGCCGTCCTGGCGTTCGCGGCCTCCACGGTGAACAGTTACAAGCGGCTGGTACCCGGCTACGAAGCGCCGGTCAACTTGGTCTACTCACAACGTAACCGTTCGGCGGCGATCCGCATCCCCACCTACTCGAAGAGTCCAAAGACCATTCGCGTCGAGTTCCGGCCTCCGGACGCCGCCTCGAACCCGTACCTGGCCTTCGCGGCCATGCTCATGGCCGGCCTCGACGGCATCAAGAACAAGATCGATCCTCGCGGCAAGTTCGGCCCCATCGACCAGAACATCTACCATCTCGCCCCCGACGATGCCGCCAAGGTGCTGTCCGTGCCCGGATCGCTGTCCGAGTCGTTGTCGGCGCTGAACGAGGACCGCGGCTTCTTGACCGCCGGTGGCGTCTTCACCCAAGACTTGATCGATACCTATATCACCTACAAAACGACCGTCGAGATCGACGAGTTCCGCTTGCGACCGACACCGTACGAGTTCTTCCTGTACTACGACGTGTAGGGCGCCGTTGCGCCGTCTGTGGCGGGCGATCCCTCGCCCGTCACCTCCTCATCCAGGAAAAGTCACGCCCCTATTGACGCTGCCATTGCCGCGTGGTAGCGTGCAGTTCCGGCGCCTACTGCCGGAAGGATATTGTGACCCAGCCGCCACATTCGCTGCTGTCGACCGCTGACCTCAGCCGCCCACAGGTGGAGCGGATACTTCAATTGGCCGGTCACTTTCGCAGCAACGTGCGTGACCAGCGTTCGGTGCTCGCCAGCGCCATCGTGGCGTCGCTGTTCTTTGAGCCATCGACTCGAACGCGGCTCAGCTTTGAGGCTGCCGCCCAACGTCTCGGTGCTCACGTTGTCAGCATGAGCGACCCCGCTTCCTCGTCGACCAGCAAGGGTGAGACCCTGGCCGATACGGCGCGGATCGTGGCCCAGTACGCCGACGCCATCGTGCTGCGCCATCCCCAGGTTGGCGCGGCCCGCCAGACCGCGTCGCTCGTGACCGTGCCGGTTGTGAACGCCGGCGACGGTACCGGCGAGCACCCGACCCAGGCGCTGCTCGACCTCTTCACTATCCACCAGGAGCGCCAGCGGATCGAGGGGCAGACCGTCGCGCTCATCGGCGACTTGCGTAATGGCCGCACGGTCCATTCCCTGGCACGGCTGCTCACCCTGTTCTCCTGCCGGATCCTGTTGGTGGCGCCGCCTGGCCTGGAGTTTCCGCCGCAGCTCCTGGCCGAGTTGAACCACTCACCCGGCGCGGCAAAGACCGCGACATTTGACGCCGCGCTGTCGGCCTCCGACGTGCTGTATTTGACACGGATTCAAAAGGAGCGATTCGCGGATCTGGCCCAATACGAGGCGGTGCGAGGCAGCTACCGACTGGACTCGGGCCTTATCTTGAGGCAGGCGCCCCACGCCACCGTGATGCATCCGCTGCCGCGAGTGGACGAGCTTGCCGACGATGTGGACGCGCTGCCCAACGCGGCCTATTTCCGCCAGGCCGGCAATGGCGTGCCAGTTCGGATGGCCTTGCTCGCGCTCCTGTTAGGCGCGGCGCCTTGGTAACTATCGAAGGGGGGCCAGCCTGACAACGTTCGACGACAAACTGGTGGCCCGTCGCGCCACCACGCGCAGTATACTCTGCGTCGGGCTGGACCCCGAGCTCGATCGACTTCCTGAAGGCATTTCCCGCGATGTCGCCGGTGTAACCCAGTTTGTTTCCAGCATCATCGAGGCAACGGCTGATCAGGCTGGCGCATTCAAGCCGAATCTTGCCTTTTATGAGGCCCTCGGCCCGGAGGGGATTCCTGCCCTCCAATATCTCCTCCGCCAGATCCCCGGCGGGATCCCGATCATTGCCGACGCCAAACGATCCGACATCGGCAATTCTGCTCGCCTATACGCCGCGGCGGTCTTCGATGTCCTGCACTGTGACGCGATCATCGTGAACCCCTACCAGGGCAGCGACAGCGTGGAAGCCTACATGACTCGCCCTGACCGCGGCGTCTACGTGCTGGCGAGAACCTCGAATCCCGGCTCCGCCGACTTTCAAGAGCTCCTTGTAGAGGGTGAGCCGCTCTACCGTCATATCGTGCGCCGCGCCCTGCGCTGGAAGCGCTCCGGTACGCTGGGCTTCGTGGTCGGCGCAACGGCCCCGGATCAGATCAAGGCCGTGCGCGAGGACGCGCCCGACGCGCCGCTCTTGATACCCGGCATCGGCGTTCAGGGGGGAGACGTGCAGGCGAGCATCCGGTTTGGCCGGCGGAGCGATGGTGGCGGTCTGCTGCTGAGCGCCTCGCGGTCCATTCTCTATGCCTCGAGTCGGGCTGACTTCGCCGACGCCGCCCGCGCCGAAGCGCAGCGGCTGGTCGACCGGATGCGCTCGGCAGCCGCGGAGGTCGCGGCGTGAGCGCGATGGCAGGCGCCGATCGGGCCGCGGACGTGGCGGCGATCCTGTTAGGTATCGGGGCGGTTGCTTTTCGGGTGTCGCCACCATTTCGATTTCGCTCGGGGATGATGAGCCCGATCTACACCGACAACCGGCTGCTGTGCTCCTACCCGCGTGAGCGACGGCGAGTCATCGACCACATGGCCGGTATTCTGGAGGAAAAGCAGATCAGGCCCGACGTGCTTGCCGGGGTATCCACCGCCGGCATACCCCACGCCGCCTGGCTGGCCGATCTCCTCGCGCTGCCAATGGTCTACGTTCGCGGCGAAGCCAAGGACCACGGTAAGGGCAAGAGAGTCGAAGGGACACTCTTCCCGGCGCGGTCCGAGTCACCATCTGCCCGCCGGCCGTTGGCCGTCGGGGAACCGGCGCCACCGCCAACCCACGCCGTCCCCGCCCCCAACGTGATTGTCGTCGAGGACCTGGTCACGACGGGCGGCGGCGCGCTCGAGGCCGTGAACGGCGTACGCGCTGAGGGCGGTCAGGTGCGGCACTGCCTGGCAATCTGCACCTACGGCTTTCCGCAGGCCGCAATGGCGTTCGCCGCCGCGGCCGTCACCTTGCTGCCACTGTGCGACTTTGACGAGTTGGTCCGGGCGGCGGAGCGACGTGGTCTGCTGCGCGACGACGAACGCGCCATCGCGCTGGACTGGAGGTCGGACCCCAGCGGATGGGCCGCGCGCCACGGCCTGAACGCCAATGCCTGATCGTTCCCGCACGCTCATTTCCGGTGGAACGGTCGTCGCTGCCGATGGAAGCCGGCGCCTGGACGTGTTGGTGGAGGGAGAACGTATCGCGGCGGTCGGACCGCGCTTGGATGCGGTCGGCGCGCCCCGCTGGGACGCGAGCGGCCTCGTCATCTTGCCCGGTCTCATCGACGCCCATGTCCACGTGCGAGAGCCGGGCGCGACCGCCAAAGAGGATTGGGAGAGCGCTAGCCGCGCCGCCCTGGCCGGCGGCGTCACGACCATCCTGGATATGCCAAACAACGATCCGCCCACCATTGACGCCGGCCGCGTGCGCGAGAAGCTGGACCTGGCGAAGCGATCGTCGGTGTGCGATTTCGGCGTGTATCTGGGCGCGACGGCGTCCAACGTCGGCCTGGCTGCACGCCTATCGAAAGAGATAGTCGGGCTGAAGATCTACCTCGGTTCCACGACCGGCTCGCTCCTCCTGGACGATTGGCGCCTGCTCTACGAGCACCTCAGGGCGACCCCCGCCACCATGCCCGTCGTTGTCCACGCGGAAGATGAAGAGTGTCTGAAGGTGTTCGCTGGGTCGAGCGTCGACGATCATGACCGCAACCGACCCGGACTGTGCGCCGAGTTGGCGGTGGCCCACATCATCGCCGCCGCCCGCGCGGCCGGGCGGGGCGCCCACGTCGCCCACGTCAGCACGCCCGCCGAGCTGCGCGCCATCGCGGCGGCACGGGCGGTCGTCCCAGACCTCACCTGCGAGGTCTGCCCGCACCACCTGTTTCTCACCGCGGACGACGCGGCGCGGCTCGGCGGTTGGGGCAAGGTAAATCCGCCACTGCGGCCCGCGGCCGACGTCCTCGACCTCTGGACCGAGTTGGGAACCGTGGATCTGGTCGCGACCGATCACGCCCCCCACACCCTCCAGGAGAAAGGCCAGTCCTTTGCCGATGCGCCATCCGGTTTTCCAGGCCTGGAGACGATGCTTTCGTTGCTCCTCCTCGGCGTGAAGCACGGCCGGGTGGGTCTCCCCCGAGTGGCGTCGCTGACGTCGGCTGGTCCGGCGCGACTGTTTCGGCTACAGGGGAAAGGTGTGCTAGCAGCCGGATACGACGCCGATATTGTCGCCGTTGATCCCGCCGCGCAGTGGCAGGTCGAGGGTCACCGCCTACAAACGAAATCCCGGTGGTCACCGTTCGACGGCTGGCGCCTGCCCGGTCGCCCAGTATCGGTGTGGCGCCGGGGGGAACACGTTGTCGATGCGGGCCAGGTTCGGGCGTCTCCAGGGAGCGGCCGCCCTGTGGCGCGCAGATCGTAGCGGGACTGGCGGTCGGGCGGCGTGCATGCCGCGTGGTAGCATGGACCAGTGGGACTAATCAATATCTCCGCACAAGGCACGGGTAGGCGCGGGCTGATGAGCGTGCTCAGCAGTGTCAGGATACCTTGGACGGCGGGATCGGGCGACCGAACCTTGCTCGTCCCTTCCCTCCGGGCTCGCATTTTCTTTGCGATGCTGGCCGGGGCCCTGATGGTTTGGGTCGCCGCGGGCTTCGCGGTGATGAAATCCATTGCCGACGACTTTGACCAGCGCGTGGCGATGGAGTCGCAGAATGCCGGGCTGCAGGCGCAGCAGCTGTATAGCCAGCAGGAGAAGCAGCTCGCAGCGTTCGCCCGCCTGGTCGCCGGCATGCCCAGTGTCGGCCTGGCCATTGGCATCGGTGACCCGAGTTCGCTCACATCGGTGCAGCAACGACTGGTCTCCATGGGGGACCTGAGTGACGCCGGCGGCGGCTACGTCGTCTTCGACCGGCGCGGCCGCGTGTTCCATGACGGTTTTGGCGGCACGCGGTTGCCCTGGACGCCGCTGACCGTGCAGGCGGTGCTTGCCGGGGGAACCGGCGCGAACCAGGGACTCGAGCTGATCAATGGCAAGCCGATGCTCATCGGCGCCGCGCCCATAATGGCCGAGGACGCCACGATCGGCGCCGTCGGCATCATCGAGCCCTTTGCCGAACACATGCTCGCGGCGACCCAGAGCACCACCGGCTATCCCTGTTCGGTTTTCGATCCCAGCGGACGGCTCATCGCGACATCGTCGCCCACCTCCGGTTGGCCAACCGCCTTTCCCGCCCAACAGTTGCGGCCGCTGACGGCTCCCGTCCCGGGCGAGAGTTCCGCGGGCGGCCAGCACGTGCCTATGCCCGACAAAGACATGTTCCTACTACCGCTATTCAATCCACGCGGCGACCTGGCCGCCATCGTTGGACTCTACCAGCCGACGTCGGCAGTGCGGAAACTGCAATGGAACGTACAGAGCATCTTCCTGGCGCTGGTACTGGCCGGCTTCTTGGTGAGCGCGACCGTTGCCTGGCTGTTTTCCCGGATGATTGTCCGGCCGATCAGGCGTCTCGCCCAGGCCGCCGACGAAATTGCCAGCGGCGAATACGATCACCCGGTGCCTCTGCGCGGCTCCGACGAGATTGGGCAGCTCACCCAGACCTTTGAACGCATGCGACAGCGCATTCGGGAAACCAGGAGCGCCCTGGTGGAAGAAAAGGGCCGCTCCGAAGCCGAGGCCACGGTGGTCAACGCCGTGCTCAACGCCACCAATGACGGCATCATGATGGTCGATGCCGGCGGTCGCTTCCGCATCGCCAACCGTCGGTGGGAGACCATGTTTGGCATCGAGTCCCCGACCCTGGTCGGGCTCCCTGAGGAGGAGCTGCGCGCGCGCTTGAGACAAGGTATTGCCGACGAAGAGGCCTTCGACGAGGCATCGGTGGCGCTGCTCCGCGATCCGGAGCGCGTCGTGTTCGATGAGCAGTTCACCCAACGCTGGCCGGAGCCGCGTCGGCTACGGCGCTTCTCCGCTCCGGTTCGCGCCCAGGACTCCACGATCATCGGGCGCGTGTTCGTTTACCAGGATATTTCCCGCGAGCGACAGGCCGATGAGCTGAAACAGGCGCTCCTGTCGACAGTGTCGCACGAGTTTCGCACGCCCTTGACCACGATCAAGGGCTATGCCAGCACGCTGCTCCTCGATGAGTGGACGCCGGAGACCCGGCGTGAGTTCCTGCGTATCATTGACGAGGAAGCGGACAAGCTGAGCGAGCTGGTCGACAACCTGCTCGATCTTTCCAAGATCGAGGCAGGTGTCTTGCAAATCCATCGCCAGCCCGTGCTCCTCTGCCACCTCATCGCGCGCGTGGTCCGTCGCCGCGGCGAAACATCGGTCAAGCACCAGTTCGTCGCGGACTGCCCCCAGGATCTGCCCCTGGTGGAAGCCGACCCGCGCCGTTTGGAGCAGGTGCTGGAGAACCTCATCGAGAACGCGCGCAAGTATTCCGACGGCGGCGTTATCAGCATTCGTGCCGCCAGTCGCCACGGTGAGGTCGAGGTGGAGGTGAGCGACGAGGGGCGCGGGATCCCTATCGAGTTGGTGGAACGCGTGTTTGAGCGCTTTTATCGCATCGACAACAGCCTGTCTCGGGGTACCGGAGGCACAGGCCTGGGTCTGTCCATCTGTCGCGGCTTGATCGAGGCGCACGGTGGCCATATCTGGGTCAAACAGACCTCCCCGGCGGGTACCACCATCGCCTTCACTTTGCCGGTTCCAGTGGATGCCCTCGGCAGCAATCAGATGGCGCTGCTCTCAGGCGCCGTGGGGGTCGCATGACCAGTCCGCGCAAGACGACGGTGCTCGTGGTGGATGATGAGCCGCGCCTGGTCCGCCTGGTCCGCGCCAACCTGGAGCGTCTGGATTACCGCGTCATCACCGCCGGCAACGGCATTCAGGCGATTGAGATGGTCGAGGCCGAAGATCCAGACCTCGTCATTCTGGACGTCATGATGCCCGGTATGGACGGGTACGAGGCGTGCCGGCGCATCCGCGAATTTTCCCAGGTTCCGATCGTCATGCTCACTGCCAAGGCCGAACAGTCCGACAAGCTCAAGGGTTTCGACCTGGGGGCGGACGACTATTTGACCAAGCCATTCGGCCCCGAGGAGCTCATGGCACGCATCAAGGCCGTGCTCCGACGAAGCCAGACCCAGCCGGAACCCAAGACCAAACCCACCTTTCAAGCGGGCGATTTGGTCATCGATTTCGCGCGACGCCGAGTAACGGCGCGCGGAGATGAGGTTCGCCTGTCGCCGACCGAATACCGATTGCTCTCCGCTCTGGCCAACAACGCCGATCGGGTGATCGTCCACGAGGAATTGCTGCAACAGGTTTGGGGACCGGAGTACCGCGACGAGACGGAGTACCTCTGGGTGTACATCCGCTATCTGCGCCAAAAGCTGGAGGCGGACCCGGCGCATCCGAAGCTTATCGTCAGCGAGCCGGGTGTCGGCTATGTGCTGCGCAAGCCCGGTCCGGACGAGGAATTGGCGGACTGAGGGGACTCCCGTTGCCAAGCCGCCCGACGAAGACGCTGGAAACCTTTCCCAACCCGCACCCGGATCGCGAGTACGTCGTGTGCCATACCTGTCCGGAGTACACGGCGGTCTGTCCGGTTACCGGGCAGCCCGACTTCGGCACGATAAGGATCACCTACGTGCCGGGGCCGCGCTGCGTCGAGCTCAAGTCCTTGAAGCTCTATCTCTGGTCATTTCGTGACGAGGGGCATTTTTTCGAGGACGTCACCAACCTAATCCTCGACGACCTTGTTCAGGCAATGGACCCCATTCGCTGCGAAGTGCTTGGCGAGTTCAACGTGCGTGGAGGTATCTCCACGACGATCACCGCTCGCTATGAGCGACCGGCGCCGCCGTGATTCGAGCCTCATCCACGTCGTCCTGGAACAGGGATTTGGCTCGGATGAAGTAGACGCCGATGGCAACGTTGCCGATGAAGACCAGCAGCTTCAAGATCGTGAGGGCGCGCCACAGCTCGAAGCCCTCATAGGGTAGAAAGAGCAGCGTGGCCAGCAGCACAAGGTACTCGGCCCAGCGGCGGCGCAGAATCAGGCCGGTGACTTCCGTTGCTTCCAACAAGGCGTATAAGAGCGACACGACGCCCAACGTCGTGGTGCTGCGCTTGCTGAGGAAACCAAACTTTACGAGCGCGTCACTGATGAACCGGTTGTCGACGTGCAGGTCGAGCTCGATGGCCAGCGTACGTATGCGCTGGCCCCACTCGTAGTCGATTATCAGCCGAAAGAGAAAGAGCGCCGTGATCAGGAGCAGCAGCGCAGTGGCGGCCTTGTAGGCGATGACGATCCTGACCACCTGGCCGGGAGCATCCGTTCGGCGGCGCAGGTCGCGCACGAAGGCGCCGATTGGATCGGGTCGCGAGGTCGCTCGGGTCACCCACGTTCTCCCGAGGGTTCGCGGAAGCGATTGCTAATGGGGAGGCGACGGTCTCGGCCGAATGCCCGCGGCGTGATCTTGATGCCGGGTGGCGCCTGGCGACGCTTGTACTCCGCGCGATCGACCAGACCCGTCACCTTGGCAACCGTCTCCTCATTGTGGCCTGCCGCGACGAGATGGGCCACGTCCCAATCGCGTTCCACATACGCCTCCAGAATCCGGTCCAGCTCATCGTACGGAGGCAGAGAATCCGTGTCCTTCTGATCTGGGCGGAGCTCGGCCGACGGCGCCTTGACGAGCACGCGGTCGGGAATCACCGGGCGGGGCCCGAGCGCGTTGCGATAGCTGGCCAGGCGATAGACCAACGTCTTCGGGACATCCTTGAGTACCGCGAACCCCCCAGCCATGTCACCGTACAAGGTAGCGTAGCCCGTCGCCATCTCGCTCTTGTTACCCGCGGTAAGCGCGATCCAGTTGAACTTGTTGGTCAGCGCCATCCACAACGAGCCACGGATGCGCGCCTGAATATTCTCTTCCGCGACGTCCGGCTGCTTGTCCCGGAAGCTCGGCTCCAGCGCTTCCAGAAACGCGGCGAAAATAGCGCGAATTGGGATGACGCGAAAGTCGATATCGAGGGACTCGGCCAACTGCCGAGCATCCTCCTCACTACTGCCGGCATTGTACTGGCTGGGCATCGCGACGGCGTGGACGTGCTCCTTCCCCAGCGCGTCAACCGCGATGGTCGCCACCAGGCTGGAGTCGATCCCCCCGGAAACGCCGACCACGACATCACGAACGCCGTTCTTCCGCACATAGTCCCGCACACCGAGGACGAGCGCGGCATACACTTCCTCTTCGAAGGCCATCTCGTCCGCGCTCGCCAGGTGATGGCGGGCGTCGGTCGCACGCTGAATCGTCTGTTGCCAGAGAGGATGCCCTTGCTCACTCCCTCCCAGCTCAATATGCTGGATCGCCGACGAGGATCGTGCCGGCTTGCCTATGAGCGACATCGGGAGCTCGATTTGCTGCACGGTGGGAATACCATCCCCAATGTGACCGAGATGCGTCACCGTCGGTCTGGTGACCAGGTCCACGTCGAGCTTACGCGGGCGCGGCTCGTGGAGACGGGCCTCCAGCACCGCGTCAAGGTCCAGGTCGACAACGAGCAACTCCTCCGTAAACGGCCGTCCTCTTGCCACGACGCGGCCCACCGGATCGATGACGAGGCTCTGTCCGTCGAACACCAATTCGTCCTGCCCGCCAACCAGATTGACGTAGGCCAGCCAGGCAGCGTAGTCGGCAGCTCGAGTCGACAGCATGCGCTCGCGCTGCTGGCCCTTCAGGGCGTGGTAGGGCGAAGCGGACAGATTGATGATCAGCTCCGCGCCGGCCGCCGCCTGCCACTGCGCCGGACCGCCAGGATACCAGATGTCCTCGCAGATGGTGACGCCGATACGCACGTCCTGGAAGCAGAACAGTGGACATTCGGAGCCGGCTCGGAAGTAGCGGTCCTCATCGAAGACGCCGTAGTTCGGCAGGTAGCGCTTGTGGTACACCGCCTGCACCTTGCCCGCGCCGACGATGGCGGCGGCGTTGAACAGATCCTCCGCAAGATCGACAAAACCAAGGACCGCCCAGGTATCTCCAAGCTCCCCAGCCAGGCCGTCGAGCGCCCGGCGGTTGGCTCGAGCGAAACTCGGCTTTAACAGGAGATCTTCAGGTGGATAGCCGCACAGGACGAGCTCAGGGAACAGCAGCAAGTCAACGCGCTCCTCACGCGCCCTGGCGGCAGCATCGACGATTCGTGACCGGTTGCCGTCCAGATCGCCGACCGTCGAATTGAGCTGGACCAGTCCCAGGCGGATGGCGCGCATACCCTCCCTCATCGTGCTTCCAATCCCCTCGTCGTTTCCAACTGCGTCATGGTACATCCAATGGGGGAGCGCGCGATGAATTGGCGCGTATCCGCCGTCGCCTTGTACGCTTGCTTTGCACTCCTGGGCGGCTCCATGGCTCTTGCCGAGTTGGTGATGCCCGCGGTCCTACCGGCTGTGAGCACGCTGCCCGCACTGCTCATGACACTTTTTGCGCCGGGCTATCTGATCCTGGGTGTGCTGTTCCCGCGGGAAGGAGACCTGGAAGATCTACCCCGGGCGTCCTTATCCGTCCTCCTCAGCGTCGCCGTCACCGCACTGGCAGCGCTCACGCTGAGCTACACCGGGCTAGGAATCACTCGCGCATCCGCCATGGTGTCTCTCCTCGTTGTGTCCGTCGCCCTGTCGGTCTCCGCGATATTCCGGCAACGACGGCTGGACGCCAAGGCGCGCCTGTACCACCAGTTGCATCTGCGACCAGGGCTGCCTGGAATCCGCGCTGCAATGGTCGCGCTGTCCCTGCTTCTGCTCGTCGCATTGGGGGCCGGGTTTGCCCTTCGTGCTCGCCCATCCCAAGGAGCAACCGAGCTCTTTGTCGAGCATGGCCCTGACGCGTTCACCACATTCAAAGGTCCGGCCGCCACTGTAGTCATTGTCAGTCGTGAGTCGGAATCCGCGCGATTCACGCTGGAGCTGGTCTACCAGGCCCGCCCGGTCGCTCGCACCGCCGAGTTCGCGCTGTCGCCCGGGCAGACGCGCAAGTGGGAGCTGCGATTCGCCCCGGTGTTTTGGCCAGATCATGTTCCAGTGAACGTCTACCTGCTCAAGCAAGGGGCTTCAACGCCATACCGGCAGCTAACCTTGTGGCTCTACGAGCCGGCTGAGAGGACGCCGGGTGATCCTTCCTAACCCTCCCCCCGGCTGCCGCGCGAACGCTGCTTAGCCGCTAGTAGCCTTGATCGCGTGCGCTCATCGTCTTGACCCTGGCTTCCCGACGATGCCGCTCGTCCGTTCCCGGGAGCGGTCGCTTGACGAGCCGTCGCGGCCTCCACGGCGCTGGGCGGACGTGGGCGGATGGGGGCCGCGACCGCGACTGGTGGGCGCGCGCCACGCTCGTCGATGCCGCCCGGCGACGCACCCTTCCCCCGCTGCTGAATCAGGCGGGCTGCAACATGGGACACGGCCACGTCTCTGGTGGAGCCTGGCGACACCAGCCCCTTGCCGTGCGCCGCCAAGCTGGACTGCGCCGCGGCGGCTTGTGGCCGCCGCACCGAAGCGCGAGTTTCGAGGACACGCCGCCGCAGGCTGCCCAGTCGCCCGTCCGCGTTTGCGGCCAGATCGGTTGGGCCCCGCGCTCGTGACCACAGCAACGCGAGGTCGCGTCGAGACAGCCTCAATCTTCGTGTCGCTACGTCCAGGAGCAAGACGAATAAGCCAAGCCCCACCAGCCAGGGCCACAAGGCCACCTGGCCTGTGGCGCCCTGAATGTCGTGTTGGAATGCCTGTGCCGGATTGTTCATCAAGCGCCCCCGGGTCAGGTCGGCGAGCTTGGAGAGCAGGGCGGTGTTCGGGGCTGCATCGCGGTACTCCGGCGAGTAATCTACGGCATAGCCGGTCGGCTGGGTCGCGACCAGTTTTCCGCTCGCGTCGGTCTGGGTGATCTGGATGAGGTATGTCCCCTCAGCAGGCGTCGGCATGTCGCCCTCGTAGCGACCTGGGCTCGTTTGGGCCAGCGTGATGGCGCTTTGGGCGCGGCTGGGATCGACCACAGTGGCCCGAGTGGTAAGGAAATTGCGATAGGTCTTGTCCGGGGCCACGGCGTCGACGGTGATGTGCGCCCCTTGATCGGTCGCGGTCACCGTCGTCTGCAAATCCTGATCGACGTTGCTGGGTAGGCTCTCCCGGATAACTTGCGACCAGAAGGTGGAAAACTGCGGCCAGTTGACCCAGCTTGTAGCCCACCGTCCGCCGGCGTCCGAAGTCCAGGCGACGACGTGGCCCAGTCCATACTCCCATTCCGCCAAGATCGGATCCTGTTGGTTGGACGCCAACACGACCGTTGCCGTCGGCTTGGCGGTGGTGGCGACGTAGCCGAGCAGCGGCGGCAACGAGGCGGGCGTGATACCGCGCAGCATCGGGCTGGCCCCGACCACGGCGGGACGAAACGCCTCCTCCACGATCGCCGGTCGCGCGACAAGCTGGGTCTCCTTCACCAACAACTGAGGAATGTCAAATGGATCATTTCCGTCGTAGTAGCGGCCCTTGCCTGCTCGGGCAATGTCCTGGAGTGTCGCAAGGTCGCTCGGTTGCACATTGGTGCCCACCACGGACACGGTTATGCCGGCGCCTCCGATGCTCTGCAAGAGCGAGTCGTAGGAATCGGACGCGTCGCCATCGCCCATGAGTACGATGTGCTTGACCTTCGCTGGGCTGCCTTGCAAAGCCTGATATGCTTGCTGCAAGGCCGGCGCATAGCTGGATGGGTCGCTAGGCGACATTGCGTCGATCTTGCCATCGATACTGGTCTTGTCGGTCACGTTCTGCAGCGGCACGGCCCAGCCGCCACTGGTGTCATTAACGGCAACCTGATCCGCGCTCGACAAGTAGCCGATGGCGGCCTTGGCCGACTCTTTGGAGATATCCACACCCAGCGGATTCTCGAGGCTCTCAATGATGAACACGACCGCGGTACTCGGTAGGTTCTTGCGCGGCGCGACCTGGGAAGAGACCGGGAGCATCTCCTCCAGCGGCGTCTGCGTGTATTGCCCACTGGCGTAGCTCCTGTCGCCACCAACGGTCACCAGACCGCCACCCAAGTCACGCACGAACAACTGGATCGACGCCATGACGCTGGACGACAAGTCGGTGGCGGGGACGTTCACCAGCACAATGCTGTCGTAGCTTCGCAACTGAGCAAGGTCAGTCGGCACTCCCTCAGGTGGGGTAGTGTCTACTTCAACACCGGATGCCGTGAGCGCCCTTTGCACATCTTGACCTGCGCCCACCAGGCTCTGGACCAACAGAACCTTCGGCTGGCCGTTCACGAAGGCGAAGGCCGAGGCGTTCTTGTTCTCCGGGGTGGCGTCGGCACTTGTCACCAGTTGCACGGCAAAGGTATGGAAGCCCTGCACGACGGGGTCGTGTGGGAAGCTAAACGGGTTCGCCCCCGGATGCAGCGTGACCGTTTGTTGGCCCGTCAGGACGCCGTCCGTGAAGAAGTAGAGGGCGCCGGTTCCGTTCACCGTTGACTGGAGATTACCGGTGAGGCTGAAGCGGTCTCCCTTACGAATGGAGGCAGGGGCGACAAGTCGATCCACGTACACACTGGGGTGCGCCGGGCGGCTGATCGGCACGGACGATAGCTCGACTCCCGACACGGCGGCGATGCGCGCCTCTTCCGCGGCGGAGCCAAGGTTCTCGTTGCCGTCGGATAGGAGGACAAGCCGCCGTCCACCATTGCCGGACAGCATCGCCATGCCGAGGCGTATGGCGCCGGATAGGTCCGTGTGGCTGCGAACAGGGGCAGAGGCCAAATCCGGCAACTGGGTCGTGTGCGTGAGGGCGGTCTCGACCAGGGCATTGGCGCCGAAGACCACGACGCCGGCACGATCGCGAGGACCGGCCTGGGTGAGCGCCTGGCGGATCCACTGCTCCGCGGCCACCTCGCCATCCGGCCCCACGCTGTCGGAGGCATCGACCAAGAAGACGACGTTGACGGTGTCTTGTGGCAAGGAGAGGCGCGGCTGCGCCAGCGCCAACGCGACCAGAGCCAGCAGGAACAGGCGAATGCCGAGCGCCAGCCGGCGACGGCTGGTGGGGAGGTAGGTTCGACTAAAGCGGTTGAGCGCCACCGTCAACGCGCCGAGAATAACGAATAGCACAAGCGCCATGGGCGCGGCAAACTCCAGGCGCATCATGCCCTCCGGTGATACCACCACCACTCTGCCATGAGCAGCAGTGCGGCAAGGAGGGCGACATATGGCCAGAGCTCGAACGGCGCAACAGTGGGCCCGCCCGTACCGGCAAGGTTGGCATCGCTTGTCGTGTTGGCGAAGCTGGGCGCCGTCGCCGGTCGAATGTCCGACTCGCGGGAGCTCAAGAGGTTCACGGCGTACGTCTGCTGGAAGAGCACGCGGCTCCCCGCCTTCTCAGTAACCACGTACAGTCCGACCTCGTCGGTGTCCGCGTACGCCACGCTCGGTCCCTGCCCCATCGGCACGGCGACCACTGAATGGTCGGGGCGCTGCACTTCGATCCGCGTCGCCTGAGGAAGCGGCTGGATCAGGAGCGGCCCACCGGACGGCGCGTTGACGATGTCGGCGGTCTGTCCCGGGGCCAGGAAGTCCATGACGTTGGCGAGAAGAATCGGAAACGCGGAGAGGAGCGGCAAATTGGACTGTTGGAGCGAAAAGGGCAGCGCGGCGATGGTGTGACCCTGCGTTTGTCCGACCAGTAACAGCGGGGCCCCGTTGTCGTCGGCCAGTACCCGGGCCCACCCAGGAGGGGTGACCTTCTCGCCCGACCGGACCACCAGACTGGTCAAATTTACATATTGCAACACCGGATCGTCGGTTCGCTCGCTCGTGACCTGCAAAGGACCTACGGCCCCGGCACTGGGCAAGAGCGGAGTGTTCGGGGGATTGACGAGCAGCAGATTCCCTTTGGGCAGTATTGGCGGCACGACACCATCGAGGACGACCACGTCGTAGGTGTCGGCATTGACCAGCCCGAGCTGGCTGGTGGTGGCCTGGAACAAGCTGATCGGCATGTACCGAAGCGCCGCTAACAAGAAGGGATTGCCATTGGTGACCAGTAATACGCGAGCGGGCGCCTGCTGGTGGAGGAGCAGAAAGGCTTGATTATCAAGCAGCAGACTGTCCTTACCACCTAGCCGCGCTTCCACAACCTGCGCGCCGGTGGGCACCTTGTCAAAGACGAAGCCTTGCGTGGCGCCCGCGGCCGCGGTTACGGGCTTGGTGTCGACGAGGCGCCCATCTGCCAACAGTGACAACACGTTGGCAGCCGCTGTCGTGGAATCGTTATCCACGCGAACGAAGACGGTGTAACGATTGGGAGCGACCGGATCGGGACGAGCGGACAGCGCAGTGATAGCCTGATTATCGCCGCGTCCCCCGATGGCGATGAAATGTATCGGAACCCCGGTACTGCCGAGGTCGCTGACGTCCCCAAACGCCCCGTCCGAGATGATGTCGATGCGGCCTCCCGGATGGGCCTTCGCCAGCGCCAGGGCTAGTTCCAGCGCATTGCGCATCTGCGTCTGACTCACGGTGGGGTGCGCCGCGTCCAAGGCCGCGTTGAGCGCGCCATGATCGGCCGTGGCGCCTACCAGTGTCCGCGGGCTATCGCCGGTCTCGATCACCGCGGCCTGGATGCCGGCGCCGAGATGGGCGACGATGCTCCGCGCGGCCGCCTTGGCCGCATCGAACCGCGATGGACTGACGTCGGCGGCCGCCATGCTGGCCGACCCATCGATGACCACGACCTCAAAGCCGGCGGCCGTGCCCGGCAACCGCAAGTAGGGGCGGATCAGCGCGGCGACCAGCGCTGTCAGCACCAGGATTTGCAACAGCAGCAGCGGATTCCAGCGCAGACGCTGCCAGGGCTCATGCGCCGTCACATCCCGCGTCAAATGTCGCCAGAGCAACGTACTGGCGACTTCGTGGTCCTGCCGGCGCACTTTGAGGAGATAAAAGACAACGAGGATCGGCGCCAGCAACAGAAAGAGGCCTGCGAACGGGACAAAGGCGCTCAAGCGAGCACCCCATGCAAGCGTAGGTCGCGGAACAGTAGCTGGGCCAGCGGACGTGACGTGTCCAGCACATGGTAGGCGATGTTGTGCCGGCGGCAAAAGCCGGCAATCTGCCGCTGCCAATCGCCCAGCCGCGCCAAATACTGATCGATAGCGCGCTGGTCGATCGTCACCTCCATCGATTCGCCGGTTTCTCGGTCGACCAGACGTAGGTCTCCCGCCTCATCCGGGCGCAGCTCCTGCGGCGACAGATGGTGCAGCACCACCACCTCGTGACCCTGACGGCGCAAACGACTCAACGGCTTCTCGTAACCCGTTGGGTCCAGTAGATCGCTGAACAGGAGCACGAGCCCCGGCGGACGCGGCCGACCGGCAAATAGCCGACAGTTGCCATCCAGATCGGTTCGACCGACGCCGCTTAGTTCGCCCAGCATCCGGAAAAGACCGGCAACACCCGACCGGCCCCGAGCTGGACCGAAGTGTCGGGGGGCCCGATCGGCCAGAGCCAAGACCTCTACCGTGTCATACCCGGTCAAGGCTACGTAGCCGAGTGCGGCGGCTACCTGGCAAGCATAGTCGAGCTTGTTCGGCGTCCCCCAATCCATGGACCGGCTCACGTCGATCAGGAAGTGAACCGACAGCACCTCCTCATCCTCGAAGAGCTTGAGAACGAGATTGTCCAGGCGACCAAAGACATTCCAATCGATCTGGCGCAAGTCGTCTCCCGGCGTGTACTGACGGTAGTCCACGAACTCCAAGGACGAGCCACGTCGCAGGCTTCGGCGTTCGCCTTTGCCGGAAGTGGCAAGACGGCGGCGATTGACCAGGGTCAGTTGTTCCAGTTGCCGGAACAGAGCGGCGTCCAGCAACGGCCGCGCGGCCGGCCGCCCCGTCAGCGGTGCAGGGCTGATCACCGGGACTCCGGCACGTGGGCAAGGAGTGACGCCAGTATTCGATCCGCGCTGACACCTTCGGCTTCCGCCTCGTAGTTCAGGATGATGCGATGTCCGAGCGCGGGAAGCGCCATACTGCGCACGTCCTCGAACGCCGCATTGAAGCGTCCATCCAGCGCCGCGCGAATTTTGGCGCCAAGGACGAGCGCCTGAGCGCCCCGAGGGCTGGCGCCAAAACGGACAAAATCGCGCACCTCCTTGGGAGCGGCATCGTCCGCCGGATGCGTAGCGTGCGTGAGACGGGCGGCATAGTCCAGAACCGGCGTCGCAATCGGCAGCGACCTGGCAAGCAGCCCCATGTGCTGCAATGTTTCGGCGTTGGCGACGCCGCGCGGAGAAGCCGTCTCTGTGGTGGTAGTGCGGTTCAAGATGTCAACCAGCTCAGCGGTGGTCGGGTAGCCCACGTCCAGCTTGAAGAAGAACCGGTCCAGTTGCGCCTCGGGTAAGGGATAGGTGCCTTCCATCTCGATCGGATTCTGCGTCGCCATGACGAAAAAGGGCAACGGCAGCCGATGCGTCGACCGCGCCACCGTTACCGTCTTCTCCTGCATCGCTTCGAGGAGAGCCGACTGCGTCTTGGGCGTCGCGCGGTTTATCTCATCGGCAAGGAGCAAATTCGTGAAGATCGGACCCGGCTGAAATTGGAAGTCGCGATGGCCCTCGCCATCCTCGACGATGACGTTGGTACCGGTGATGTCTGCCGGCATCAGATCCGGCGTAAACTGGACCCGGCTGGATTGCAGGTCGAGCGCCTGGCCCAGCGTGCGCACGAGCAGTGTTTTGCCCAGACCGGGCACGCCTTCCAGCAGCACGTGCTGACCGGCGATGAGTGCAATAACCACATAGCGCACCGTGTCTCGCTGCCCGACGATGACGCGGCCTACCTCCGCTTCGATGGTTTCGGCAGTTTCCGCGAATTGGCGGACGTCGGTATCCGTCTGGATCGTCATTTGCCGGTTGCCAGCGATGAGAAGTAGTTCTTTACCAGGTCCTTCTTGTCCAATGGCACGTACGCGCGATCCATCTGTTGAGCGGCCTCTTGTTGATAACTACCAATAACCTGATTGTAGGGAACCAGAGATTGATTGTTGTTCGGATTACCAAGCTGGTCACCGGTCGTCTGTTGGCTTGCGCCGCTGCCTTGTTGCGTGGGAAGCTGCTCCGTATGGCCAGGCGGCGTCGTCGGCGCATACACTTGGTTGTTCGGCCCGCCGCCCGGACCATGCCCGCCTGCTTGTCCCGGCCCGTTCTGGCCATCGCCCTGAGTGCCGGATTGCCCACCCTGCGCAGCCCCGCTGCCCTGCGCTTGCCCCGATTGGTCTCCCTGCCCCTGTGCCGCCGACGGTGTGCTGTCTGTCTGGCCTTGCGTGGCCTGGCCCGTTTGATCGCCGGGCTGGCCAGCCGCGCCAACCTGAGCGGGCTGTTGCGTCTGCCCTTGACCGGCTTGGGCTGCGCCCGGCGCGTTTGGCGCGCCGGAGACCTGGCCGCTTTGGCCGCTCTCCTGGCTCTGCTGGGCTGCGCTGATCGCCGATTCGCTGTCCTGAATTTGCGCCAACGCCTGCTGCGTTTGGGCGCCGGACGTGACCTGCTGTCCAGCTTGCTGTAGCGCGCTGGACGCGGCGTTGAAGGCTTGCTGTTGGGCAGCCGGGTCGGCCGGCTGGTTGGCGCTGCCCATGCTGTTGGCCGCCTGCTGCAACGCATTGCCCAGGTTGGGATCGGTCTTGGCTGCCGCCGCGCCCGCCGCGCGCAGCGTCGACTGCAACTGATCGCGCTGGCTCTGGCTGAGCTGCTGCGACTGCTGACCAAGTTGCTGGAGCTGCTGCGCCGCCTGCTGGAACTGTCCCTGGGCGATTGACTGCGCCAAACTGCGCGTGAGTGACTGGTCGCCCTGAGCGGCGGTCAAGGCGGCCGCCGCCTTATCCAGGGCATTCTTCTCCGCGGCCGCCGCCGACGTATCCTGGGATCGCAAGCGATCCTCGGCCGCGGTCAGGTTGGCCAGCGCATCTTGCGCGCTCCGCGGCTTCTGATCGAGCTGCTGCTGCAACTGCTTCAACGCCTGCACGTCGGCGGCTTGTTCGGCAGTGGGACGGGGGCCGGATGCCGACTCGATCTGTTGGGCCAGCTTTGCCACCGCCTGGGCTTGTTCCGCGATCACCCTTTGCTGAGCCGCCTGCTGCTGCACCGCGAGCTTGTGCGGATTTGGCAAGACGATGAGCGCCAGCACCGTGACAAGCAAACCGACAGCGATAGCAATTTCCAGTCGCGGGGCCGGCGGTCGAAAGGTGCGCCATGGATCGATTCGCGCCAGCCTCGACGTGGCGTCGGCGATCTGCGCCGAGGCAAGAGGAGTTGACGCACCACGCTGGCGCAGCTCCCAGGCGGTCGTGAGTCGCTCCCGCAACTGGAGACGCGCGTCCGCGCGGAGCGCGGCCGCCGAGACGGAGCGTGGGCGGGTCGATGCCACTATCAGCGCCGCGAGCACGCCCACCGCCACGAGCAAGGCCGGCGTCCAGGAAGGAACCGTTAGGACGCGCGCAAGGACAAGAGCAAGAACCGCCATGCTCAGGCCCACCGCCAGGCCGCGAACCAGCCAGATCGCCGCCTCCCAGACCCACATGGCCCGCATGAGCGCTTTCAGGCCGGTGGTAAGCGTGTCCGACTCGCGACGTATGGTCGCCACTCGCACGTCCATGTAGCATGTCCTCATCTCATCCGTCCGCGCGAGCGGCCGGGGCGTCCGGCGAGGCGCCTTCGGTGGCCTCATAATGTCATGACGGCCAGACCGGGGAATGGTTCCGGGGCGAGGCTGGTTCGGCCTCAATACCGCCGGCCATTCCTCCCTTTTTTGGAGTATACCGCCAGGGTTACCGGCCACAGTGAGCACATGTTAGGCCGGATCGATGGTGACCGTCAGCCCGTAGGTTTGCAGCCGTTCCTGATAGAACTCTGCCGCTTCTTTGGGGCAAACAATGACGATGGCCCGGCCGTTGTGGTGCGCCTCCAGCATGATGCGCGTGGCCTTGACCGCCGTGATACCAGGCACGGAGCGGCGCAGCGCCTGCACCACCTCCACCATGTCGTGGACATCGTCGTTGTGGAGAATGACGGCGTAGGGCGGAAGCAGGCGCCCCTCCCGCCGAACTCTCGTCGACGGGCTCGGACGCGTGGTCGTCTCAGGCAACTTGCGGGACCTCCAGCCAGCGCCGCTGTTCGGACGACGCCAGGGCAGTGTCGACTACCGCCTGGGTGCGTGCGCCATCGGCTAACGACGGCACGCAGTCGCGATCGTGCCTGATGGCGTCGACGAACTCAAAAATCTCGTTGTAGCGAAACGTCTGCCAGGGGTCGCCTTCTAGCGGTCCGGGCACGCCCCCCACCGGCAAGAGATACTCCTCCGGCACGGTCACCTCTTCGAGCTGACCACCCATTTGGCCGATCTGAAGGACGTGGGGCGTCTGCATGCGATACACAAGGGTGCCCCTCGTGCCGTGCAGATCCAGGTCGTCCGGACTCAGCCCCCCCTCACCCACACCCCAACAGAGCTTGCTGCTCTCATACACGCCGACGGCCCCGCTGGCAAACTCGGCCAAGCATCCCGCCCAATCGTCCACATCCTGCAACTGGACCCGGCCGTCAGCGCCGGTACGCTCGGGGAGGAAGTTCCTGACCAGCCCGCTGACCCGCGCGATCGGACCGGCCATCACCTGCGTATAGTCCAGTCGGTGGGCCATCATGTCCGCGATCTCACCGGAGCCTGCGAGATCCTTCCGTTGTCGCCATCCGATCGCCCGGTTACCCCAATCCTGGAGGCGACGACTACGCAGCGTCCGGATCTCACCGATCTCCCCGTTCCGGACCAGCGCCATCGTAAAGCGCATGGCCGGAACGAACCGGTAGGTGAACGCCGTCATATGCCGAACGTCCGCTTGCCGGCATGCCGCCACCATGTGGAGCGCCTGGTCCAACGTCAGGGCAATCGGCTTCTCACACATCACGTGCTTGCCCGCTTGCGCGGCGGCGATCACCACCGGCGCGTGGAACTTATTTGGCGTACCGACCGTCACCGCGTCTACCTCCGACAACGCCAGCAGGTCTTGGTAACGGGTGAAGCAGCGCTCCTTCGACAGACCGTGCTCTTCGGCACGCCGCGCCAACAGCGCCTCGTCGCTATCGCAAATGGCCACGAGTCGTGCCCATGGGCAGCGTTTGATACCGCCCACGTGTACGGAGTTCGCCTGGCCGCCAACACCGATTATCCCGAAGCGGACGATGTCACCGGCCACCGATCACTCCCACCTTGCTGTCTGCCGATCCTACGGTCGATCATACACTCAACACCGCCGCCTGTTCCACCGCGGACGTGCCGCATAATGGGAAGAGGCTCAAATCAACGTCGACTTGACGCCACCGCGGTCCACCCGATTCCACCCGTACATTTCCGCGTCGATCGACGACTTGCGACAGCAGTGGGAGCCTTAGGTAGCGAATGTCACGGCCCATCGTTACCAGCCTCAGGCGCGCACCGTTAATGCGTACGCCGGATGATGTGGCATTCGGCAGGCGTGAGGCGACGATCTGGAGCGGGTTCGACACATGTGTGACAGACCGTCAGTCACTTTGGCGGACAACTAGCCGTATACTGATGTTGCGTAATGTGGATCGTCGCGTTCACGGCGAAAGCAATACGTTACGTAAACTCCCGTCTTTGGCGGTTACATCGTCGCTTGAGCGCATTGTGCTAAGAAGTGAGGCTTCGCATGCAGCCCGGAATGGTGAGTACGCACTCTAAGGCCCAAGACGCCGGCAGGCTGGTGCTCGAGGCGGTCCGTAACCGTGAGGATACGGAAGTGCTTGCTCGGAGCCCACTCGTCACGCTGTCCAGCATCCAGGAGCGGGCTCGTCTGGCGTATCCCCGCCAGCCGCTGGGAGCTGGGCTGGCACTGCGGGACTTCGTCGCCGAGTGCATCGCCGCTGCCGAAGCGGATGTAGCCGGCGCCGTCCCGCCGGTGGTCGAGCGCGCTGACGACCAGCGCGCCGTGCTTGACGCGCTGCTCGAGGGTAGAACTATTGCTTCCGCGGCGAAGCTGCTCGGCATACCCACGTCCTCTCAGCGATTTCGCAACCTCTATCGCGTTCGCTACCTCCTCGTTCGCCATTTCTTGCAAGAGACGGGCGTTCTCCACCGAAATCCCGCTGCCTAATCTCGACGTGGGCTGCTGATCGCGTCAGCCGCCCGGAGCGCGGGCGTCCCGCCCGCCCCGGTGTGGCGCATCCGAAATGATCATCGCAGCAGACTATTGAGCGAGTGTCGCCGCGCGACCGGGCGGGCGGGACGCCCGCGCTCCGGGCAGGTGCAGCGTCGAACGGGTGCGCCAAACCGCCTCACTGGTACAATGACCTACGGTCGGGTTGAGGGCCAGGTGACAAGAGGCGAGCGGCAATGCGAAAACGGGTCCTGTCAGGCATCAAGCCATCGGGTGAGTTGACGCTCGGGAACTACTTAGGAGCGCTGCGCCGGTGGGTCGTTGCTCAGGACCAGTTCGAGAACTATTTCTGTATCGTCGACCTGCACGCCATCACCGAGCCGCAGGATCCTCAGGAGCTACGCAGGCGCACCCGTGACATCGCCGCGCTCTACCTTGCCGCCGGCCTCGAGCCGGAACACACGGCGATCTTCGTGCAGTCGCACGTGGCCGCGCACAGCGAGCTTGGCTGGATTCTCAACTGCTTCACTCCTATGGGCTGGCTGGAGCGCATGACCCAGTACAAGGACAAGCTGGCCAAGGGCAACGCGGAACGGATCAGCACCGGCCTGTTCGCCTATCCGGTCTTGATGGCGGCCGACATCCTGCTCTACCAGGCGCACCTGGTGCCGGTAGGCGACGACCAGCGTCAGCACGTCGAGCTCACGCGGGACGTGGCGATGCGGTTTAACCACCGCTTCGGGGAGACCTTCACGCTGCCCGAAGCGCTCATCGGCGACACGGGGGCGCGAATCATGTCGCTGACCGACCCCACGAAGAAGATGAGCAAGAGCGACGAGGATCCCACCGGCACCATCGCGCTGTTGGACGCGCCGGACTTGGTCCGCCGCAAGATCATGCGCGCGCAGACGGACTCCGGGCAGGAGGCGCGCTTCGACGAGGCTCGCCCCGGCATCACGAACTTGTTGGAGATGTATCACACTCTGGCAGGCGGCACGCGCGAGGGGGTTGAGGAGCATTTCGCCGGCCAGGGCTACGGCAATGTCAAGCGCGAGCTGGCGGACCTGGTGGTTGCGGCGTTGGAGCCGCTCCAACAAGGACATCAGCGCTACACGGACGATCCCGCCGAGCTGGACCGCGTGCTGCAGCGAGGACGCGACCGGGCGGCCAGCGTGGCCGAGCAGACGCTGCGCGACGTGCAGGAAAAGGTGGGCTTGCGATGACGACGTCCAGTCGCTACCTGGAAGAGCTGCGGCGACGCGTGCTCGTCTTCGATGGCGCGTTCGGCTCAACGGTGCTCAATATGGAGCTGTCGTCTGAAGACTACGGCGGACACGCCGGCTGCAACGACTACCTCCCCATCTCGCGGCCGGACATCGTTGAGGCCATCCACTCCGAGTTTCTGGAGGCCGGTTCCGACGTGCTGGAAACCTTTACCTTCGGGGCCTCGCGTCTCAAGCTCGGCGAATTCGACATCGCCGATCGTGTCTACGACGTCAACTTCACGGCGGCACAGGTGGCGCGCCGCTGCGCCGACCGCTTCGCCCACGACGGCCGCCCGCGCTTCGTGGCCGGCTCGATGGGCCCCACCGGCATGCTGCCTTCGACGGACGATCCTGAGCTGGGGCGTATGGGCTTCGAGGAGCTGGCGGCGGTGTTCGAGGAACAAGCCCGACCGCTGGTGGAGGGCGGCTGCGATCTGCTGATCGTGGAGACCACGCAAGATTTGCTGGAGCTGAAGTCGGCCATCGCCGGCATCCACCGCTACTTTGCCGCTTCCGGGCGCTGGGTACCGATCCAGGCGCAAGTAACCCTGGACGTGACCGGGCGCATGCTGCTCGGCACCGACATCGCGGCAGCAATGGCAACGCTGGAAGCCCTGCCGGTGCAGGTGATCGGGCTGAACTGTTCCACCGGTCCCAAGCACATGCGCGAGCCGATCCGCTACCTCTGCTCGCACAGCCGCCTGCCCATCTCCTGCATCCCCAATGCCGGCATCCCGCTCAACGAGGGCGGCCGGGCGTATTATCCCGAGCAACCGATCGAGATGGCCGACCTGCTCGAGGAGTTCGTCGTCGAGCTCGGCGTCAACGTGATCGGCGGCTGCTGCGGCACTACCCCCGACCACATCCGCGAGTTCGTCCAGCGGGTCCGTGGCCGCGCTCCGACGCCGCGCCAGATTGAGTCGGAGCCGCTGTTGGCCAGTGCCATGCACGCGGTGCCGGCGCTGCAGGAGCCGCGTCCGCTCATCGTCGGCGAGCGCGTCAACACCAATGGCAGCCGCCGGATGAAGCGACTCGTCCTGGCCGACGACTACGACGGCATGGTCGCGATCGCGCGGCAGCAGGCCGAGGATGGCGCGCACGTGCTCGACGTCTCCGTTGCCGTGACCGAGCGCGACGACGAAGCCGAGCAGATGGAGATTCTCGTCAAGCGCCTGGCCGCTTCGGTGGAGGCGCCGCTGGTCATCGACTCCACCGAGCCGGAGGTGCTGGTGCGCGCGCTCAAGAAGTACCCCGGCCGCGCGATCGTAAACTCCGTCAACATGGAGCGCGGACGCGAAAAGATCGACAAGGTGCTGCCCGCCGTGCTCGAGCAAGGGGCCGCGGTGATCGCCATGACCATCGACGAGAAGGATATGGCGCGCACCGCTGAGCACAAGCTGGCGGTTGCCCGGCGCATGTATGACCTCATCGTCACGGAGTACGGGCTACCCCCCGAGTCGCTGATCTTCGATCCTATCGTGCTGCCGGTCACCACCGGCGATTCCTCGATGGCGGACTACGGCCGTCAAACCATCGAAGGCATCCGCGCCATCAAGGCGGCGCTGCCGGGGACGCTGACCATCGTCGGCCTGAGCAACATTAGCTTCGGCCTCTCTCCTGCCGCCCGCGAAGTGCTCAATGCCGTGTTCCTCTACCATTGTGTGGAGGCCGGACTCGATGCCGCGATCATGCATCCCAAGGAGCTGCGGCCCTACGCCGAAATCCCTGAGGAGACACGCAAGCTGGCCGACGACCTGCTCTTCAATCGCCACGCCCAGGCGCTTCCGGCCTACATCGCCCACTTCGAGCGGCAGCCCCAGGACGGACGCGGAAATGAGGCCGAGACGGTGGATCCGACAGCCGGTATGACCACAGACGAGAAGATCCATTGGCAGGTCCTGCACCGCAAGAAGGCGGGAATCGAGGCACTACTTGATACGTCCTTAGGGGAGCGGAAGGAGCGGTTCGCCTCCCAGAACGATGCCGCCGTGGACGTGCTCAACAACGTCCTGTTGCCGGCGATGAAGGACGTGGGCGACCGCTTCGGCGCGGGCGAGTTGATCCTTCCCTTCGTGTTGCAGTCCGCCGAGGTGATGAAAAAGGCGGTGGCTCACCTGGAGCAATTCCTGGAGAAGCAGGAGGGCTACACCAAGGGGCGCGTCGTCCTCGCGACGGTGTTCGGGGACGTTCACGACATCGGCAAGAGCCTCGTCAACACCATCCTGAGCAACAACGGCTACACCGTCTACGATCTCGGCAAGCAGGTGCCCATCAACACCATCCTCGATAAGGCGGTGGAGGTAAAGGCCGATGCCATCGGCCTTTCGGCCTTGCTCGTCTCCACATCCAAGCAGATGCCGCTGTGCGTGCAAGAGCTGCACAAGCGGGGTCTCAGTTTCCCGGTGATCATCGGCGGCGCCGCGATCAACCGCCAGTACGGCCGGCGCATCCTGTTCGTCAAAGACGGCCAACCCTACGACCCCGGCGTGTTCTACGCCAAGGATGCCTTCGAGGGGCTGGAGATAATGGATAAGCTCATGGACCCGGCCCGGCATCGAGAGTTCGTGACGCACATCGTCGACGAGGCGCGTGAGGCAGCGGTCGCCGCGCACTCCCGCGTCGCCACGTCATCCGTATCGAAGGGCCCGGCCGTCCGCTCCAACGTCAGCCGCGATGTGCCGATTCCTCAGCCGCCGTTCTGGGGGCCGCGAGAGCTGTCGCCGATCGACCTGCGGGACGTCTTCCCGCTCATGGACCGCAACATCCTGTTCCGCTACCAGTGGGGAGGCCACAAGAAGAAGGGCGACGACTACGCCCGCCTGCTGACGGACGAGTTCGAGCCGCTGCTGGAACGCCTGCAAGATCAGGCCATCGCCGAGCAGATCATTCGCCCGCGCATCGCTTATGGCTACTACCCTGTGCAGTCGTCCGGTAACGACCTCGTCATTTACGATCCGACCGACCAGCGACGCGAGCTGACGCGGATGCGGTTCCCGCGGCAGGAAGCCGAGGAGCACCTCTGCATCACCGACTATTTCGCGCCCGTCGACTCGGGCCGGATGGACGTGATCGCCTTCCAGGTCGTCACCGCTGGCGCCTACGCCAGCGAGTACGCTGAGCAGCTCGAGCGTCAGGGCGAGTACTACCAGCAGCTCATGATGCACGGACTCTCCGTGACGGTGGCCGAGGCGCTGGCCGAGTACGCCAATCGCCACGTCCGCCAGGAGCTGGGTCTCCCGCCGAATCGCGGCAAGCGCTTCTCCTGGGGCTATCCTGCCTGTCCCAACCTGGACGACCAGCGCCAACTGTTCGTAGCCTTACCGGCCGACCACCTGATCGGCGTGCAATTGACCGAGGGCAACCAGCTCTGGCCCGACCAGTCCACGGCCGCCTTCGTCGTCCACCACCCGCAGGCCAAGTACTTTCACGCCTTCCCCACCGGCGGCGGCCGCCTCGACGCCGTCGCCTGAACGCGGCGCGGATCGGAGCGGGGAGCAGCGGATGGGGGATGCGATGCCGGGCATTGTTTACCTCGTCGGCGCCGGCCCCGGCGATCCGGGGTTGCTGACGCTCAAGGGCCGCGACTGCCTGGCCGCTGCCGACATCGTGATCTACGACTACCTGGCCAACGCCGCGCTGCTCGATTTTGCCCCCGCCGCGGCAGAGCGCATCTACGCAGGCAAGCAGGCAAATCGGCATACCCTGTCCCAAGACGAGATCAACGATCTGCTCGTGGAGAAAGCGCGGGAAGGGAAGACCGTCGTCCGGCTCAAAGGCGGCGACCCATTCCTCTTTGGTCGCGGGAGTGAAGAGGCCGCTGCGCTTCGAGACGCAGGAATCCCGTACGTCGTCGTGCCGGGTGTCACCTCGGCCATCGCGGTTCCGGCCTATGCCGGAATCCCTATCACCCATCGTGGTCTCGCCAGCACGGTCACCATCGCGACCGGACACGAAGATCCCGCCAAGCCCGAGAGCGCGCTCAACTGGGGTGCGCTGGCCGCCTCGGACACGCTCGTGCTGCTCATGGGTGTCGGCAACCTTCCGGAGATCGTGGCCAACCTCCGGTCCGGTGGGCGAGCAGCAGAAACCCCCATCGCCCTGATCCGTTGGGGCACGAAATCGGAGCAAGAGACGATAGTGGCGACGCTGGATACGATCGAGTCCGTGCTGCACGACCGGCCCACGCCGTTTCTGCCGCCGGCCATCATCGTCGTCGGCGAAGTCGTTCGCCTTCGGGATCAGCTCCGCTGGTTCGACAACGATCCGCTGTTCGGGCGGCGCGTGCTGGTGACGCGCAGCCGGGAGAGGGCGAGCGAGCTCTCCGATCGTCTGATCGCGTCGGGTGCGATACCGATCGAGCTACCCGCACTGAGCGTCGAGGCCCTGCACGCACCGGACTTGGACGCCACGTTACGTCAACTTGATCGCTACGATTGGATCTGCTTCAGCAGCGCCGTTGGGGTAAGCCTGACCGTAGCGCGATTGGCGGTGCTGGGCGTGCCCAAAGCGATACTGGCCGCCCGGCAGGTCGCCGTGATCGGCCCAGCAACGGAACGCGCAGCCACGACGGCGGGGCTGCCCGTGGCCTACCGGCCAGAGCAGTTCGTCGCGGAAGCGCTGGCCGACGGCTTGCCGGTCCGTCGCGGCGAATGTGTCTTGCTCGCGCTGGCGGAAGGCGCGCGGCCGGTACTGAAAGAACGCTTGCGGCAGCGCGGCGCGGCCGTCGATCAGGTCGCCGTCTACCGTACGGCTCCAGGAGAACGTGACGTCGCGGCACTGCAAGAGGCACTCGCTCCAGGCATCCACGCCGCCACCTTCGCCAGCAGCTCGACGGTGCAGAACTTCAGTGACCTAGCGGTGCAGTCGGGTCATAACGGGCCGGCACAAGCGTTGCAAGGCGCGGTTGTCGCCTGCATCGGACCAGTGACGGCCGCGACGGCGCGAGAGGTCGGATTGGCCGTTGATGTCGTCGCCACCGAGCACAGCGTACCCGGCCTGGTCGATGCCTTGCGCGCGCACTTTGCCACAGTTCAGGGAGCCAGCTAATGGGAACACAGTCGGAGCAGCTCTTCGCCCGGGCGCAGCAGCTCTTGCCCGGCGGCGTGAATAGCCCGGTCCGCGCTTTTAGGGCCGTCGGCGGTACGCCCTTCTTTGTGCAGCGTGGCGAAGGGCCCTACCTCTACGACGTGGACGGTCGTCGCTACATCGACTACGTCTGCGCCTACGGGCCGCTCATCCTCGGTCACGCGCCGGCGCAAGTCGCCGAGGCGATACGCAAGGCGACCAGCCATGGCTGGAGCTACGGCGCGCCCAGCCCATTGGAAGTGGAGCTGGCCGAGCTGGTCTGCGCCGCGATGCCGGCAGTCGAGCGGGTCCGTTTCGTGAACTCCGGCACGGAGGCGACGATGAGCGCGCTGCGCCTGGCCCGCGCCGCCACCGGTCGCCCGGGCGTCATCAAGTTCGACGGCTGCTACCACGGCCACGCCGACGCCTTTCTGGTCAGCGCCGGCTCCGGCGTGGCGACCCTCGGCCTGCCCGATAGCCCGGGCGTCCCCGAGACAGCCGTGCAGCACACGGTCAGCGTCCCGTTCAACGACCTGGCCGCGGTCCAAACCGCCTTGGCCGCTCGTCCCGGACAGGTTGCCGCCATCATCGTCGAGCCGGTAGTCGGCAACGCCGGCGTGCTCCTGCCGGAGCCTGGCTATCTTTCGGGCCTGCGTGACCTTGCGCATAGCAATGGCGCTCTGCTCATCTTCGATGAAGTCATGACTGGTTTCCGCGTCGCACCCGGCGGCGCCCAGGCGCGCTACGGCGTCGTGCCTGACCTTACCTGCCTTGGCAAGATCGTCGGCGGCGGCCTCCCGGTCGGCGCCTACGGCGGCAGGGCCGACCTGATGACGCTCGTCGCCCCTGCCGGCGCCGTCTACCAGGCCGGAACGCTGTCGGGCAATCCGCTGGCGATGGCGGCGGGAATCGCCACTCTGACGGCGCTCCAGGAGCCTGGCGTGTACGACCTGTTGGAACAACGCTCGGCCCGCCTGGAAGCGGGCCTGGCCGCCGCCGCGGAGCGCCA
>CALBSQ010000386.1 GCA_937967325.1 uncultured Chloroflexota bacterium
GCGCTCGGCGATGGGCCGGCAGAAGAAGGAAGCGGCGGTCGTGCTCACGGCGATGGTCGGCTGGATCATCATCGGCGTCATTGCCGGCTGGCTGGCGGGGTTAGTCCTCGGCGGCTCCGGATTTGGCGTGCTGGGGGATATGGTCATTGGGTTGATCGGCGCCCTGATCGGCGGCTTCCTGGTGCGGACCCTCCTCGGCAACGCCAACGGCGCCAACGGCGGCTTCCTCTGGAGCCTGCTGGTGTCCTTCGTCGGCGCCGTCCTCCTGCTGCTCGTCGTGCGCGCCCTCGCCGGCGGCAGCCGTCGCCGGACGTAGCCGACGCGCACCCGCCGCGTCCGGCGATCGGGCGTGGCGTTGCCTGGGGCGCTGGCCCCGCCGTAGCGACAGAAAGGGAGCGACATGTCCGCCGAGCAAGTGAGTCCACCCGTGAGCAGTACCCCGCTGGCGCGGTCCGCCAGCGGCAGCACCGACATGACCGCGCGCACGCCGAGCACGAGCGGCGTCGCGGGGATCACCAAGATCGCCGACTCCGTCGTCTCCCGCATCGCCGGCTTGGCGGCGCGGGAAGTGGCGGGGGTGCATGACCTCACCGCCGCCAACATCAGCGAGGCGTTCCGCGGCCTGCCCGGTCGGGTGACGGGCCAGGACCAGGCCGACCGCGGCGTCGCCGTCCAGGTGGGCGAGGTGGAGTGCATCGTGGACCTCAACGTCGTGGTCGACTACGAGGCCAGCATCCCCCAGGTCGCCGACGCCTTGCGCCGCAACGTCAGCCAGCGCCTGAACAGCATGACCGGCCTGGAGACCAAGGCGATCAACATCAACATCGCCGACCTGTACTTCCCGAACCAGGCCCAGCCGCCGCAGCAGTCGGCCGTGCGCTAGGCCATGCTGGCCGAGCAGGGGGATGCCCCGCGCTGGTCGGGCGACGCGCCCCTCGCCCAGGTGATCGGCCTGGCGGCCCGCGGTGTCGCGGGGGTGGCCGGCCTGAGCGGTGCGCCCGACGGGAGCGCGCCCCCGTCCGACCGCGAAGGCGAGCTCGTCGCCGGCGTCCAGTACACCCGAACGGCGGCGGGGCTGCTGGTGGTGCTGCATCTGGTGGCGCTGCCGGTGCCGCTGCTGCCCCTGGCGGCGGCGGTGCGGACGGCGGTGGCGGCGGCCGTGGCGCAGGTCGGGAGTCCGGCGGCGGCCGTCGATGTCTGGGTGGACGCGCTGGCGCCGGCAACGCCGGGAGCGGAGGCGCCGTGAACGTGCTCAATCGGCTGCTCGGCCTGCTGCTGCTGCTGCTGCTCTTGGCGGCGGCGCTGGTGACCCTCGGGATCCTGACCGGCGTGCTGACCGCGGCCCTGGTGGGGGCGGTCTGGCCGTATGCCCCGGTGGCCGCGATGGCGCGCGATGTGGCCGGCCTGGGCGGCGCCCCGCACTGGTACGCACTGGGCGGGGCCATCGTCCTCATCCTGCTGACGGTGCAAGGGATCAAGGCGGAGCTGAGTCCCCCGCCGCGCCGAGCGCGGCTCTTTGTGGTGCGCAGCGGCGGCCCCGGGCGCACCGAGGTCGCCTACCGGACCCTGGACGAACTGGCGGGCTACAGCGCCCGGCGCGTGGTCGGCGTGGAGCGGGCGCGGGCCCGCGTGGAGCGCCGGCGGAACACGCTGGCGGTCCAGTGCCGCGCCGTCCTCAGCCCGTTCAGCGACCTCAAGGCCACGGGAGCGGCGATCGAGCGCCGCGTGACCGAGGACTTGGGCCGCGTGACCGGGGTGGCCGTCGGGGGGGTGCGGGTGCGGGCGACGGTGCGGGACGAGGGCGCGCGGCGGGTGCGCTGAGCGGCGGGGAGAAAGGACCAGAGCAATGTCATTGCGCGCGCTGTTCGCGCTGTTGGGCGTCGCCTTCGGCGTCATCTGGGCGGTGGAGAGCATCGGCTGGGCTGTCGTGATCCTGCTCTGCGCCCTGGTCGGCTACTATGTCGGGGCCGCCCTGGAGAGCGGGGTGGCGGTGTCCGCCTTGCTCGAGCCGCTGCGCCGCCCCCGCTAACCGGCGCGGCCGGGATCGTTTCCGTTGATTTTTGATGGGTGGAGCGGCTGGCGAGATGGATGGGGCGGGGAGCGGTGACGAGGCCGAGGCCTGGAGCGGGCGGCGAGGTGGTGGGGACGCGGCGCGGCGTGCTGGGCTCGTGGGGCCGCCGGGGCCGGTGGGGCGATCGGGCGGAGGGCCAGGGCCCGCGCCAGGCGCTTGAGGTTGTAGGCGGCCCCCTTGAGCAGGTTCTCCATCCGGCGCTGGGCGGGCCCGCCTAGCAGCAGCCTCCGGTCCCCGCCTCCCCGCCGCGCCGTATCTGCCCGGCGGTGCAGATAGGGGCGCACGTCCCCTGGTGGCATTCCTGGGGGTACTGGTCGCGCCCGCGGCAAATGGCGCCGTAAGCCCGCGCGTTCGGGCAGCATCGGTAGTCATATCCATTGTAGCCGCACGAGTTACCATCCGCGCAGGCCCTGCCGCCGCACTCGCACCGGCAGGTGAAGGGGTTGAAGGTTCTGCCGCCGGAGCAGATGGAGCTGACGCACTGGCCGTTGCAGGGCGTCTGGCCGCTGGGGCAGGTGCAGGAGCCGCCGACGCATATGGCTGCCCGTCCGGGCACACCTTGCCGCAAGCGCCGCGGTTGTTCCCGTCGGGCTGCTCGTTGACGCGGGGGGCCGTTGCAGAGCGTGTAGCCCGCGCCGCAGGTGAAGCCACAGAGGCCGCCCCCAAAGGTTGTCGCAAATTGATCCCGCCCGCCCGCCTGCGCCATCCTCGCGCGATTGCGGGCTGGTTTTGACGGGCGGGGCGCGAGCGGGCAGCATGATGGTTATCCCGACTGAGGGATTGGACCACTTTCTCCGAAAACTCCGAATACCGCTTCATCCAGCTCAGAATGATGGTTATCCCGACTGACGGGCTGAAACTACTGAGGCGGCATGGTCGAGCCGCGGCGGCAAACCGCGCCCCTTGATGGTCGACGCCGTTGGGCAGTGGCCGTGGCAACCACTGGTGTTCGGGGGAGCGACGCGGCAGCGGGACGCTCCTCGCCGTCCGTACGCCCACTCGGATGGGTTGGCGCCAACCCGAGCGCCCAAGGCTGTGGAGGGTGCTCCGGCGGAGCCCGAATTTCCCTCTGGTGCGTGACTACGTCCCATTTGGCCGCCCTTTGCCTGGGCGTTCGCCGCCCCCCGCCGCCTCGGCGCGCCGCGTCTGCGTTGCAATGGCGTAGGATAAGACACATTTGCTGCCATTCCTGTAGGCTAAGACGATCGCCGCCACGCGCGAGCGCCCGCGACGGGCACGTTCGCCCCTCCGGCACCCTGTCCGGCCGCCCCTGTCTCAGGCGTCGGTGGGGACGATCTCCGCCTTGCCCAGGTACGCGGTGCGCACCCGGCTGCCCTCGCGCCACACCCGATAGCGGTAGGGACCATGACCGCGATCGCCCGGATTGTTGCAATGGCAGCCCGCCCGGCCGCACCGGATGTACTTGGTGACGATCGCCCCCTTGGGAGCTCGCCGCTCGCGCCGGAAAAGGCGCGCCAGCCATCCCATCCCGCCCCTCCACACCACTGTCGCCGCCCATGCTTCCGGCCCACCACGGGCTCCGGTGCCGCGCTCAGCGGCGGCGCCAGAAGGCCCACCAGGGCGGCCTCAGCTCCGGCTCCTCCTCGTGCGCCGGCAGCGCCAGGAGCTGCTCCACCTGGGTCTCTAGATTGCGCGCCCGCTCCTGCCACATCGCCGCCGCCTGCTCCGCCGCGCCCGCCCGCTGGCGCTCCTGCTCCAGGAGTGACCGCCATTCCTTGAGCGTGGCGGCCACGATCTCTTCACTGGCCGCCTTGACCGTCACCCCGCCATTCGTGGCGGCCTTGGCCGTCTCGTGGCCGTCAGCTCTGGCGGCCGTGACCGCCAGAGCCTCGCCCTCACCTACGACAGCGCGGCCCGGTTCAATCACAGGCACGCAGACCAACCGACGGCCGCCATTCCGCTGCGTCCGGTACTGCCCAGCTGCGATCTGGCGTCGCAAGGTGCGATCACTGACGCCGAGGAACACCGTCGCCTGCGCGAGCGTCACCCACTGGCCGCCGGCCGTGTCTGCCATGGCCGCCACGCTCCATCCCCCGGCCGCCGTGACCGTCACCCACCATACGACCCGACCGCCATGGCCGTCAGGCGCGGTAGGAGCGCGCTCCCACACCACCCGCTGCAATGGAGACCCGGCCGACCCTTGCGGCATACTGCGGGCAGGCGGGCCGGTAGAGCGGGCGGCACACCCGTGCGGAGCAAGGGCGGGGGAGCAATACTACTATATCTGTGGCGCGGCGGACCTGAAACGTAATTCGCGCTATGGACTACGGCGCCCTCGCCCGCCAGGCCGTGCTCGATCTCCTCGAACGTGAGCACGCCGCGATCTGGCTGGAGGTGGAGGCCAAGCTCGCGGAGCGTCCCCATCCCCAACTTCCCGGCGGCATTAACCCCCATCACCTCACCAACGCCAGACGGGAATTGACCCAACAGCAACGCATCGAGCAGATCGCCGCGGTCACGCGCGGCGGTCGGAGCGTCGCCGTCCTCGCGCTCCGCGATCGCCACGGCCGCCAGACCGCCTTCCGCCGCGCGGCGGCACGCAAGCGCCTCCTCCAGGCCCGCTATCTCGGCTGGGCATCCACGTCCACCCGTGGCGCCAACCTCATCGCCGACGCTGGCGAACGCGTCGCCCGCGCCTCCCTCACCGCCGCGGGCGGCTACTCCCGGGAACGAACGGACGACGGCCCAGCGACCGTCGTCTTCGGGGTGCCGGTCCCCGGCGGTCCGCTCGACGACGCGGCCCACATCGCGGTCCTGGACAGCCGCCAACGCCCGGTCGCCGTCACCGTCCTCGTCGAGGTCAAGAATGTCCGCCACTGGATGTACCCCAGCGCGTCAGAAATCTTCCAACTGCTCGACAAAGCCGCCCGCCTCCAAACGACCTACCGGGACGCGCACCTGCTGCCGGTGCTGGTCTGCCGCCGGGCCCACTTCACCACCTTCCAGATGGCCAAGGACCTCGGCTGCCTCGTCTTCTACACCGCGACCCAGGCGATCCTGCCCCGCGCCGAAGCACCACCCGACGCCGTCGAGGAAGTCCGCGCGGAGCTCGGCTACGACCTGGTACGCACGGAGGAAGCGCACGCCGGCCTCACCCAGCAGTTCCGGGAGACACTCCCCAGGAACGCCCTGCGTATCGCCGAACGCTGGGCACAGACGGCGGCGACCCTCCAACCCTTCTACGCCACGCTGCGACGCGCCAACCTCTCCGTGGTCGCACGCCGGCAGGCACTCCAGCAACTCCGTACGGCAGCCGAACGGCTGTTGGGCGCTCCCGTCCACTGGTAGGCGGACTTCTCTTGCATGCAAAAGCGCCGCAACACACGCGCCATCAGACGGGTCGACCGACTCCGGCGAGCAGATCGGTGAGCGCATCCTGATCCACCCCGGCGTAGGCGGCGAGCTCAACGACGTCGCCGGCGAAGCGGTCGGGCCGGGGCGTCCGGCAGAGCAGCAGCCGATACACGGTGGCCTCGTCGCAGGCTAGGCGTCGGCCGATCTCGACGACATCGAAGCCGTCGAGCTGGTGGGCGAGGAAGCCCGGGCGGATGCTGGCTCGCTCGGCGGCACGGCGTAGCCGATCAATCATGGGATCGTACCTCCGCCCATGGTTCCGCCGTGGGATCGGAAGCGCGACACGGGCCCGAACGTCCTAGGATAATGGCGCCACGCGATATGCCCCAGCGTCACAGCCTGCACAGGTACGGCCGCCGAGCGAGCTAATGATGACCAGTAGACAGAAGCGCGCGCATGCTCTAGCCTGTGCATGCGCCTTTGCCGGCGCGTAGCTCGACGTGAGTTAACGGGAAAACCCCGGTACCCGATTTTTCTGCTTGGCGGCGGATTCGGGCACCGGGGCCAACGAGAAAGGCTCCTGCCGTGTAGCGTAGCACCTTCGCGCCATTTCCACCAGTCCCCGTGGCTCGCGCGGGGAGCATTTGGCCATTTTTGGGCCCGCTACCGCGCCCCCGCGCCGTGTTGTTGTGCTTGCGAGAAGGAGCGTTGCCATGTCCCTACCCCCCACGAGTCGCCCCCCGCGCGGCGGGCCCGCCGCGC
>CALBSQ010000387.1 GCA_937967325.1 uncultured Chloroflexota bacterium
CCATCAGGGAACTCGGTCGGGAACTCACCGGGTAGCCCTTGTGTGACCAACTCCTGTGCCTGCTCGGCCGCCAGCCGGGCCTGCTCCGCCAACATGGCTCGCTTCTCGAGGCCGGTACCGGCGGGGATCAGCTTGCCGATGATGACGTTCTCTTTGAGTCCCATCAGTCGGTCTCGGGCGCCGGCAATCGCCGCCTCCGTGAGTACTCGCGTCGTCTCCTGGAAGCTGGCCTTAGCCAGGAAGCTCTCCGTGTTTAGCGACGCTTTCGTGATACCCAGCAACACCGGCTCGGCGGTGGCGGGCTCACCGCCCTCCGCCAGCACGCGGGCATTAATGTCTTCGAAGACGAACCGATCCACCAGCTCTCCGGGCAGAAGATCAGTATCGCCGGCCTCTTCCACTTTGACGCGGCGCAGCATCTGGCGCGCGATGATCTCGATGTGCTTATCGTTGATCGGCACACCCTGGGAGCGGTACACCTTCTGCACCTCGCTGACAAGGTAGCGCTGCACCGCCTCACGCCCTTGAATACGCAGCTTATCTTGCGGATTCGCCGGCCCCTCCGTGAGCTCCTGCCCAGCAACGACCATGTCGCCATCCTCGACCCGCAACCTGGCCGTCACCGGAATGGGGTAATCGCGCTCCTCGGTGTCCTGATAGCGCACGATAGCCTCGGCACCCGATACGTTCACAACACCGGAAATCTGGGCGTACGCCTGGTCGGCCAGAGAAGCCAACGCGTCGCCCGAGTCCTGATTTCCAGCGGCCGGCCGCATCAAGACTGAGCCGGCCTCGACGTGATCACCGTTGCCGACGGTCCATTGCATCCCCTCGGGCAGCTCGTGCTGCTCGGTGAAGACGTCCTCGGACACGATCTTGACCCTGCGGCTGGTCTCGGTCCGCTCCACGGCAATACGCCCACCGATCTCGGCCAGGATGGCCGCTTCCTTGGGGATGCGCGCTTCGAAGAGCTCCTCGACTCGCGGCAGCCCCATGGTGATGTCCTCCCCGGCGACGCCGCCGGTATGGAACGTCCGCATGGTGAGCTGGGTCCCCGGCTCGCCGATGGATTGCGCGGCGATGATGCCGACCGCCTCGCCGATGCCGATGGACTTGCCAGTGGCGAGGTTGCGTCCGTAGCAGGCGGAGCAGATACCTCGGCGGGCATCGCAGGTCAGCGGCGACCGTACCTGGACCTCGGAAACTCCCGCCTCCATGATCGCCTGGGCCGCTTCCTCATTGAGCTGCTCGTTGCGCTCGGCCAGGATCTCGCCGGTCGACGGATGCGCCACGCTCCGTCCAGCCGTGCGGCCGATCAAGCGGTGGACGAACAGGTCCGCGCCGAGCTTACTGCTCGGCTCGATGCTGTAGGCCAGGCTATCCTCGCGCCGCACGGTCAGCCCATTCTCGGTGCCGCAGTCCTCCTCATAGATGATGACGTCCTGCGCTACGTCGATGAGGCGGCGGGTCAGGTAGCCCGACTCTGCCGTCCGGATGGCGGTGTCCGCCAATCCCTTGCGCGCGCCGTGCGTGCTCATGAAGTACTCGAGCACGGTCAAGCCCTCGCGCAGATTCGATCGCACCGGCAGCGGGATGATCTGCCCCTTCGGATTGGCGAAGAGGCCGCGCAGGCCGGCGAGCTGCCGGATCTGGTTGAACCCCCCCTTGGCGGCGCCGGATTCCGCCATCATGGCGATGGAGCCGAACTGGGGAAGGTTCTTGCGTACCTCCTTGAGCAGGCGCTCCTCGACCGACTTCCAGGTCGCGATGAGGTTTTGCGTCCGCTCGCCCTCAGTGATCAGTCCGTTGCGGTAGTCGTCCTCAATGGCATTGGCGTCGTGGTCCGCTTCGGCCAGCATCTCGCGCTTGACCTCAGGGATCTTGATGTCGTCCATCGCGGCGGTAACGCCGGCAACCGTGGCGTAGTGGAAGCCGAGGTTCTTGATCTGGTCCACGACCTCGGCGGTACGCTCGGTGCCGCACTCGCGGAAGCAACGGCCAATGAGCTTGCGCACTCCCGACTTGTCGACCAAATCTCGGGCGGTACCTTCGTTATAGAAGCGCAGCTCCTCGGGCAAGACGTAGTTGAAGATGAGGCGACCCACCGTCGTCCGTACCCCCAGCGTCTTGCCCGGCGTCACGCTGCCATCCGGATGCCGCATCAGCACAGGCCCGACGAGGTGCTTGGGGACCCGTCCGACGCTGGTCGGCACCTCAATCCCTTCGGGGGTCGCGTCGTAAAGATCACGCGGCACCCGAACGAAGATGGGGGTTTGCAAACTGATCAGGCCGGCCTCCTTGGCCATCAGGGCGTCTTCGTAGCCATCGAACACCTTGAAGCGGCCGAGGTTGCGCGCCGCGTCCGGATCGTCGTCCGGCCGCATGCTCATCAAGTAGTAGCAGCCGAGGACCATATCTTTCGTCGGGCTGACGATCGGGTCGCCATCGGCCGGAGAAAGCAGGTTCTTGCTGGCCAGCATTAGCTGCCGGGCCTCATCCTGCGACGCCTGCGACAGCGGCACGTGAACGGCCATCTGGTCGCCGTCGAAGTCGGCGTTGAAGGCGGTACAGACCAGCGGATGGATCTGGATCGCCGAGCCTTCCACCAGGACGACATCGAACGCCTGAATGCCCA
The DNA here is from genome assembly GCA_937967325.1 of uncultured Chloroflexota bacterium. Classification (GTDB taxonomy): domain Bacteria; phylum Chloroflexota; class UBA4733; order UBA4733; family UBA4733; genus UBA4733. The sequence continues at coordinate 2,636 of CALBSQ010000387.1, forward strand.
GGCGATGCAGCGTCGGCGCGCGGTTGAGCAGGATGGGATGGCCCTGGGTGACCTCCTCCAGGACGTCCCACACCTCGGGGCGCTGCCGCTCCACGATACGCTTGGCGCTCTTGATGTTGTGGGCGTAGCCACGCTCGACCAGCTTGCGCATGACGAACGGCTTGAACAGCTCCAGCGCCATACGCTTCGGCAGCCCGGCCTGGTGCAGCTTGAGGTGCGGCCCGACGACGATCACCGACCGACCGGAGTAGTCGACACGCTTGCCGAGCAGATTCTGGCGGAAGCGGCCCGACTTCCCCTTGAGCAGGTCGGAGAGCGACTTGAGCTTGTGGTTGCCGGAGCCGGACACCGGCCGGCCACGGCGGCCGTTGTCGATGAGCGCATCAACGGCTTCCTGGAGCATGCGCTTCTCGTTGCGGATGATGATGTCCGGGGCGCCGAGCTCCAGCAGGCGCTTCAGGCGATTGTTGCGGTTGATCACGCGGCGGTAGAGATCGTTCAGATCGCTGGTGGCGAACCGACCGCCGTCCAACTGCACCATTGGTCGCAGGTCCGGCGGGATGACCGGCAGGACGGTCAAGACCATCCATTCGGGTCGGGCGCCCGACTTGCGGAAATGCTCGACCACGCGCAGTCGCTTGGTCGCCTTCTTCCGCCGCAGGCCGCTGGTGGAGCGGATCTCGTTGCGCAAGTGCAGCGCGAGATCGTTCAGATCCATCCCCATGATGATGTCGCGGACGGCTTCCGCGCCCATGCCCGCTTCGAACACCTGAGGATAGAGGTCCTTGAGCTCGCGGTACTTCTGCTCGCTGATCAGATCAAAGACCCTAAGGACTTCCAGGTCGGCGCGGGCACGCGTCGCCCGGTCCCGCTCGTCGATCGCCTCGGTCTCGATCTTGCGGTCGACGTTCTTGATCTCGTTGTCCGCCTCCATCCGGAAGCGCTCCAGCTTGTTCTGACGATCGGTCTGGCTCTTTGTTGCGTCCGCCGCGAGCTTGGCTTCCTCCGCCTGCGCCCACCGGTCCACTTCCGCGCGTGCCGCTTCGAGGTGCTGATCGTCGACCGTTTCACCCGCGGGCACGACCACCATGCCGGTTGGCTCAAAGATGATATCCGCGGTCGCTTCTCCACCGCGCACGGCCTCGAGTTGATCGAGCAGCGCCTGCCGCGCCGTGCTGACGCGCTCCGGCAGCTCCTCGCGCCGGCGACCGAACGCTTCCTGGTCGCGCTCGAACCCGGCCTCCAGATCGGAGCGGCGTTGCTCGTAGAGCTCCTCGATCTCGATGAGCCGCTCTTCGCGACTGTTCTGGATGGAGCCGACCCGCTCTTCCATGTCCGCCATGGAATGGCCGAGCGCCTCCCGACGCGCATCCTCATCGATCTTCGTCACAATGTAGTTGGCGAAGTAGAGGATCTTCTCCAGGTTGCGCGGCGTCACGTCGAGCAGGATGCCCAGGTAGCTGGGGGTGCCTTTGAAATACCAGATGTGGCTCACCGGTGACGCGAGCTCGATGTGGCCCATGCGCTCGCGCCGCACCTTGGCGCGAGCGACCTCCACGCCGCACTTGTCGCAGACAATGCCCTTGTAGCGAACGCGCTTGTACTTGCCGCAGTAGCATTCCCAGTCCTTAGTCGGACCGAAGATGCGCTCGCAGAACAAGCCGTCCTTCTCGGGCTTGAGCGTGCGGTAATTGATTGTCTCCGGCTTGGTCACCTCGCCGTACGACCAGGAGCGGATCTGCTCCGGAGAGGCAAGGCTGATACGAATACCGGTGAAACCGTTGACTTCCAACACGAGGGGCTCCTAGCTATCAGCTATCAGCTATCAGCAGCCAGCACCCGCGCCGGGCGCCAAACAGCAGATAGGGGAGATAGCGAACATTGAACATACACGGCAACCACGCTTAGCCATTTTCGAAAAGGGAACGCCGCCATGCCACAGCTGACTCAGCCGCCAGCCTGCTGATAGCTGACAACTGACGGCTGATAGCTGGTGGGAGCGTCTCAGCGCTCCCACCGACTGAGATTAATGTCTTCCAACGCCGATACCGGCTCATTATTGGAGTCGTCCAGCAGCGGCACGGTCTCGTCATTGTCGTTGAGGACATCTACGGCCAGACCGAGACTCTGCAATTCCTTCACCAGCACCTTGAAGCTCTCGGGAACGCCTGGCTCCATGATTTCCTCACCTTTGACAATGGCTTCGTATGTCTTCACGCGACCGATGACGTCGTCCGACTTGACGGTCAGCAATTCCTGCAGGATGTTCGCTGCTCCGTAGGCTTCCAGCGTCCAGACCTCCATCTCGCCGAAGCGCTGGCCACCGAACTGTGCCTTCCCACCCAGCGGCTGCTGCGTAATCATCGAGTAAGGGCCCGTGCTCCGCGCGTGAATCTTGTCCTCCACCAGGTGATGGAGCTTCATCATGTAGATCATCCCCACGGCGACCGGCTCATCGAACGGGTCGCCGGTACGGCCATCGTAGAGCACCGACTTCCCCGCCAGCGCCGTCGGCAGATCGATGCCGCGGAAGGTCTGGCCTCGCTGGTCTGCCAGCGCCAGTACGGACGAGGCGTGGCCGTTGGTCCCATTCACGCCGGTGACCGTACGGTCGACGTCGACTCCGTTGACCGCGCCGTCGGCCCCATCGACCGAGGCGCTGCTGGCGGCGGCCAGGGCCGGCGCGATGAGCTCCCGCCAGTTCTGGTCGAGTCGGGCCTCCAAGTCCCCTGACAATTCGCTACCCGCGTCTTCCCCATGGCTGGTTAGCCAGGCGCGACGGATCTGATCCTTGATCTGGTCCTCCGAGGCGCTGTCGAACACCGGCGAGGCCACCTTCAAGCCGAGTTGAGCAGCCGCCCAGCCCAGGTGCGTTTCCAGAATCTGCCCCAGGTTCATACGCGCCGGGGCGCCCAGAGGGTTGAGGATGATGTCCACCGCCGTGCCGTCGGGTAGGAAGGGCATATCCTCGATCGGCAGGATGCGCGAGATGACGCCCTTATTGCCGTGCCGGCCCGCCATCTTGTCGCCGGCCGAGATCTTGCGCTTCTGGGCGATCCCGACCCGCACCAACTGGTTGACGCCGGGGGGCAAGTCGTGCCCCTGGTCGCGCGAAAAGACGCTGACGGCGACCACCTTGCCGTGCTCGCCGTGCGGCACCCGTAGCGAGGTGTCCTTCACTTCCCGCGCCTTCTCGCCAAAGATGGCGCGCAGGAGCCGCTCCTCGGCCGTCAGCTCGGTCTCCCCCTTAGGAGTGATCTTGCCGACGAGAATGTCCCCTTGCTGAACTTCGGCCCCGATGTAGACAATGCCGCGCTCGTCCAGATTGCGCAGGCTCTCTTCACCGACGTTGGGGACCTCGCGCGTGATCTCCTCCGGACCCAGCTTGGTGTCTCGGGCGTCCACCTCGTGCTTTTCGATGTGGATGGAAGTGAACTTATCCTCGCGCACCACGCGCTCGCTGAGGATGATGGCATCCTCGTAGTTGCCGCCCTCCCAGAACATGAAGGCCACGAGCACGTTGTCGCCCAGCGCCAGCTCGCCATTCTGGGTGGAAAGGCTGTCCGCCAGCGGCTGCCCCTTGACGACGCGATCGCCCTTGTCGACGATCGGCCGCTGGTTGATGCAGGTCGCATTGTTGGAGCGCAGGAACTTGACCAGCGGATAGTGCTGGCGGTCGCCATCGTCGTCGATCACGTCGACGAACCGCGCGGTGACCTCGACGACCGTGCCATCCCGCTCGCAAAGGAGCACCTGGCCGGAGTCGTACCCCGCTTGCTTCTCGAGGCCGGTCCCAACCAGGGGAGATTCCGGCTTCACCAGCGGGACCGCTTGCCGCTGCATGTTCGATCCCATCAGCGCCCGGTTGGCGTCATCGTGTTCCAGGAACGGGATGAGGCCGGCGGCGATAGAGACGATCTGCTTTGGCGACACGTCCATGTAGTCGATGCGGGGCGGCTCCTCCTGCAGGAAATCTTCGCCATGCCGGCAAGCCACCCGCTCTTCGACGAACTCGCGATGCTCGCTCAGCGGCGCGTTCGCCTGGGCGATGGTGTAGACCTCCTCGGTGTCGGCGGATAGGAAATCCTTCGCCGGGTCGATAGCCGCGGCGACGTATGGGACGACCTCCAGCTCTCGCACAGGCAAGAGCGCGATGCGCTGCCGCAGCGCCTCATCGACTCGTGCGCCGGTAGCAGCAACGAGCGCGCCCTGCTCATCCACGACATCCTCGTTGAGCCGGCGATCGAGCAGCTCGGGACTCGCGCTATCGACCTTGTGCATGACTCGTCGGTACGGCGTTTCGATGAAGCCAAAGTCATTGATGCGAGCGTAGGTCGCGAGCTGACCAATCAGCCCGATGTTGGGACCTTCCGGAGTCTCAATCGGGCAGATGCGACCATAGTGGGAATGGTGGACGTCGCGCACGTCGAAGCCGGCGCGGTCGCGGCTGAGGCCGCCCGGCCCCATCGCCGACAGCCGGCGCTTGTGCGACAGCTCCGAGAGCGGGTTCGTCTGGTCCATGAACTGGCTGAGCTGGCTACCGCCGAAGAACTCGCGCAGCGCGGCGGCCACGGGTCGAATGTTGATCATCGCACTGGGCGTCGCCGTTGCCGCGTCCTGAATGGTCATCTTCTCCCGAATGACCCGCTCCATGCGAGACAGGCCGATCCGGAATTGCTTCTCGATCAGCTCGCCGACGGCGCGCACACGCCGGTTGCCCAGATGGTCGATGTCGTCGCCACGACCGTCGCCATTGTTCAGCCGGATGAGCATCTTGACCATGGCCACGATGTCGTCCTCGTCCAGCGTGCGCAGCTGCTTGACCATACCAAGACCGAGACGCTTGTTGACCTTATAGCGCCCGACGCGCCCCAGGTCGTAGCGGCGCTCGTTGAAGAAGGTGTTGTTCATGAGGCTGCGCGCGTTCTCCAGCGTCGGTGGGTCGCCGGGCCGGACGCGCTTGTACACCTCGATCAGGCCGTCTTCCGTCGTCTTAGACGGGTCCTTGTCGATGGTGGCGTCGATATAACGATGTTCGGGATTGGTATCGACATCCGCGAACCGCTCCCGCAGCGCCTGATTGTCACCGATGCCGACGGCACGCAAGAATGTCGTGATCGGGATCTTGCGCTTGCGATCGATCTTGACCGACAGCAAGTCCTTGTTGGATGTCTCGAACTCCAGCCAGGCCCCCCGGCTGGGGATCACCTTGCCCTGGCACAGTTGCCGGCCAGAGGTCGCGTCCGTATCAAGCGTGAAGTACACGCCTTCGGAACGAACCAACTGCGACACGACCACCCGCTCGGTCCCGCTGATGACGAACGTGCCCTGCTCGGTCATCATCGGGAACTCGCCGAAGTAGATGTCCTGCTCTTTGATCTCACCAGTCTCTTTGATGAGCAGCGTCGACTTGATCCGCAGCGGCGCCGAGTAGGTGCGATCCTGCTCGCGGCATTCGGCGACGGTGTACTTTGGCTTGCCGAAGGGCTCGTCCGGCACGATGAAACGCAACTCGTAGCTGCGCCCCGTGAAATCCGTTATGGGCGAGATCTCGCGGAACAACTCCTTGAGGGCGAAGGGTGCGTGGTTCCCCGGGTCTGGGAGCCCGTCGGCAATCGCCCGTTGCCGCTCGGCCTCCACCTTTCGCCAGGTCGCACCCGCGAAATCGCCATATGATTCGATCTGGGTCCGGATAAGATTTGGGATTGGGAGAATCTCGGGAGCCTTACCAAACCGGACGCGATCAGCCAACGTCTCACCCCTCGCTTAACGGCAAAGATGACAAACCAGGGCTCGCCCCGCGAGCCCCAGAACGAACATCATACCACTTTAGGCGCTCAGAGGTCAACTCCAACCCCCAAGCGCCTGAAAGCAATTCATTCACTTTGCACGGAATTGCGCGCCAGCCAGATCAATCGCGGCGCGCCGGTCGTATAGAGATCGAGGTCGTACGTACCGAAGACCACCTCCAGCTCATAACCCGACGCCAGCAACAGCCATTCTACCTCAAATCGGTAGAAATAGCGCAGTTGCAGCGACACCACTGTCCGACGCGGCGTCGCTGTCGGCCGACCGACGTTCCCCTTCGCCCTTCGCGCTCGCCGCCGCTCCGTCCGGAACGGTAGCTCCTCGTCGTAGACCACCGTCGTCTGCAATATCTGCTCCGACGGCTCTGCCACACTGGATACGGACTGCATCACCCAGCGGCCGTCGACATCCTGGCGTCGATAGCCGAATACCCACTGACCAGAGCTATCGGGCGCCGACGAGGCGTGAGGATTCCACTGGTCGATCAGGAGGCGGCCGCCAGGTAACAGGTGGCGCCGCACGTTGGTCAGGGCGGCCATCTGCTCCGGCAAGCGCAGCATGTGCGAGAAGGTGTTGAGCGTGAACAGCGCCAGGCCGCAACGCTGCGAGGAAACGAAGCTCGCGGCGTCAGCTTCAACCAGGGTGACGCGTTCAGCCACTCCCTCCTGGGAGAGTCGTCGTTTCGCCCGGGCCAGCATCTGACGCGAGATGTCGACGCCGACAATGTGGCGCCCATCGCGCGCCAGGGGAGCGGCAACCCTGCCCGTCCCTACTCCAATGTCGAGGATGGGACCGGGCGAGGCGCGCGCAAATTGGCGATAGAACTCCAGATCGTCTTCGAAACCAGCATGATCAAGGTCATAGAAGCGAGCGATGGGATCGTATACCTCCGCGGGTCCGCCATTCCCGGCAGCGCCCCGCTTACTTGATCGCAACGCCGGGGGACCGCTCGACCCGATTGCGCAGCAGTCCGACGCCGTCGATGCTGATGCGCACGTCGTCACCGGCCTCCAGCGTGAAGTCATCCGGGGGCACGATCCCGGTCCCGGTCAACAGAAAGACGCCGCCCGGGAAGACGTTGTCGCGGACGAGGTAGCGCACCAGCTCCTCCGGCGTCCGCTTCATCTGGGCGGTGCTGGTCTCGCCGGCGAACGCTGCGCCGCCGCCGCGACGAATTTCCAGACGGATCGTCAAGCTGGTCGGGTCCGGACCGCCGTCCGCCAGGACGATGGCCGGCCCCAGGGCGCAGCATCGGGCGTACACTTTGGCCTGCGGCAAGTACAGGGGGTTCTCGCCCTCGATGTCGCGCGAGCTGACGTCGTTGCCGGCGGTGTACCCGACGATGCCGCCTCCCGGCCCAACCAGCAAGGCCAGCTCCGGCTCGGGGACGTTCCAGCGCGCGTCACTGCGAATGTAGATAGCTTCTCCATGACCAACAGTGCGGCTCGCGGCCGCCTTGAAAAAGATCTCCGGACGTTCGGCGGCGTAGACCCGATCGTAGATGCCGCTGCCCTGCGATTCCTCCTCCCGAGCCTCGGCGCTGCGCCGGTAGGTAACGCCGGCCGCCCAGACCTCCTGCTCGTCGAGCGGAGCCAGAAGTCGGTAGTCCCCCGGTCCGCTCGCGCTCGACAGATCCGGCCAGGAGCACGCCGCCGTGCCTGAGGCAGCCGCCTCCAACCGCGTCCGGGCTGATTCGGCCAATCCTTCAAGCTGCTTGACCAGCGAAGTGACGGTCTCACCCGGTAGTGCGAACACCTGGTCGTTGACCACAACGCCAAGCTGGGCCGGCCCCGCACCGGCAGAGAAGCGACAGACTAGCACGGTTCTCCCCTCACTCTCCGTTGCAAAATAACGAGCACGGCGAACCCTGAATCAGGCGAACGTGTCTCACCCACGGAGCGCGGGCGTCCCGCCCGCCCGGTGGCCACCGCTGGGAGCACGGTACCAGTGCGGCGGCTGAGCCGCATACTGGAGAGCCGGGGCGGGCGGGACGCCCGCGCTCCGTGCGCATGCCCCATCTCAACTCCCAGATGGCGCCACGCCGATCGCCTCCGCCACCGCGTCGGCGACGGCCTCCCGAACTGGATTGAACGGCGGGCCGTTGCGCGTCGGGTGAACTCGGTTGCACAGCAGGACCACGATGGCCCGGCTGCTGGGGGCCATGACCAGTGACGTGCCAGTAAAGCCGGTGTGCCCAAAGGTGGTCGGGGCGCGCAGCTTGCCCATGTAGTATTGCTGGTCCAGCTCCCAGCCCAGACCGCGCCGTGCACCCGACAGCAGGTAACCCGTTTGCAGTGTCTGCATCTCTCGGGCAGTCTCAGGTTGGAGAATGGTGATGCCGTCCAGCGTGCCGCCGTTGAGGTGGCAGCGGGCAAAGCGCAGCAGATCGGCGGCGGTGCTGAATAGCCCGGCGTGACCAGCGACCCCACCCAGCGACCAGGAATTTTCGTCATGCACCGTTCCGCGCACCATGTCACGCCCGGCCTCGTGGGGTTGGTACTCGGTAGCGGCGATGCGCGGCAGCAGGGCGACGTCGGGCCGGTAGCCGGTGTCGGCCATACCCAACGGCCCGGCGACATCGTCGGCCACCTGGCGGTCCAATGTCCTCCCGCCGGCGCGCTCGGCGACAGCGCCGAGCGCGATGGCGCCCATGTCGCTGTAGAGAAAGAACGTCCCCGGGGGATGGTCGGGAGCGATCGACAGCGCGCGCTCCAGTCGGCGGGCAGGCGACTCGTCGACGCGCCAGAGCTGTATGCCGGATCGTAGACCACCCACGTGCGCCAGAAGTTGGCGCACGGTAATCGCTGCCTTGCCATTAGAGCCAAACCCCGGAGCGTAGCGGGCCGCCGGGCTATCCAACTCGACGGCGCCGCGTTCCACTAGGCGCATGACGCAGGTGGCGGTGAACAGCTTACTCAGCGAGGCGCAGTCGTAGATGGTGGCCGTGGTCGCCGGCACCGGCTCCTCCAGCCGGGTTTCTCCGTCCTTCCACAAGACGGCGTTCCCATAGGCCTCGTGCAAGAGCACCTGCCCATCGCTCCAGGCCAGCACTACTCCTCCGGGCATGCAGCCCCGACCAATCGCGCCGGCCATAATCGCGCCGACGCGCCGCGCCAGTGTGTCCAGTCCTGTCCCCCCCATCTGCCATCGCAATGGCGAGTGTCGCAGCGACCGATCCAGGCGTCAAGATGGGGATGGCCATTGCCCAGGAGTTGACCATGATGGGCGCAAAGTGGTACGGTGTAGATGCCGGACACTACAGTCGATCCGTCGAGCTGTAGGCGCCGTTTCCGGGCGGGACCGCCGGCCTCAGCAGCAGAAGGGAGCACGCGACGCCAAGGTTGTATTCCACCCTGCTGTTTGGAGAATGGCAGGTAGACTGATCGGCCCGACATCGGTCGGGCTGTCAGCGACGAGAAGCCGGCACCGGCTGCTTGCCAGTAGGCGGATCTGTCTGGAACCGATTCAAACCAGCCGAGTGTAGCTCTCGAAGCACCGGAGCACGGGGACAAGCCCTGTGCTCCGGTGCTGTGCGTTTGGCCCCGATTCCGGCAGCGACCTCAACCCAGGAACGCGCTACACTTCGGAGGTGCTGTCGAGCGGTGTGGGCAGCGGTCAGAATACAGGGAGGAACGCACCATGACGTTGCGCGTGGCGGTGATAGGAGCGACCGGCATTGTTGGTCAGCAGTTCCTGGTCGCGCTCGATAAGCATCCCTGGTTCGAGGTGACCCGCCTGGCCGCGTCGTCGCGTTCGGCGGGGAAGCGCTACGTCGACGCGCTGCGCGCCCCCGACACCGGGGCGTCACGCTGGCTCTGTGAGGAGGCGATTCCCTCGTCGTTCGAGGACCTGCCGGTTGAAGACGCCGAGACGTTCGACCCCGACGGATTGGACCTCGTCTTCACGGGGGTGGAAGAAGGCCACGTCGCTCGCGAGCTCGAGCCCAGGCTGGCCCAGCGCGTGCCGGTGGTCAGCACGGCATCCGCCTTCCGGATGGAACCGGATGTCCCGCTGGTCATCCCCGGCGTCAATTCCGCGCACCTGCCGCTGCTGGAAGAGCAGCGCAAGCGGCGCGGCTGGCGCGGCTACATCATCCCCATCTGCAACTGCACCACGACCGGCCTTGCCATCACCCTGAAGCCGATCGTCGACGCCGTCGGCCTCCAGACCGTGCTGATGGTGTCGATGCAAGCCATATCGGGCGCCGGCCGAAGCCCAGGCGTCGTCGCACTGGACATTCTCGACAACATCATCCCGTATATCCCGAAGGAAGAGGAGAAGGTCCGCCGCGAGGTCCGCAAGATTCTCGGCACGCTCCGCGACGGCGCGATCGAGCCTTCACCCCTGACGATCGGCGCCACCTGCACCCGGGTCAACGTGCGCGACGGCCATACCGAGGCGGTGTTTGTCTCCACTGAACGCCCTTGCTCCGTCGACGCCGCGCGACAGTCATTCGCCGGCTTCGCCGGCGACCTCGCGGGATTGAGCCTGCCTTCGGCTCCCTGCCGTCCCATCGTCGTTCGCGATGACCCATTCCGGCCGCAGCCGCGCCTGGATCGGGATACCGACCACGGAATGGCAACCGTCGTCGGCCGGGTGGAGGCCGACGACGCCCTTCCCAACGGCCTCAAGTGGGTCCTCGTATCCCACAACACGCGCATGGGCGCTGCTCGCGGCGCCGTTCTGACCGGCGAGCTCCTCTGCCAGAGGGGATACGTGTAGCGAGCCGGGGAGCAGGGGAGCAGAGGGGCAGAGGGGCAGAGGGGCAGTGAGCATGGGACGCAGTGGGTGGAATGACTCAGATTAGCCGTCCGTTGGACCGGCCCCACTCTCCCTTGCTCCTCCGCTCCCCGGCTCCCCGGCTCTAGTACCATCAGGGGGGTTCGCGCCGGCCCTCCGTCCATCCTCTGTACACTGCGCGCGTTGTCTGTGCAGCGTTCCTGGGAACGCCGCTCGCCAGACAGCGCCGACGGCAAACTGCCTCGCAGCGAGGCGCGAACCGGCGGCTTCTGCGAGGGTTGGCAACCTCCCAGTGGCCTCGGGGCGTGTTCGACGGCTTCGAGGCCCTGAGGAGGGGAACCTTGCGCAGATGGTTCGTTGGGGTGCTCATCGCCGCGGCGATGGCAGCGCCCACAGGCAGCGGTGTCGCCGAAGCTTCGGCGTACCCCTGGGGCATGTGTACCTGGTGGGCGGCGCACATGCGACCTGATATTGGGTACAGCGTCAATGGCAATGCCTGGTATTGGAGCACCGCGGCAGTGGCGGATGGCTTTCGGGTCGACGGTAGTCCGGCAGTTGGCGCGGTTGCCGTTTTCCAGCCGGGCGTGCAGGGCGCCTGGGGCGCCGGCCACGTTGCCTACGTGACCGCGGTCGGCTCCGTGGGCTGGTTCCAGGTGAGCGAAATGGACTTCCCGTACGCCGGCGCCGTGACCTATCGCTGGGCGCACACCGGCTGGGGGGTCAGCTTCATCCATTAGCCGAGGAGACGCCGGCGCCCGCCGCGAGTCGCGGAGCGCCGGCGGTCTCCAGCCGCCGCACCACCGGCAAGGAGAAGCCAAACACGCTCCCTGCCCCGGGAATGCTCTGAACGTGCATGTGGCCACCGTGCTGCTCGATGATGCGTTTGCAGAGGTAGAGTCCCAGCCCTAAGCCGCTGGTACGGCGCGTGGTGGTGCTATCCACCCGATAGAAGGCGTCAAACAGATGGCCCAAATGTTCGGGGGCGACGCCAACGCCCTCGTCTTTCACCATCAGCTCTACCAATCCCGAGCGGCTATGCAGCTCGACGCTGATGCGCGAGTCGGGGTCGGAATACTTCACGGCGTTGGTCAAGAGGTTGTCCAATACTTGACCCAGTTTTGGGGCGTCCCAGGGACCGCACGCCAGATCCGCGCGGACGTCGAGCGCGATGGCGCGTCCGGTGGCGCCCGACGCCGCGGCGACGCGCTGCTGGGCCAGCGACGCGAGATCGATCTCGCGTCGCTGCAACGGCACACGTCGCCCAGGAAGGTAGGAGACATCCAATAAGTCGTCCACGAGCGCCATCAGACGGTCGACCTGTTCCACGACCAGGCGTAGCTCGTGCGGCGAAGCCACCGGCTCAGCCCGCATATGACGGCGCTCGAAGATCTGGATATAACCCTTGATCGACGTTAGGGGAGTGCGCAGCTCGTGCGAGACGGTGGCCAGGATCTCCTCACGCAGGCGCTCTGCCTGCTGCTCTTCCGTCACGTCGTGAAAGGTCAGCACAGTCGCCAGTATCTGACCAGACTCATCGTAGACGACCTTGCCGCGACGCTGCAGCACGCGCGCGGGCTGGCCGAGCTCAATCTCCGCGGCGCCCGCCTCAAAGAGCTCACGGGGTGACTGCACAACGCCGGACAACCCAAGCCCCGCGCTCTGCGCGATGTGCGCGCACAACTGGTCGATCGTCAACTCGGGCCCCCGAGTCGATAGAGACAGCAGGGTCCGGAACGGTTGATTGGCGAGCAGCACCTGACCACCGGGCTCGTAGATGAGGAGCGCATCGGTCACCGCCCCCATCGTGGCTTCCAGCTTGGACTTTTCAGCCAGCAACCCGCTGTAGAGCCGGGTGTTGTCCAGGGATACGGTGGTTAGGTCGGCGAATGTTTCCAAGAGCTGAAGGGCGTCGTCCGTCCAGCGATAGGAATGCTGACCGGCGTCCACGTAGAGGCAGCCAAGGCATAGGTCGCCGACCAACAGTGGCGCTGCCGCCGCCCCCGGCGCATCCTCCTGGCGCGCTGTCGCCGCGTTGCGCGAACGGCGAAGGCGCCGCTGGGTGGTGAACCTTCGCCGGTTGCGGAGCGCCTCGTCGACGAGCGAGCCCTTGGACAGTGCTGCCGCGACATCGTTCAGATCCTCCGGCGCTTTCCCAAAGCCGCAGGCCGCCAGCACCTCCAACGCCGCGCTCGTGCTCGATCGTCGCACTACCGCCGCACGCTCAACGCCCAGCTCCAAGGTGGTCGTCTCCAGCACCGCCTCCAGGATAGGCGGCAATTCGGTCTCGCGCGCCGTGATGCGAGCAAGCCTGGCGAGCGTCCCTACGGTGCGCCGCAAGCGACTGCTCCGATCCAGCAGCCGTCCCTCCTGGCGACGCAACGCCTGTCCGGTCTGGCCGGCCGCCACCGCGAACGCGACAAAGGACATGTCCGACACGATGACATTGAACGAGGCCAGGTGCAGCAATTGGGCGCCGCTCACGCTGAGCAGCCCGGAAAGTCCCAGCGGATACACCAGAAATGCGCTGTAGGCGACTGCGCACAACCCGGCCACCAGGAGGGCCGCCAGCGCCGACGCTCCGATCGCCACCTGCCCGATAGGGAACAGAAACAGCAGCTCCAAGGGGCTGGCGATGCCCCCGGTGACGAAGAGCAGCCCCCAGATCAGCGCCATGTCAAACAGCGCCAGCGGCACGAGCCAGCGGTCGATCCGCTGGCGACTGCTTCGCCAGACCACTGCCAGATTGACGGCGGTCAGGAGCACCGGCATGCCGAGCAGCCACCGTCCCTCCGGTTGTGGGCTGGCAACGAGCATGGCGGCGGCTAACCCGGTCCCCGCGACCAGTCCGGCCGCCAACCGGATGACGGCGAGCGCCTGGACGTAATGTTGGCGGCGCATCAGGTCGCCAAGGTGAAAGAGCATCGCCATCCCAACGTGCTGCAGAACTGTTCGCGGCCCCATTCTAGCAGCAATAGCCCTGGACGAGAACCTGTCAAGTCGGCTGGCTGCGCCACGGAGCGCGGGCGTCCCGCCCGCCCCGGTGGACACCGCTGTCGGGCGCTCTGACAGCCCGGCGACTGGCCGGCGTGCTGTCCAGCCGGGGCGGGCGGGACGCCCGCGCTCCGCACGCTGCCCGTTTGGTGCAAGGCGTCATGGTGCACCCACGGCGGCTCACCACCACTCGGGAACTCTGGCAGACGGGCATGCTGTAGACTCGTCATGTGAAGGAATCAACGCGGCGGCGGCGGCACTGCATCGGCGTGCTGCTCCTGCTGCTCGCCTTCGTGGCGCCCGCGGCGTCGACGAGCGCGGCCGGCGCCCCGCCACAACCCGTGGCAACGGCGACACCGTCGCTGTCGTTGCAAGTGCGAGCCGGATTCGACGGCTATTACAAGGTTGGCGGGTGGCTGCCGGTTGAGGCTATCGCGACAAACGAGGGGCAGCCCGTTGTTGGAACCATTTCCTTGCACCAGGACAGCGCCAGTCCGTTGGCCGCTACCTATGGTGTGACAGCGAGCTTGCCCACGCACTCTCGAAAGCTGCTTTCCTTCACAGCGCCAGCTCTGACCGGAGCGACCACACGCACGGTCGTGCTGAGCCAGGGGTCGCGGACTCTGCTCGAGCAGTCCATTTCGCTGAGCCCGCTGAGCCGACAAGACTTCCTGTACGGCGTGGTATCGCCTTCCGGTACCGCCCTCGACATCCTGCGCGGACGCCGCCAGTTTGGGGGCGCGATCGCGGTTGCCCACCTATCGCTCAATGATTACCCAACCAACAGCTCGGGCCTGTCGAACGCGGATGTCCTCCTGCTCGACAACGTAGCAACGACGTCGCTGTCAACCGAGCAGCGCCAAGCGCTCACCGCCTGGGTCGACGCGGGGGGACAGCTCATCCTTGCCGGCGGCCTAGGAGCGGCGCAGACCATTGCCGGCTTGACGAACATCGCTCCAGTTGAGCTGGCGGGGTCAGAAACCGTGGATGCCCGACCGGCACTGACGAGGTGGGGCAGCGATGCGGCCGACAGCACTGTCCTCGTGGCGTTGAGCCGTCCCGTCGCCGGGGCCATCGTTCGACTGCGCCTCAACGACGTGCCGCTCGTGGTAGATCGCCCGCTTGGGCGTGGCTGGGTCACCTTTGTCGCCCTGGGCGCGACCGCGCCGGCCCTGACCGACGGCGCCGGCGCGGTCGCGCTGTGGGACCGCATCCTGGTGGGGAACCGAGCAACGCCTGGCGGCGTCCTCGCGGCGAACGTAGCGAGCTTCAACGGCCCGCCGGGCAACGATCCGGTCTATTATCTTCCCCAAACGGTGCTCCCCTCGGGGCGTCTCCTGGCCCTATTGATCTTTAGCTACGTCCTGACGGTAGGCCCGATCAGTTACGTGGCGCTTGGACGGATTGATCGCCGCGAGCTGCTTTGGATCACGATTCCGGTGATTAGCCTCCTGTTTTCCGCCGGCTCCTACGCGCTGGCGCGCCAGATCAAGGGAACCGACATCATCATTAATACCGTCACGGTGGCCACCAGTAGCCAGCAGCCAGCAGCCACCCAGCTACAGTCCAGCATCGGGGTGTTTTCTCCCGGCCGGGCCACCTATGACGTGCGCCTTGACGCCGACCTTGCCGTCGCTCCGCTCGAGTTGCGCGGCGGGCGGTCGCCAGCGGTTACCATCCTTGCCGATGGCGGGACGGTATCGCTGGGCAACGTCACCGTGGAAAAATGGACGATCCAGGCATTCCGGGCAATAGGGGTAAGTTCGTCCCCACCGCCCCTTGAAACCTCCCTCACTCTCTCCGGTACGACCGTTTCCGGATGGATTCGCAACGTCAGTGCGCAGCCACTGGAGGACGTACTGCTCGCCATCGGCGGGGACACGGCGACCTTGCCTGAATTGCAACCGGGCCAGCAGCGGGAGGTGCGCGTCGTCCTGAGCGGCGCGGTGTTGCCCCTCGCTCGAAATCTGGGGTTGCCGCCGGCCCCAGGTGGAAACACCGTCGAGTCGCGCCGCCGGCAGTCCCTGGTCGACAGCGTCTTGAACGGCGGCGGCGGCTCCTCGAGTTGGAGCAGCCCGAGCAGCGCGGCGTCGGTGGCGGGCGTGGCCATGGGGCCAAGGGTGCTCGCCTTCAGCTCGAGCCCGCCGTTTCCGGTAGCGGTACAAGGGCATCGCGCACACGAGCATGACCTCACGCTGCACGTGGTGAGTGTGCCCATCGCTACGGACTCGGGTCAGGTCGGCGTGCCCTACGGTTTCGCGCGCCGAGACCTATTGGAGAATAGCGGCATCGCGCCTCCGCTCTACACGCCCTGGCTGCCATTGGGCAGCGTCGCCACCTTTCAATTCACCTTGCCGATCAACGTAGCGTCGACCAGATGGACCGCCTTGCACCTTCGTGTGGCCTTTCCTGGCGGAGCCAACGGCCCGGCCGCCGGCGCCTCCGGCGCGCCAATCGCCATCGCCCTCTTCAACTGGTCGGCCGATCGTTGGGACGTGCAGCCCGGCTTCGGCGCCGGAACGAATACCGTCGCTCAGCCCGGCCTGTACGTCGATGCCCGGGGTCTACTCCGCGTCCAGTTCACCGGTGGGAATGGGCGGCAGAATCTCCAAACGCTGGATGTCGACGCGGCCGGAGTCCGTCCGTGACCGCAATCGAGCTGCGGAGCGTCACCCATCGCTACGCGGGACTCACGGCGATTGACGACGTTTCCTTCCAGGTTCCTGACGGGGCGATCTTCGGACTGATCGGCCCCAATGGCGCCGGGAAGACCACCATCATCCGTATCATCTGCACGCTGCTCGCGCCCGCTTCGGGGGATGTACACGTGCGTGGGCAGTCCGTACGGCAGAACCGTCGAGCGATCAAGATGTCGCTCGGGTACATGCCCGACACACCGGGCTCGTACGACGAGCTGCGCGTCTGGGAGTATCTCGACTTCTACGCGCGCTGCTACGAATTGCCGCCGAGCGCCCGGCCGGGGACGATTTCCGACTTACTGGAGCTGGTGGACCTCACGGCCAAACGTGACAGTTACGTATACAGCCTATCGCGGGGCATGCATCAGCGCCTGGCGCTGGCGCGCACCCTGCTGCACGACCCCGCGGTGCTGGTGCTCGATGAACCGGCCGCGGGTCTCGACCCCCGCGCCCGTGTGGAGCTTCGCGACCTGCTGCAAGAGTTGCAGCAATTCGGCAAGACCATCCTCTTGAGCTCGCATATCCTGTCCGACCTGGCCGAGATCTGCAGCCACGTGGCTATCCTGGAGCGGGGCCGGCTGGTGGCCCAAGGCGCCTTGCCCGATGTCCTGCACCAGGCCCGTGTGGGACGACGCATCGTCATCGAGATGATCGCCCCGGCGGAGATCCCACCGGATCTTGCCGAGCGCGTCCCAGAGCTGCGGCGAGTCACGATCCGTCAAGAGCCTGGGCGCGTCGTGTTGCAGTGTTCCTTTGCGGGCGACGACGCATCGCTGGCACAGGTTCTGGCCCAGCTTGTCGCCGCCGGGCTGCCAGTGGTGGGTCTGCGCGAGGACCACACTGACCTGGAAGAGGTGTTCATGCGTGTGACTGGGCCTCTGTCTTCATGACGCGCCAGTTGAACCCGATCCTGGTCCGCGAACTGCGCGGCGGGTTGCGGAGCGGTCGTCGCGTCGCGCTGCTGACCTTCTTCTTGGTCGTGGTAGGCGCCTTCTTTCTGAGTGTCTTCCAGGTGGCCGCCACCACGCTCCAGTTCGACAGCAGCGCCGCCGATGGCGCAGCGGTCGGCGGCGCCTTTTTTCCACTCGTCGTCGGCGTCGAGCTGTTCTTCGTCTGCACCATCACGCCCGGGCAGACCGTGGGCGCAATCGCGGATGAGCGGGAGCGCCAAACCTACGACCTGCTGCTGATTACGCCGCTTCGTCCTGCGCAAATCGTTCTCGGCAAACTCGGCTCCGGCCTGGCCTACGTGGCGTTGCTGCTCCTCGCCGCGCTGCCCTTGCAAAGCCTCGCGTTCCTGATGGGGGGCGTAGGAATCCAGGAGCTGCTGGTCGCGTTCCTCATGCTCATCTTTAGCGCGTTGCTCTTCGGCAGCCTCGGCCTTTGGTCGTCCGCCTTGTTCCGTACCAGTCGGGGAGCGAGCGCCTTTGCCTATGCCATGACCGGTCTGTTGACCCTGGGTCTGCCGGTGGGGGCGGTCTTTTGGGCCCCGCTCAGCGCGATACTCTTTCAAGCCCATCAGTCGCTCATTGATCAGCCGCCGGCGTGGCTCATCTACGTGGGCGAGCTGGTGGCAGCGACCAATCCGTGGAGCGCCGGCGGGCTGGCGGAAGTGCAGCTTCAGACCGGCAAACCGCTGCTCTGGTTTCACCAGTCCTTTGGCAAGACCCACGTCGACATGCCGGGCCCCTGGCTCGTCTTCCTCGTGGTGTACGGCGTCGGCACGTGCCTGCTGCTCTGGTGGACCGCGCGGCTCGTCCGGCGGAGGGCGGGAGCCTGATGATTGGTCGCGCGGCCATTGTGTAGAGCCGGCGGGTACGGAAACGCCGGGGGCGGCGACTGCGGTCTGCCGCCAGAGCACGGCACTGCGGTGCAGCGATCGGCTCCAGAGGAGATAACGTCTCCGGAGCTGGAGGCGATCTACCATAATGTCCCGACGGCAGTCGCGTGGTCTGGCGGCAGACGGCAGTCGCCGCCCTGGTACTCCCGCGCCCAGTAGCGTGGACGAATCGAAACCCTGTTGCCCGTTACGTCGGCGCCGCCGCCAACAACCCGGCCCCGGCCAATATCGACGTCAACTGCCCCCGCTCAGCAGTCCCCAACGGCAGCAATGGTGGTCGCGGCGGGCCGCCATAGTAGCCCAGGGCGTCGAGCGCCGCCTTCAGCGCCGGCACGCCCCAGCGGGCGGTGACTGCCTGGTTGACCGGCAACAAGCGCAGTTGACGCTCCCGAGCGCCAACGAGGTCGCCTGCTTGAAAGGCGTCGAATAGCGCCACCGTCTCCTTGGGAGCAACGTTGGCCAGAGCCACGACGCCTCCCGCGGCGCCTAGCGCCAACGCCGGCAGCAGGAAACCCGCGGAGCCGGCGAACACCGTGAACCGATCCGGCTTACAGCGCAATATCTCCGCCATGGCCGGGATATTCCCGGAGCTGTCCTTGATGCCGGCGATATTGGGATGCTCAGCCAGACGGAGCACCACCTCCGGCGGCATGTCGATCCCGGTGTTGGCCGGCACGTTGTAGAGCATTACCGGGACGGGGGAGCTGTCGGCCACGGCCCGATAGTGCGCCAATAAGCTGGCGGCGTCCATGCGTGAGCGATAATAGTGGGGCGTTACTACAATCACGGCGTCCACGCCCAGACCGGCCGCGGCACGAGAGAGGGACACGGTTTCTGCCGTCGACTCGTCCCCGGTGCCGGCGATCACTGCCTGGCCGGAGGACACTTCCTCTCGCGTCACCTTGATCGTCGTCAGCTTCTCCTCGCGGCTGAGCGTGACGTACTCCCCGTTCGAGCCCAGGACGACAAAGCCGGCTAGCCCCGTGCTCGACCACGCGCGCAGATTGCGCCGCAAGTCCTGGAGCGCGACCTCGCCGTCGCCGGCAAACGGTGTGGGAATCGGAGGATAGATGCCGCCTAACTTGAGCACACGCGATCTCCTTGCTTCCGGCCCAATAGTACAACGCCAGCCCGCCATCTCGCCGTTGCCGGCGCTTCACCAGAGCGGAGTGCATGCCCCGGATGTCACCGTTCGTCGCAGCGATGCAACGAAGCACGTGAAATTTGCCAGCGCCGGCGCCAAGCCGTTAACGTGAAGGCGTGCCGGCGATTTTCCCTCAATGATTGGTGGTAACGTATCGAGCAGGATGTCGTCGCGGCGCCCGATTCGTGTACCGCGCGAGGCAGTCGGCAATCGTAACCTAGTGGTCTGCCATGCGACAGTTGATGGATGTAGGGGCGTCCCTTGGGGCGCCCACCTGGGCGGGGCAAGCCCCGCCCCTACAGAAACACGGCAAATCTCGCATGACAGACAATTTAGTGTAACAAGCGACCAACGAGTACGGCGCCGACAAGGCCGGCGCCTCCGGCGAGGACGAGGCTCACGGCTTCCAGCCGCCAGAGCCAACGCTTCGCGACGAACAGTCCGGCCACGCCGCGCAGCAAGGCCAGCACGGAGAGCGCGGAGCACAGGATCAGGGCGATGATGGTCCAGGCAAGGAGCATATGACAATGGCATTTCTAGGTACTTGCATCGACTTCGTCTCGCGCCATGCTAGCGTATTGCCACAGCGACCGCGCCAGACTTGAGGGGGCAGGAGCCGGCGAGCAGTCCAGTGCATGCTGTGAGCCGGCGTAACGAAAAGGCAAGGGTGATGGCCGGCGAGAGAATTCTCATCATTGACGACGATGCGGACATCCGTGACGTCGTGCGCCAGATGCTGGAGGAAGAGGGCTACGACGTTCGCCAATGCGCCGATGGTCGGATCGCCATCCGGACGTTTCGCGAGACGCAGCCTGACCTAGTCCTACTGGACGTGCTCATGCCCGGTCTCGACGGCTTCAACATCTGCCTGGCGATTCGCGAGGAGTCGGAGGTGCCGGTGATCTTCCTCTCGGCCAAGGGGCAGGCAACCGATAAGGCTATCGGGCTCCGCTTCGGAGCCGATGACTACGTGGCGAAGCCCTTCGACTTCGATGAACTGATCGCCCGCATTCGCGCGCTGCTTCGTCGAGCCGGGCGCAACCGGCCTAGCGCCGCGGCCAGCGGAGGTCCCCGCCTGGAGTTCCCGGGCCTCGTCATCGACCTCGCTCGACACGACGTCGAAGTAAACGGTAGCGGCGTGCAGCTCACGCCGATCGAGTTCAAGCTACTGGTCAAGCTGGCAAACGAGCCGAATCACCTCTTTACGCGCGATCAGCTCATGCAGGACGTCTGGGACTACGAGTTCGCGGGCAAGACACGGACAGTCGACGTACACGTGCGCCGCCTGCGCAAGAAGCTGGAGGATGCGGAGGGCCCCGCAGAGTACATAACGACCGTGCGCGGCTTTGGCTACCGCTTCAGCACCGGGCCACACGCCGACCTACAGGTCGAGTGACTCGTTCCGGCATGCGGATCGGCATTATTGGGCTAGGCGCGCTGGGCGCGTCGCTTGGCCTTGCCTTGCGGGCGGCGAAGGGCTGGGAAGACGTCACCGGCTACGACACCAGCGCAAGGGTGCAGAACGAGGCCAAGCGACGCGGGGCCATCCGCGAGGGAACGAGGGACGTGGCGGATCTGCTCAGTGACGCCGAGGTGGTCGTGCTGGCCGTGCCGCCGCTGGCGGTGACGCGGGTCCTGAGTGAATTTGGCGCAACATTGCGCCCCGGTACGGTGATCACCGATGTAGCGACCACCAAGCAGGCGATTCTAGAGGCCGCGGACCGGAACGTGCCGGCCGGCAGTGGCTTCGTCGGCGGTCACCCGCTCGTCAACGCTGCTCCGGGCATTGAGCACGCCGACGCGGCACTCTTTCGGGGACGGTCCTGGCGCCTCGCCACGTCGGCAGGAACAACGGAAGCCCACGTCGGTACCGTGAGCGCTATCGTCGAGGTAGCTGGAGCCATTCCTTACTTTGTGGACCCGGCGGAGCACGACGCCTGGGTCGCTGGGGTGGAGCAACTCCCAACCATTATGGCGGCAGCACTTTCCAACCTCGCCGGCGCCAGCGATGCCTGGCGCGAGCTGGTACGGACCTCGGGACAGCCGTTCGACGATGCGACGCGTTGGGCGGCGACGCGGCCGGAAGAGGGTCGCGACCTGGCGCTGACCAACGGCGTTGCGCTGGTATCCTGGCTGGACCGCCTGCTCAGCGAGCTCGCCGACTGGCGGGAGGCGATCGCCGAGAGCCGCGGTGAGGCGCTGCTGCAGCAGTTCGCCTCGGCCCGCGCGCTGCGGGAGCGCTGGGAGACCGAGCGAGCCGGGGAGACACCGCGGAAGTGAACACGAGGAATCTAGCCATGGAATCTGCCGTCCGCACCCGTATTGCGCCGAGTCCCACCGGCGAGCCGCACATCGGCAACGTGTACGCTGCCATGTTCTGCAAGGCTTTTGCCGAGCAGCATCATGGGCAGTTCGTCCTGCGCATCGAAGACACCGACCGCCGCCGCTACGTTCCCGAGGCGGTGGGCCTGCTGATCGACGCCTTCCACTGGGTCGGCCTGGACCCGGACGAGGGTCCGGCCCGGGGCGGACCCTACGGACCGTACGTGCAGAGCGAGCGCCTGCCGCTCTACCGGGAGCAGGCCGAAGCTCTGGTCCAGCGCGGCGGCGCCTACAATTGCTTCTGCACGCCGGAGGAGCTGGACGCCGAGCGCAAGGACGCCGAGCGTCGCAAGGTTCCCTACCTCTACTCGCGCCGCTGCCTGCGCCGTCCCAAGGAGGAGGTGCAGCAGTTGCTGGCCGATGGCGCGCCGCATGTCGTGCGCCTGCGCATCCCCGACGGCGGCCGTGTGAGCTTCCCCGACGCCGTCCGCGGCGACGTCAGCTTCGAGAACCGTTTCCTCACCGATCAGATCATCCTCAAGTCCGATGGCTTCCCCACGTCACACCTGGCGATCCCGATGGACGATCATGCGATGCATATCAGCCACGTCATCCGCGCCGAGGAGTGGCTATCGAGCGTTCCCTATTACATCCTCGTCTGCCAGGCCTCCGGCTGGCCGCTGCCGGAGTTCGCGCACCTGTCGGTCCTGCGCAACGCCGACCGCTCTAAGATGTCCAAGCGCAAGAATCCCACCTCGGTCTCTTGGTACCGGTCGCAGGGCTACCTGCCGGAGGCGCTCATCAATTTCCTGGCCTTACAAGGCTGGTCTCATCCCGAAGGCAAGGAAATCTTCTCCTTCCAGGAGTTCACCGCCCTGCTGACGCTGGACCGCATCGTCAAGAGCGGCCCCATCTTCGACTTTGCCAAG
The DNA here is from genome assembly GCA_937967325.1 of uncultured Chloroflexota bacterium. Taxonomy (GTDB): domain Bacteria; phylum Chloroflexota; class UBA4733; order UBA4733; family UBA4733; genus UBA4733. The sequence continues at coordinate 25,109 of CALBSQ010000387.1, forward strand.
CTGGACTGGATGAACCGTCACTACATCCGCGAGCTGACGCTGGACCAGCTCGCCGA
>CALBSQ010000388.1 GCA_937967325.1 uncultured Chloroflexota bacterium
AGCGTCGGGCACCCGACGCGCGCGACGCGATACCGTCACCGCGGCTCGGCGTCAATGACGGCGCCGGCGTCCAGATACCTTCCCGCCCAATCCGGCAGCGTCGTCTGCTCGTGCTTCCAGCGCTGGCCGGGCCGATGAAAATACTCCCAATAGATCAGCCGGTCGCGCAGCATGTACAGTGCGTAGCGTGCGGCGAAGCCGGGCCGCTGTGGGAGACGGTCGAAGTAGGCGTCCACGAAGGCCCGTGCCAGCGCCGGGGCATAGTCGAGGTAGCCGGCTGTCGAGCGCACCAGGTCCGCCTCTCCGTCTCCCGCGAACGCCTCCATCAAGTCGAATACGCCGGTCACCCGCCAGTTCTCATGTGCTCCGCTCCTTCGCGACACAGTGAGATTGGCTTCCTTGTAATCCTGAAGCACGACACAGGGCTGGAAGGCGACTTGGAGCGCCGGTCGAGCGGCCTCGATGATGCCCTCAACCCAATCGGCATCCGCCTGGGTCGTGCGATCATCGTGCGCACGGGCCAGAGCCAGCCATCGCCGGGTGTCGGCAGCGGCCCACTCGAAATAGGCCTGCCCGAAAGGCTGAATTGTGTCTTGTGCCAGATCGTAACGCCCGGCACAGGGCCACGCTGCCTCCTGGAGCGTCGCCAACTCCGTGCCGAGCGCCTGCGCGATCTCGAGCTGATCGGTCGCGCTCAGCCCAGCTCGGACGGCCGGATCGGCAAGTTGGAGCCCCGGCATTCGCGGCATGATGACGTAGCTCCAGCCGAAAATGTCCTCCCCATGGTCGATGAGATAGGGCCAGGGGACCGGAGTGGCCGATCGTTCGTGTAAGAGGCGAGCGAAGAAGCGCTCGCAAGGGAATTGCCAGGGGTAATGGGGGCAGCCGCGCAGCACAAACTCACCGGCCGTACTCGTCAGGAAGACGTTCTGGCCAAAGAGACCGAATGGTATCGGCGTCGCACCGATGAACTTCCCTAGGTCGAATCGGTCCAGCGCTGCCTGGAACTGCGCGGGCGCGATCTGTCCGAGCCGAGCGGAACAGTCGACCACGGCGGAATAGCCAGGGCCGTTCGCTGTCACCTATTCCCCTTTGCCGCGCTGAGTCCCCAACGCACGACGTTACCCGATGACGCCGTCAGATCGCCGCTCTGCGCCGCTGCTGTTACCCCAGACGGTGACGTGTCGTCCCTCTCTGTCCCCTTCCCAGAGCTTGACCGTACATGTGCGGCGCAGTAGGTTCTTCCAGAGCTGGGCGTGAGCGAACGCCTCCTTGTCGGCGCTGAACAGGCTGAAAATCGACTGCGACGCCACCAGGATGAGCTTCTGCTTCGCCCGACTGAGCGCGACGGTGAGCCGGCGCGGATCGAGCAGGAACTCGCTGGAAGCCAAGAGATACTCGCGATCGCTCTCCGTGGCGCCGATCAGGATGGCCGTCCGCTCGCTCCCTTGGAAACGCTCGACGGTGTCGACCGCTGAGGAAGTCACGGCGCCGGTTTCGGCGTCCCGAACGGTGAGGCAGGGGACTGCTTCCTGCAAGGCCGCGCGCTGGGCCCGGTGGGGCACGACGACACCGAGGCCGTCGAGCGCGTTGAGCGCATAGGTGTGCTCGGCGGCCAGCGCTTCCAACACCGGGGCGATCAGCGCCTGCTCGAAAGGATTACGCACCTGGCTCTGCGCCTCGTCGTGGACCACCACGACCAGCGGGTGCTCGGGCGCCAGCACCGCCGCGACGAGAGGATCGGCGTGCGCGAAGGCTGGCAGCACCTTCCGGTTGCGCGAAAAGTAGGAGATTCCGTCTTGCTGATAGATCTCGCGGCGCAGGAACTCGGCCATATCCGCGTGCAGGCGGAAGCTCTCGGAGAACTTGATGATGGGCAGGCCCAAGGGCAGCAGGGTTTGGAACAGCGATTCGTAGGAGCGGAACTCCTGAAAGGTCCGGCGCAGCTCACGGTCCCAGGCGTGCTGGACGATTGGCGGCATCTGGCGGTGATCGCCCACGACCAACACCCGGCCGTCCGGCCGCAGGCTTAGAGAGGCCATGATCGCCTCGGGGAGGTTCATTTGCGACGCCTCGTCGAGCACCAGGCAATCGCACCAATGGTGACCGAAGAGCTCTTTCGGCCACTTCTCCCTCACCAGATCGTAGGTTCCACCGGGCGTGACGGCGACCACGCACCAGCGTGCTTTGTTGATGGCGTCCACAGGTTTCGGCTGACCGGGTGGTCGATCCTGATGGCGATACAGGGGGATGGCCTCAGGCGGCGAGGCCCCTCGCGGTCGCACGCGAAAGAGCGGCACGTCTAGGAGTCGCGCATCGAAGTGTTTGGCGAACAGCACGGGGAAGGTAACGCTCACCTCGCGCAAGCGCACTTGTACGGCGACCACGTTGGCCAGCAGCACATCCGTTGCGGCGTGCGTCTTGCAGGAGAGACAGGCGCGAAAGTCGATGTCGGCGCGCAGCGCGCCTTGCAGTCGCGCGAAGAGGGCAAAGGCGGCAGCGTAGCTCTTGCCCGTGCCCGGTGGCCCCTGCACCAGCAGCAGCGGCGTAACGCCGTGGCTGGCAATGAACTCCCGCTTACTCGGCTCGAAGGCGTGCAGCGCACCGGCCGCATGCAGCGCATCCAGTCCCGCCAGGAAACGCGCCTGTCCTTCCTCCGCCGCGGCCGGCCAGCGTACCGTGTCCAATCGGCAATCTTGGTCGCCAACGCAGCCTCCCCCGTCCGCGGCCATCCTGGCAAGCTCCGTCAGCCGGTCGTAGAGCGTATTGCCGGTGGCGACCCCTGGCTCAACCTCGCAGAGCGCCTCGGTCACCTTGGCGCACCAGGAGCCATACCAGTCATTCGGGTCGACATCCAACGTATAGCGCTCACCCGGCATGAACGGTCGGTCCATGGAGCCGAAGGCGAAGCCGCGCCAGCCGTTGCCATAGGAAGCGCGCAGCTCCACCTCGACGTAGCCGCAGGTTGCCCGTCCGGACCCATCACGCTCGATCAGGTTCTGAAGTAAGGTGCCCCTCGTCCCATAGAGCATCTGCTTGGGCGTTGGGGTGAACGGCACTTGCTGCTCGACCGGCAGGCGCGAGTCGACTGTCGTACGGGGCACGACGACCAGCGGATCGCCCGGCCGCAACGTGGACAGCGCCAGCGCTTCGTCCAGCCCGCAATCGAGCGCGCCGCAATCCAGGCGCAGGCGGAGCCGCAGGCCATCCTGGGACCAGCCGGTCTCCTTGCGCTGCTCCGCGGATAGCTGAACGCGCGTCGCGTCGGGATGCGCTTCCCGGTATTCCTGGCGGTAGCGCTCTTGCATGATACGCCGCCGCTCGTTCTCGCGGTTCTGCGCGGCCACGTCGGGCGGCTGGTCCGCCTCTTCGTAGCGCACGGGAAGCGTCTGGCCGGTGAGCGCGCGGCGCTCCGGCGGCGCCAACCGTGCCGTCTTCCAGGCGCCCAGAGCCATGTGACGCTCGATGGTGACGAACTCGTCTAACGCCTGGGCCAGCGTTCGCGCCTTCTCCGCGAACGTGGCGAGGTTCGGCAGATCGAACGAACGCTTTTCCGTTTGCGCATTGCCGCTGAAGCTGCGCGTGATGTGCTCGATAGCTTCCAATCGGCGCGTCTGAAAGGCGCGTAGCAACTCTGGAGTGGCGCGGCGATAGTCCGCAAAGTCGTCCTTCTGCCCTGTCCGGGGCGCTTCCAGCGCCTGCCAGGCAGCGTAGGCGTATTCGAGCGGGATCTGGCTGCCGAAGCGGGAGCGGGCGAAGTACCATGGCGACGTGTCTGAGGGCGTCTGGTCGCGATCCAGCTTGCCCCAGAAGTCAAACAGGCGCTCTCGGAATAGCTCGCGGAAGGGCTGCCCGTCGTTCCAGTCGAACTTCAGGTAGGCTGCCACTGCCTGCAGCGACTGGCAGACTATGGGGTAGTTCCGTAGCTCCCGAATCTCCTCGGACAGGAACGTAGCGACCGGCGAGTCGTAGGCGGCCAGTTGGGTCAGGAAGTCGTAGAGCGGCGTCGCGCCCAAAATGGCCGAGAAATGGCGCGCCAGGCCCTCTAACAGGACTCGCTGGCAGAAGCGGTCGAAGAAGACGATGTGGACCGGCGCGCGCGGCTCCCCGTGCTCGTCCGGAGCAGCCAGCTCGACCACGGCGCGCACGGTGTCGCGGATCCAGTGCACAAAGATCCGCTCCTCATCCTGCGCCGTGAGCGGCGGCCCGTCGGTAAGGCAGACGATGCTGCGCCGCCGATCCGGCCGCTCGACGCCTCCCTCACAGGCCGCCACCAGCGAGCCCAGCATGAACACGCGATCGTTCAGGTAGTCGTGCTGGGCGTCTATGTAGACGCGCACCAGATTGGGATTGTGGGCCGGGGCGCAGTAGGGGAGGGAGCCATACCCTTTGCTTGGGATGTAGCTCAGGGCCGTCAGGTCGTCACCCTTCCATCGCCGATAGCGGCGAGCGCGGTGAATCAGCTCATCCAGGCGCGGCCCGACCGGCCAGGTCGCGGCGATCCGCCGGAGCAGCGCTTGCTTTTCCGGCAGGGGCGTCAGCTCCTTGGAGCCTTCGGGCAGCTCCTTGAGCGTCGCCAGCTCGCGCATAGTCTTGATCCCGGCGCGTTGGAGCGCATTCTTTTCGTTGGCCGACAGGTGCGGCAACAGCGACAAGTCGTCGCGCTCGGCGCTCCACTTCATGCAGAACTCGTTGTACAGGCATCCGTCGCACTTCTCGCTTAAGTGGAACGGCAGAGCGGCAAACTCGGCGACGGCCACGTTGGCCGCAGTGGAGCTCGGGTCGGTGACCAGGTCGCGCACCGACCCGCGATAGCTTTCCGTGTCCTTGACAATGTCGAGCAGGCCGCCCTGGACGCCGAATTCGCGCTCTGCTGCCGCCCGCTGCTCGCCCCGCGCCGCCTGCTCCAGGGGAGGCGCGCCTTCGTCCTCATCCTTGGGCCCCCGAAAGAGGATCGCCATAGACATCGACGCTGTTTCGGCGTCGTTCTGGTCCAGGAGTGTCGCCAGCATCTCGAAGTAAAAGGCAACCTGCAGCCGGTGCTCGATCTTGGCCGCTGCCGAGCTCTTGATATCGGCGATCAGCACATGCAGGGCTCCGGAGGCATCGCGCTCCAGTCGAAGAACGTCCACGTCGCCACGGATCAGCCAGGCTCCCAGTCGCACTTCCAGTCGCGGTTGCAAGACGACCAGCGTCTGGCCGGGCGGGAGGTCGCGTATCACGGCGACCACGCGCTCGTTGTCGGCCGGACGCTGCCCACCCTGCGCGACATCCGCGCCGAAGTTCATGGTCGTGTGGCGCTGCCGGATCGCCTGCTCGACGGCGTCCTCGAACTCAGTGCCGGACCGCGTGAGCAGCGGCGGCAGGGCTTGGGGGACCACCCCGTACGCTTGCATGAACCGGCGATTTGCCGAGCGCTCGTGCAGGCGCAAGCGAAGGTAGCGTTGGCACTGCTCCAGTCTGATGAACTGCGCCACGTCGGTGGGAGAGATCTGGCGGACGCCGTTTTCGTCCGAGAGCACCGGGAGGCG
>CALBSQ010000389.1 GCA_937967325.1 uncultured Chloroflexota bacterium
CGACAACGACTGCGCGACGTCCACTCCATCCGGCCTCTGTCGCTGATCGGAGGGAGGCGCGCAGCGGCAGGCCGTGATGGTGGATCCCGCGCAGGCACGGGTGACGTTAGAAGATGAAATTCTGCCACCGAGCCCGCGGCGCCGCGGCCGCGGCTGATCACAGGACTGGACGGCCGTGCGTAGCCAGCGACCTTGCGCCGGGAGGGAGAGATCCTCGCCTGGTCTGAGCCGCTCCAAGAGCACGGCCCACGGCTGCTGGTCCAAGGTCGCCGCTCCAAGGCTGACGCCGTCGGCGCGGCCGCCCGCGCAGGTAGAAGGCGACCGCCTGCCCAGCCTGGTGGTACGCGTCATCACGTACGAACCGCTCCGCGTCGGCGTCATCCTGTCCCATGGTCACTCTCCGGTCGTGACGTGGGTCCTCCCCGCCCAAGGACCCACGCACCCGCTCCGCAACGCCCCCGACGGGTGCGCGATGAGGTGGGTTTCCCCATCTCTGCCGCATCTCGGGCGGTGCGGGCGCGTGGGGTCGGCCAGCGCGCTGAACATCTCCACGACCACGGTGAGGAGCTCATCGGTGGGCGCCGCGGCCCGTGCCGCCTCAAGCGCGGCGGGATTGATGGCGGTCAGATCGGCTTGCACCGCTCCCTTTCCGACGACGATATCTGGATATATGCGCAGATAGTGCCACAGGGTGACCAGAGAACAACAACCTGACGCCAGGCCGTCTGCCGCGGCGAGTAGGCGCGCACCCGTGGCGGCGGGCTCGCCCGGCCGGGGACGGTCTGCGGACCTTTCTTGCCGGGGCGGCTGGGCTGCCCGCGCCAGCGCGCGAGGAAGTGACGAACGTTGCTCGCCGAGCCCGCAGAGCCTTGCTCTCGCAGCTCGCGCCAGAGCTGCAGGGCGTTGTCGCAGCCGGCTGCCCACCGCTCGCGCAGGTACGGCTCAAAGCAGCGGAGCGCGCTGGCTCGTGGGGCGACCGGCACCCGATTCGGGAAGCCGTCCGCGCGCAGGAAACGGCGGATGGTGTGGCGCCCGATCCCCAGGGCGGCCGCGATCTGGCGCTGGCTGTGACTGCGGTCGTGTAGGGCCATGACCTCGCGGTACCGGGCGCGGCGACATTCCCGCCGCGTTTCCCGCTCCGCCTGCTCCCTGGTCACCCGGCGAGGCGGGCTGCCGGGGTCGGTGTCCGCGCTCGCCTGCTCGGCCGTCGGCTGGCCCTCAGGGCCGCGTGCCGGCGGCGGAGGACGGCCTCCACGACCTCGGTCAGGTTGCGCAGGATGTGCCAACGGCCGGCTGTCTGGCGGGCCTGCGGCGCGCCCCGTCGGCGTAAGCGCCCGCCCGGTCGCGGCTCACGATCTCCACCTCCGGATGCTGGACTAGCCAGGCGGCGAGCGTCGTCGCCATGCGATCGGGCAGGAGGTCGATCGCGCGGTGCGCCTCGAGGTCCACCAGGATCGTGCCGAAGTCGCGCCCCTTCTGCCGCGACCAGTCGTCGACCCCGAGCACGCGGACGGGCCCCGCCGCGGGCAGCGGCGCTGGCGCGGGCACGGACGGCGGGTCGGACGAGGGCGGCCGCGAGGAGTTCGAGGAGTTCTGGCCCAGGCGGGCTTCCAACTCGGCCACCCGCTCCTGCAACGCTCGCACCACCGCCCGCAAGTCGCGGATGACGGCATGCGCCTCACTCAAGGTCTGCGGTAGTTCGGCTTCCGTACCCACGGGGCACAGTCTGACCACCGCACGTCTGCCCGTCAATCCCGGAGCCGCCCACACGGCCCAGGCGCCGTGAACGCTTACTCGCCGGCTATCGAAAACGAGCCGTAGCCAGCGGCCGTGATCCGGTCTGCGGGGCCAAGGCCGGCGGTATCCACGTGGGCGAAGAAGCCTAACCGGCTCATCGCTTCGCTGTGGCGTCTCGCCGCCTGTGCGAGGGCGACGGACAGGGCCAGGACGCCGCGACCTTGCTTCCGACGATAGTCGTTGATGAGCCGTAGGAGATCGGCCTCGGGTTCAGTGAGTGCCCAGCGCACGCTGCGAATAGGCGAGGCCGTAGCCATCGGTGACACAGTCGTGATTCTTCGATGTGCCACTGTACGTTCCCTCAGGTCACCGTGTGCCCGCAGCCGCCGGGGCAGCGGCCGCCGTGCGCCTGCAAGCAGGTATGGCAGGCAAGATTGTGACAACCACGCGACGGACAGACCGACATCGGTCCCTTGTCGAGGGCGACGCAGCGCGTGGCAAGGTCCCCACACCAGCCGCATTCGGCGTGCGCGGGCAGTTGAGCGGCCATGCCGGCAGAGGCGACTCGGATCTGCGCGGGAGGTCGGGTGGGCAGCGGAGCGCTGGTAATGCCGACGCGTCCGGCGGTACCAATCTGTGACACCGTCCGAATCGGACGTGACATCGACGGTGGTTGGCGAACGGTCCGGATTGGCGACGGGGTGGTATCGCGTCGGGCATTCATTCGACCCTGGCCCCGCTCCCAGAACGCCCACGCTGCGACGCCGAAAATACCGATTAGGAGAATCGTGACAACAAGCGCCTCCATGATCCTCCCTCAGCTCAGGAGACCGTCAGACGGAAGCAGGGTCAACGCTGCCGCCGACAGCAGGCAATGGCGGCACCAGGTAGTAGCGGTCAGCCCCGACGTACACCTCCAGACCCTGCTCGTTGGGGATGCCGTAGTCCGCAAGGCTGCTGGCCGACGACGTCGTCAGCAGCTCGCTCACAAATTCGGAATAGAACCGATCTCCATCGGCATTGCCGCACGAGGGGCAGACCGGCCGTAGCGATGCCTGTTGGGGCCGCATCACGGGGATCGCCTGTCCGCAGTCGCAGTGAAGCTGGGCGACGATGAGCAGCGGGGAGAAGATATGCACGTCCTCGCAGTCGACCCCGAGCTGCGCGGCGACAGCCTGGCACAGGTCTGTCACCGTGGTTCGGTTGGTGTACGGGAACTCGAGCAGCTGATTCAACGGCGCGCGGAGATGCGCGGAACAACTCCGTCGCCAAGAGGGACGCAGCAACTGGGTCGTGCCCAGGTCAGCCTCGAAGCGGAGCTCGCGCCCGGCAAAGAACGGCTCGAGGCCGGCACGCAGCAACGCGCCCTCCTTGGCCATCAAGGCGGCCACTGCCATGCCGTCCATGCCGTTCGTCCCAGCCGGCGGCAGCTCGACGGCGCTGGCAACGCCGTTGCACCCGACAACGACGTCCCCATCCTTATCACTCGGGGACAAGCCGCAGTCGTAGCAAGGGGTTTCGCCGACCAGAATCGTCTGTAGCGAGAAGGAGAGATCGGCAATCCCTCCTTCGATAATGGCTTGGGAGCGACCGGGGTAGAGGTGCGTGTAGCGGTTCACGTGCCGCCGACTGGAGAGATCATGCGTGGCCAGGAAGATGAGATCGTAGCGCCGGAAGCTTGCCGTTCCCACGTCCCAACGCAGGTCGGCGACAATGCCGGTCGTGTGGATTTCGGGGTTCAGGTCGTGCAGGTGTGCGGCGAGGGCTGTAGCCTTGGACTGCCCGACATCAGACGGGCGCCACACCACACCGCGACTGAGATTGGCCCTGGCAACCGTATCGAGATCGATCACGTCGACGTGCTGGAAACCGGCCTGCACCAGCGCTACGGCCAGGGAGGCCCCGATGTTGCCGGCGCCGCATACCAGCGCACGTGAGTCGGCGATGCCCGCCTGGTTCCAACGCCGACCTCCTCGCTCGATCCGCGATTGACGGTCATACTGTTCATGGATTGGGTTCGGGCTAGCGGATAGCACGATGGTTGCCTCCCTGACTGCTTACGAGATGGCCACGACCGGCCAAACGCCCCGAAACTGGGCGGGGTAGGTTCAACACCTGGGCGATGCGGTGTGACATGACGAAGCAGGGAATGCGCTCGAAACGATCGGCGCTGCATTTGGCAAAGATTCCGTAGTCCGACCGCCAGGGGTCGACGACCATACCCAGCCAGTGCGAGACGTGGCCGTACGACCAGAAGGACAGGCGGTCGGGGCCACTCATGAACACCCCCATCTTGGGATGAGAATGGAAATCGCCTAAGCATTGGAGACCACCAAGCCGCTGATCCGCGAGCTCTCGTTCACCTGCCTGCCACGAGGCAGGCAGAATCTCACAGGACGTTGGCGTTGCTCGGCACACCCCGTTGGTGGCGGCGACAATGACGGGAACCATGCCTTTCATGGGATGGACAAACAGCCGGCCCCAGAGCAGGCCGCCCCACTCGCTGCGCTGCTGGTCGTAGGCGGCGGCGGTGCAGGCCTGGATCGTCGCCAGGGCCTCCGGGGTCAACAAGACGCACAGTGGATACCGTGCACTATTCCTAGCTTCCATCGATCGGTCCTCCACGGCGAACCGCGGGAGTAGGCGACGATGTCGGAGGCGGGACGGCCGAAATCATGAGGGTGACGCCGTCGATCGAGACGACGGTCGAGGTCGTGGAAGCCGCTGGACCCGGCATCGCCGGTGACCTTTCAACCGCCGTGACCCTTGCTTCAAGCGCGCGCTGCGCCTGAGCGAGTGACTGGACCGTACTGGCGCTACGCTCGAGAGATCCGACCTGCTGCTGTAACCCTTGTTGCTGGCGTCGCAGGCCGGCGATCTCCGCGTGTTCCGCCCAGGCGACGATTCCCAAGGCAAGCAGCGCCGCCAGCAACGCGGCCAACGGCGGGATTAGGTCGGCACGGCCGCGGATCGGGCGCCGCGGAGGTTCAGCCTCCTGGCGCTGCGTTTCCTCCTCCGGTTGCGCGACCGGCTCAACATCGAGCGGTGTCGCCCGCGGATCGAGCGGGATCAGATCCGCCACTTCGCGAGGAAGAGTTGGCAACGGCTGCGCGGCGCCAGGGCGGCGGACGGTGGTAATTCCGTTCATTCAATCTTCCCTTTCAGCGATTGGTGGTAATTCCGGACCCGGGCGAGCGAGCGGATGTAGCGGTCCGGATACCGAATGACTGCCGCGGCGGCGGGGCTGATACCGTGCTAATGCCCGAACCTGGCGTACGTCTGGCAGTCCCGCTAATAGGGCGGCTACCAGTGGCCAGCATTCGCGTGTTGCGCACGGATCGGATGCGCGACGATGGTGGGCTGGTCTGTGCAGCGGGCTCTTCGGACATGGCGGGCGGTGCCAGGCGAACCACTGGCCCCAACCGCTGACGCAGTTGCTGCACGAAGCCGGGACTCCGGTACAGTTCGGCAGCGGTCTGGTTGGCAACCGAGCTCCAGTTCGGATCGATGCCCTGCATCTCCTCGATCACGTCGCAGACGACCTGGTCGAGGTGGCGACTTGGATGCCAGTTCTGGGACACGATGCAGGGCACCCCGCTCGACCAGATGTTCGGGGCCAGAATTGGTCGGGAGAAGCGCGGCACGGGAGCCGCTTCTGGGAAGTTATCGGTGAGGTCCAGCGAAAGATGGTGTTCGTGCTCGACAGCGTAGTGCTCATCGGCTCCTACGGGAGCGGCGACGCGCAAGACGATGTCGTAATGCCTGAGGTTCGCCGTCGACCGAATCCTGACTATGCCCCGAGAAGCGGCTTCGAGTTGCCGCAGGCGGGCGTTTTCGTTCCGTAGACGAGTTTCGTCCATACTGTACTCCTTTCTCTTGCGTAGCCAAGGATTGGAAAGCCCCGCCGAGACGGTCGGCTGGCGGGGCTCCCGGACTACCCTTTGATGTTCTTGCAGAGCACCTGCAGCGTGTCACCAGCCTTGACTCCCTGCCGACCCAGCGGCTCATCCGCCGGCAGGTCGTCTCCGTTAGCCTTCGCCAGCGCGTAAACGAGCGTTTCACCTTCGGGAGACTGCGCAAGCAATTTGCCTTCGGAAATAAGATGAGCAATGACCTGCGACGGTGTATGCTCAGCCAGATCCAGATTGAGCGGCACGTTGAGATCCGTGCCTCTCCGGATGATCGTGACCGTCGCTTCCGCGGGTGGGGCAACCATGGAGACGTAACCTCCTCAAGTAAGGAAACAACTCCGCGACAGGGTGCGGACCCCGTTGCTCCTGCCAGCAGGCCACGCGTTACAGGAGCTGCTGAGCGCATGCGGTTGACCGCTTCCTCCGAAACCGCTCGGAGGCTGCACTCGCTTCAAGTCTTGATTAGCCCTGATCCTCCTCCCGCCCATCGAGCGTCTGGTCGATGGGCTCTATCCACAACAACGTCTGGACGTACGAACCTGTGCAACCGAGTCGACTCACTAGCCGCTCTTTCGACGAATTCGCTCGTCGGCCACATCAACGGCAATCGGAGGGGCGTGTGCGGCAGGGCACGACCACATCCTGTTTTCAAGGCGCGAGACGGTCCCGTCGCAGGGCACCGGTTGCCCATTGGAGCTCTAAGGCATGATTCAACGCGACATGACAGTTTGTGCCGCTCCGCCTCTGGTGGCAGCGGCAAGACTGTCATGCAGGACCCCACCGGAGCCTGAACCATGTCTAAGGCATGGTTCAGCGCCGGTGGGCTCATACATGACAGTTTCGCGGCGCCTACCAGAGGCGGCGCGGTGCAAAGTATCATGTCGGGTTGAACCTTGTCTAAGCGCGACATAGTCCCGAGACGTGGTAGAAAATGCGGCCCGTCGAAGCGGTCATAATACCGACCGCTTGGCGTGGGGTCTGACCAGCTTGACAGGGCGGCACCGTGTGCTTTCCAACAATCTGAACCGTTGGCGTTGAGAAAGGACAGCACGGTGGCTGACAAGAGGATGGCATTGTTGGAGCAGCTCCGCAAGGGCGAAGGCCCCGAGGCGGATTTCTTGCAGGGGGGGCGTGGGCTGGTTGGTGCAGGAGTTGATGGACGCGGAAGTGAGCGCCCAGATTGGTGCCGACCGCTACGCCCGGACAGAGGAGCGCACAACGCAGCGGAATGAGTCACGCTCGAGGCCGTGGCACACGCGCGTGGGGACATTGGAGCTGGCGATCCCCAAGCTGTGCAGCGGCAGCTATTTCCCGAGCTGGTTTGAGCCGCGCCGGCGGAGCAGGCCTTGGTTGCCGTGGTCGCCGAAGCCTACGTCCAGGGCGTCAGCCCCCGTAAAGTAGAGGCGTTGGTGCCGGCGCTGGGTATCGTCGGCATCAGCAAAAGCGACTTGAGTCGGCTCTGCCCCAGACTGGACGCCCAAACCGAGGCGTTTCGGAATCGCCGGCTGGACGCCCGCTACGAGCACGTACGCGAGGATGAGCACGTGCTCTCGATGGCGGTGATCATCGCTTATGGCGTTCGGGAAGTGCTTGGCTTGGACGTAGGCCTCAGTGAGGACATAGCGCTCTGGCGCGCCTTCCTCCAAAGCCTCCTGGCCCGGGGCGTCCGTGGGGTGCAACTGGTCGTGAGCGACAGCCATCCCGGCCTGAAAAAGGCTATCGCCGAAGTCTTCGTCGGAGCAAGCTGACAGCGGTGTCGTGTCCATTTCATGCGCAATGTGCTGGCGCGCCTGCCCAAGAGCGCCCAGGCCATGGTGGCGGCGACGGTGCGCACTATCTTCGAGCAACCCGCCCGCGCCGCGGCGGAAACCCAACTCTTGCTCGTGATCGAGACACTGCAGGCGAGCTTTCCCGTCGTGGTGCAGCTCCTTGAAGGCACGGAAGGGGAGATCCTCAACTTCTACGACTTTCCGGCCGAACATCACCGGCAGCTGGCCTCGACGAACCCGTTGAAGCGGCTCAACAAGGAATCGAAGCGACGGAGCGCCGTGGTGGGCATCGTTCTCAACCGGACGGCGATTTTACGCCTCTCCGGTGCCCTGCTGGCGGAGCAGAACGATGAATGGTTGGTTGGTCGCCATTACTTCAGTGAACTCTCGATGCGCAGGGACCTTCATGGTAAGGAGGAGGCGCAAGAGTAAGCGAGCAGACACTATAGAAGCAAGGAAGCACCGGTGGCATATTCCACCACTTGACGGGACGCTGTCCTAACCGCCGCGACGGGCCAAATGGGCGGCACGCCGGGTTACCGCATGCCTATTCATATCGCTAACCGATTCCCCCGCCATCACAACGAGGACGCTTGCCTCGCGTGCTCTAGGCTGCGGATGGCCTGCTTGCATCGAAACAGCGGTGGACCATACTGGCTCGTAGGCGAGTCACATTGATCGACCACGATATTGACTTCGTCTCGCTATGGGTCCCTTCCAGCCAAGATAGGATACGACGTTGCCACTGGGCATGCGACTCTCTGGCCGGTACCACCCCTTCAACTAGTCGGTATTCTCCCGCTCGCCGTGGTGCCTGTCGTGCCCTCGTCACCTTCCTCTGCCAACGTCGGATGCCGCGGATTGGACGGCCGACACAGGCTGGGCAGCAGCGGGCAGGGGCGTCGAACTGCTGTCCAGGTACCAGCCGGAAGAGGTCATCGTCACCGTCCAGGTAAGCTTGCTCGCTGACTGGCCTCCGCCTTGGTATTCGGTGAGCAGGACCGGTACCGTCGCAATCTTCCCGTCGGCTGCTACGGATGGCGTCGCCCATTGCCAGGTAATGTCGGAGTCCGGCTGGAAATGCCGTATCAGATCGCCATAGGATGTTCGCCGACGGGCCCCGGCGCTCAAGTAGCTGTACGCCAGGCCGAAGCGAGCCTGGTCGTCCGTCCGGAGCGCGTCGTAGATCGCCTGATAGAAACCCTGCACCGCGTCAGACGGGAGCGCCGGATGGACACTCACCAGAGGGGGCGCTGTGGGTCGCGCCGAGACAGTGCCGCCACCGGTTATGACTGCTGCATTGCTGGTGCTGCCCGTCACGATAACCTTTGGCCCCGTGGTGGTCGTCGAGGTCGCCGTTCCCGATGCCATGCCCCTTGGCACGATCTCAACGTAGCGTCTGCCGGCCAGCGCAAGGACGACCGCTGTCGCCCCCCCGAGCGCCCACCTGGGCAGCTTGCGCCGGCCGTAGCGATTCGACACGGGCTGGTGCGGCATCTCGACCGGACGAGGCGGCTTCGTGGCAACCTTGCCCGGCGGTGCCTCGAAGTGGCGCGTGTTTGCCGGGCTTTTCGTGTCGTGACGCTCGCCGCTGGGCGACGCGACCAGCGCGCCGGCATCGGACCCAGCAGTAGCATCTGCAGGAGTGCGCATGGACGTTGGCCACCAACGCTCGGCGCTGGAGGGGCGGTCGGCCAAGGGCAGCCGAAGTACTTGCTCTAGCAATGGTGTCCAAATATCTGGCAGGCCGGTTGGATTCCACGAGTGTCCTGCTAACCTGGCCAGGGCGCTTGCCGGCAGCGCCCCCGTGAGCAGTTCGTGCGCCATCATGCCGAGCTCGAAGAGGTCCGTCCCCGGGCCCACCTCCTGATCGGCCAGCAGCTCCAAAGGCGCGTATTCCGGCGTGAACGCCTGCGTATCCTTACGGGTGAAACCACGGCGTGCCGCGCCGAAGTCGACCAGAACAGCTCGCCCGTGCGGCAGCATGATGACGTTGTCCGGCTTGACATCCAGGTGGAAAATGCTAGCCGCATGCACAGTGGCGAGGGCTTCCACGAGCTGTCCCACGATGCTGGTTACCTGCTCCTCAGGAAGGGGTCGGCTCGGGCACTGTTCCAGCCGAGCGCGGAGGCTGTGGCCGGAAAGGAACTCCATCACCAGGTAGGCGGTACCAAGTTCCTGAAAAAGGTCGATCACCCTCACGACGCCGGGATGATCGATCTCCGCGAGGATGCGTCCTTCATCTACGAAGCGTTGCAGGGCGCGGTCGTACGCGCCGCGGTCCGTCTTGCTGACCAGCAGCGAGCCGACGGTGTCGTCGCGCACAGCGCTCTTGGCCGGGAAGAACTCCTTGATGGCTACCAAGCGGTTCAGGCCCACCTGAAGCGCCCGATAGGTGATGCCGAACCCGCCGCGACCGAGTGCATAGTCCAGGCGATAAGCTCCGACACGAAGTGAGGTGCCGGGCGGCAACACGTCGCGCAACAGGGTCTTCAGGTAGACCCCGCAATGCGGGCACACCGTCTCGGAGGTTGCGAGACCGTCGCGATGGCAGTGCAGACAGCGCATGGTTAACGCGTACTCGATGAGATGGTCTTGCCTAGACTCATCAGCGTTCGCTTGAAGTTCTCAGCTCGCGCCCGGAAATCGTCGCCCACGCCCAGGTCAAACGCCAACCCGGGTGCCGCTTCGAGCAGCTTTAGGTAAGCCTGGCTGGCAGCGTCTCGAGTGCGCATCACCAGATAGCATTGCTGGATACCCTGTTCCCGCAAGGCATTCACGACGTCGTCGACGCTACTCGTCTCGCGGTCTGGAATGTGCGGCGGAGCATCGGTGATGAGCACCAAGACCTTGCTGGCATCCGCGGCGAAGGGTTGACGCAGTGCGAGCATGACGGCGTCCAGGCTGCTTTCAGGCGCGTCGCCACCGCCCTTGGCTTGCAACGCGCCGACTCCTTGCCGGAAAGCGACAACGTCGGCCGTGAACACGTCCTGACCGGGGCCGAACCGGAGCACGCGCGCTTCCTCGCCAATGAACCGGTCCCGGAATTCAATCAAGCCGATACGCGCTCGAACGCCATCCGACTTGATGGTGTCGGCGAAGGACATGATTGCATCCCGGATGGCATCGATCTCTCCTCGCATGCTGCGAGTACAGTCCAATAAGAAGAGGATGTCCGCCTTGCGGCCTGATGCTAAAGTGCCCATACTGGTCTGGATGGAGCGCGCGACATCGCCCGCGAGAACTGATCCGCCGCGACGTGCTGGGCTCGTGCCAGGCGTTGCAGCGTCTTTGATGGGCGACGCCGCGGAAACAGGGCCCGGCGCTAACGCCCTGCCGCACTCACTGCAATATCGACCGGTGTCGGGATTGCTCGCCGCACAGTTCGCACAGATCTTGGCCACTGCTGATCTCCCCACCCTTCCGATTACACGTCGCGCATGAACGCAAACCGAAGGAACACGTCGCCGACCTTGATGCGATCGCCGTGTCGCAGTGGCGCGGGAGGTCCGTCCGGCTCCAGGCGAACGCCCCGAAGCCAGGTTCCATTACGGCTTGCGAGGTCGCGAACCAAGTAGGTCTCGCCCTGGCGCGAGAACTCCAGATGCTTCCGGCTGATCGTATTGTCCTCGCCAGCGATGTCGAAGCGCCCCATCACGCGACAGCCACCACCTGCCAATCCCAAGACAGTCCGCGCCCCACGATTGCTACCGGACTCGACGATCAATACGGGACTGCGCAGTCCCAAGTCCGGCAGAGCAGGTGGCAGTTCCGGGATGTGTCCAAGCTCGACGAGAATGTCGTCCACTGACTCGTAGCGCTCTTCTGGGGCAATCTTCACCATCCGCCGCACAATCGCCGCGGTACCGGGATAGAAGTCGCAGGAGAAGTCCGATAAGTCGATGCCTTCGGTCGGGGCGGGCACTGCGCTGAGATAGTGGACAAGATCCGACAGCTCACGCCAGCCCCGACGGATCCAGAAGTGCTGTCCCATGGCCAGTTCATAGAAGAAGTGCCCGAGGGAATAGATGTCGGAGCGAGCATCGGCGTACTTCGAACCGCGTAGGAACGTTTCCGGCGCCATGTACGGGTACGTGCCGATGAGGTCGCCGGTTCCCGTGACGTTGACGTCCTTAAACTTCGAAATACCAAAGTCAATTAGCCGGGACCGCCCGTCCCGGCAAACGAGGACGTTGGCCGGCTTCAGGTCCCGGTGGACCACATTGTGGCGGTGGGCGTCGGAGACCCCTTGGAGGACCTCGAGCAGGATCCTATGTTTGTCGGCGGAGCCGAGAGCTCCTTCCAGAAGGAGATCGTCCAGGGGGCGAGCATCGAAATACTCGAAGAGGATGAGGAAAGTAGTCGGATTCCACTCCTGCAATCCAATGGCGGGTACGACAAATTCGGAATGAATCGCTACACCAACCTCGTTGCGCACGCGTGCTTCAGATATGCTGCCAGGTCGGACGTTCCGAATCACCTTCAGCGCATAGAGGCGGCCGGACGCTCGGTCGGCCACCTTCCACATGAGGCCGAAGCCACCACCACCGAGGAAGCGTTGAAGCTCAACCTCATGCACAGGCCCGATTTCGAGAGGTATTGAGCCTCCCTCCATCAACTGCAACGGCCCTGGCATACTCACACCGCCATTCCATCGCCAGTATCGCCGCCGGACACCGTGGGCGAACGGTCTGGTTGTTCGACAGCGCCGACCATTTGGGCCACGGTAGACGTCTCACCAGCGTCAGCAGATTGCCGTTCGGTCTGTTCGCTACCATGCCACCAGAGAATGAGCGTCTGGTTGTCCTTCTCCCCTAAGTCTCTGCCGGCCTTGATGAGCGCGTCCGCAGTCCGTTCGAGATCGCCGCCAGCAGTAGCAAGCAACTCGGTAAGTCGCTCGTGTGACAGTGATCCACTGACTCCGTCGGTGCACAACAACAGAAGGTCTCCCTGGTGTAATGGGCGATTGTAGACCGATATCTCCCGCGGCAACGACGGCGCCCCGACGAAGAACTCGAGTCTGGACCGGCCCTCATGGTGCCGCGCCATCTCCGGCGAGATCATCCCGGCACGGAGGAGCACCCCGGCGACGCTGTGATCCCGGGTGATCTTCACCAGTTTCTGGCCAGTCGCATCATAGTGGAACAAGGGACTGTCCCCGAGGTTAGCGGCGACCACCGTTTCGCCCACCAGCAGAGCGACCACTATGGTTGAGCCGGCCGTATGCCAGCCGTTTGCTTGCACCATTCGCCGCACTTGCGCGTTCGCCTGTTCCAACGCACCCCAGAGCGCTTTCTGCAATACCTCGACGGTCATCGGCTCGGCCGTGTCCGAACGGTTGAGACGGGGTTCGATTTGAATGCTCTCAAGCAACGCCAGAACGGTCCTCCGTAGAGCCTCGCGGCTCACATCTCCTCCATGCTCAAGGCCCCCCATCCCATCTGCAATGGCCAGGACGGGAAGAACCGGGCCCGCCAAGACCGGCGTCAACTCCGTAATGAGGAAGCTGTCCTCGTTGTCGTCGCGGTGGTTGATCTCGCTCTTGACGACATACCTGCCACCAGTTGCAAACGACCCGCTAGCAGTACCGGACGTTGAGGAAGATATCATCGGCGTGAATATTCCCTCGCTTGGTCCCGCGAGAGCGGCTCTGCGAAGCGAGCTCGACTACGGACGGGACGCGCCTATTCTAAACGGGACGCGCCTATTCTAATATGAACTAGCAGACCGCACCAGCACGCGACACATCTTAGTATCTCTTTCACCAAACGCGGTGCCGGGTGTCAATAACCACGAGCATTAGGCCGGGGTCGCCACGAGCCATTGGGCCACCCAGCGGTCCAATGATACTGGAGCGGCCTCCTCTCTAGCCACTCTTGGTCGCGTTGGGCGCGTCCGCCGAGGCGGCGGTGCGTGCTGGCTGGTTGGGCTCACCGGCGTTGGCCTCGACCGCGGCGAGGCCGGACCGGTGGAGGTCAATCAGGCGGCGTAGCCCCAGGCTGTAGTTGCCGCCCCCCAGGCGATTGAGGACGCCGAGGTCGCTCAGCCGGAGCGTGAGCGAGAGCGTGGCGAGGAACTCGGTGGGTCGGTCTTTGGCCTTGCGCCCCGCGCCGGGGCGAGCGCCGCCGCGCGCCATCAGTGCCGCCCCTTCCATTGATCACCACGCCCAATCAAACGAGGTTCCGACGCGGGCCTCGCGGCATGCGCGTTCATCGCGTTTCCTCTCGCCGCTTGGGCGCGAGCTTGGCACGGTAGCTGGGTCCGTCAATGACGAGTTGGTGCGCGCCATTGGCCAAACGGTCGAGGGCGCTGTTGCCGAGGATGGGATCGTCGAAGAGCGCCAGCCATTCGTCCACGCCACGGTTGGACGTAAAGGCGAAGCTGGAGCGATGGTGCCGCTCGATGATGAGTTCGTACAGGTCGCTGCTCTGCTGCGCCGACAGGCGGTGCAACCCGAAATCGTCGACGATGAGGAGTTGGGGAGTGAGAAAGCGGCGGAAGGTCTTCTCGAAGGTGTGGTCGGCGCGAGCCTGGGCCAGCTCCTTCAGGACGGAGTCGGCACGGGTGAACAGGACCGCGTGGCCGGCGCGGACCGCCGCCGCGCCCAACGCCTGCGCCAAGAACGTCTTCCCCACGCCCACCGGTCCCACCAGGATCACGTGCTCCTTGGCGGCGAGGAACTGCAGCGTGAAGAGCTCCTGGAGGTGGCGACGGTCGAGCTGGATGGGCACGGCCCAGTCGAAGCGCTCCAGGTTCGCCCGCTCCTCGAAGCCCGCTTGGTTGAGACGCCGTTCGAGCGCTTGTTGGTCGCGGCGTTGCACCTCATCGGCGAGAAGGAGCGTCAGAAAGGCGGCGTAGTCGAGGTGTTCTTGGCGCGCCAACGCCAACCGCTCCGGCAGCGTTGGGGCGAGCGTCCCCAGTTTGAGCCGCTTCAAGAGGCGCACGAGATCCGGATCCAGCGTCATTGTGGCGCCCCCTGCCCCGGATGAGCGAAGGCGCTGCCGGGACGGGCGAAGCGGCCGGAAGGGACGGGGCGCAGCCGATCCTCCACGGGCGGCGCTGGCGCGCCCTCCTGTTCCAACGCCAGCACCAGAATCCGCTCCAGCCGGCGCACGTCGATCAGGTCGAATCCCAGCGCCCGCGCGCAGGCGGCGTCCAGCCGCTGGGGCGTGTAGCGTTCCGCCAGGCGCAGGAGCCGTTGGGCCTGCCGGAGCTTGCTCCAGACGAAATCACCGCTGAGCAGTCGGCCCGCGAACTGGCCGATGTGCTCGCCCAGCGCGCCCGCCCGGGTCACCGCCGCCTCTGGCGAGCGAGCGGCGTAGCTGGCCTGCTCCGGCGGGTAATCGGTGACATCGGTGCTGCGCCCGCCCTTGGGCTGCCGCGGATGCACTTTCACCACCGCGCCTTGCTGGTAGAGCCGGACCAATTGGCGATCCGCTCGCGCCTCCAGCGCCGTTCCTGACAGACAGCGACCGGCGGGCACGGAGTAGAGGGCCTGAGCCACGCTGACGTGGTGATCCCGGCCGACGGTCACCGTCTTCCAGATCGGCACATCGTACGGCTCGGTGGGCGCCGGGAGCAGGCGCGCTCGTTCCTCTTCATGGAAGACCACCAGCGGCGCCCGCTGCGTGGCGCCGTGGATCCGTTGCCCCGCCACCTGTCGACACCAGTGCCCCGCCTGCTCGCGGGCATCGTCCAGATCGCGAAACTGCCCGCCTTTCCAGAAGCGTTGTCGAACGTACTGCATGCCCCGCTCCACATGTGGCTTGTCCCGTGGGTGGCGGGGACGCGCGGCGTCGATCAGGAAGCCCCGGGCCTGGCTGTACTCCACGAACAGTCGCGTCGGTCGCGGGTCCAGCGCATCGGGACCGGCGATGGCCGCCGGAAAGTTGTCCAACACCAGACGACGCGGAATGCCGTCGAAGAAGCGCCAGCCCGCTTCCAGTCCGCTCACCACCTCGTCGAAGGTCTGGCGCACCAGCGGCCAGACGAAGCTGTGGCGGCTGTAGCAGAGCACGATCACCAACGCCCACACCAGTGGCCCGCCGTGGCGCCCAGGCGGCCCCAGTCGACCCAGGCGTCCGAAGTCGCATTCCGCCACCTCCCCCGGCGCGGTATCGGGCAGTCGCACCGTGCCCGCCGCGGCAGGATGGAGCCCCGCCCGCTCGACAAAGCGGCGCAGCGTCGTGTAGCTCACCGGCTGACTCGTGATGACCGGCGGCGCCAGCAGCTCCTGCACCCGCGTCAGTTGCAGGTGTTCCTCCTGGAGCCATCGCGCGATCTGTGCTTGGTGCGCCTGCAAGCGTTCCTGCGCCGGCGCTGGCCGTGGCCGCGCCAGCCCCACCACCTGGCCTAGTCGGAGCAAGTCGCCCAGTTGCTGCTCGGTTGGTGGGCCGCTCCCTCGGCCCATCCCCATGTCCTGTGCCGCCGCCAGATACTTGCGCACCGTGTCGCGCGCCAGCCCCGTCTGCCGGGCGATCTCCCGTGCGCTTTCGCCGGTCTGCCAGCGCCGGACCAGTTCAATCACGTCCATTCGACCAACCTCCCGGTAACCCATCGCGCGCTCCTCTCTGAGCGCCGATGGTCACGTCTCTCCAACGACCGGGTGGCCTAATGTCTCATGGCGATCCTGCCCCAACCTGGCCTAATGCTGCTGGTGATTGACACGGGTAGAGCAGGAAGGAGGACGGGATGTCCAATCCGCTCGCCGACGTGTCACCTACCGCGCCGGTCGCCTCATTTGTGGTGCGGCGGCCCTGCCGCCCGAATTGCCATGCCCGACAACCTACGCTAAGCTAGGTACTTGCTATGAAGCGCACACCTACACGTCCGGCGACCCAAGATCGACCCGTTCCGAGCGATGGTAAAGCCATAGGGTCGAGTTGCTCGCGCGACGCCAAGCCGACGTCTGAGGCCGCGGTCGCCTGGCAGGCCGCGGACGAGTTTTATCGCGAGATCACCAAGCGCCCCGACATTCGCGCGATCCTAGCGCGACTGGCCAAGAGTTGACCCCGCTGGCCGACCGGGGATAACTCGCTGCCTCCATGTCGGAAGACCGCGAGCTGTCGATCTCAGCCCTCCTCGACAAGCTGCGCATCACGCTTCAGGAGCCGATCGACTTCACCCGAAGCGACACCGAGGCGACCGTCGTCAAGGTCCGCTTGCTCACCGCGGCTGCCACCTACTTCAACATCATGGCCGTCAGCGAGTTTGGCGGCCGGGTTGGTCCAGTGCGGCAGCAGGGACTGGTCGAACAAGTCGTCGGCGCGGCATTCCAGACCTTTGCGGGCGAGGATCCGCACCCGGGGCGTTCGACAAGGCGGCGATGTTGTTGCGCGGCATCACGCAGGGACATCCCTTCAACGATGGGAATAAGCGGACGGGCTTCCTCGTGGCCACCTACTACCTCGACCGGATGGGCCATCCGCTGCCCCGCGCCCTGCCGGAACGCGACGTCGTGGCGCTCTGCCTGCGCGTCTCCGCGGGTGACATCCGCGACGTCGATGCTATCGCGGCGGAGCTAGCACGGCTCTGGGGGCATGCTTGCTGAACCCGAGTCCGGGCCGCCACAGGCGAGCGGTAGAATCGGCGCTTGCGTACTCGACGCCGCAGTCGGAGTGGTGAATCAGGCCCAGCAGAGGGGCGGTGAGGGCGTGCCCCGTGGCGGCCAGATTCGCTACGAGTTGATCCATAGATGCCGGCTTATGTGCCAGCTACGGATGGCTATTTCCGCACAGGTCTGAGGTCTTGAGTCCTTGGCCGATGGTAACCGGCCAGGAGGCGATCAAGTCTATACCTCAGGACGTCACTCTCTGGCTCTCCGCAAAGACGTCGTTGCCCCATTGGATGTGCTTCGCCTGCATCCCTTCTCGAGTCACGCGGCGCATTGCAGCAATCAGATCAAGGGACTGGCCTTCAGTGTATCGACACCAGCGCAAGAGAGCATAAGCAACCATCCCCGTGCGGTGTATTCCGGCGGAACAGTGCAACAACATGGATGTGCCAAAATCTAATGAGTGAGAAAGGTCAGATAGCGCCGCCACGATCATCATCTTTGTGTCGCCGATCGGCGGTGAGCCGTTTGCGAGTGGGAGCCGGGTCCACTTCATCCCCTCGCGTTGGACGACATCGCCAATGCTGGTAGCATGCTCTCGTTCGGAAAGCAACGTAACGACTTGATCGCACCCAGCCGAAGCCAGCGCAGACATGACAGCCAGCTTCGGTCGGCGCCATAGCGCGAGACGACCAGCCCCGATCGCGACCCACGTTGGGAGTAGAATCTGTGCTTCGCCGCCCGAATGATTCATCGTTCGCTCGTCAAAAGGGCACTTGTCCGGGACCGCGCAATTCGCGACGGTATCAGCTACGATTGTAGCAAGCTAGTGCAGGAGCATTCTGTGCGGGCGATAGCCAACCCGCAAAGCAAGGGCCGGACAGGTGTCATTTGGCGCTCGGCCTCCTATCGTGGACATCACCAATCAAGCGTCCCATTGCACAGGCGGCCACGGATCGCGTTAGAAACGGTAGGGGCCTTTCCCTATCGCGTGATGAGGAGAACTTCGAGTGCTGTGTAAGGACTTCAGTGCTCCGATCGCCGAGCGGGAGGCGAGGGATGTCGCCTGTCTTCGGTCTGGAATGTTCTCCTGGGCGGTGGCGAGCAAACCCTCTGGCACCGCGGTAGACACAGACATCTCTGCGGCTGCCACCAGAGGCGTACGTCCCCAGTCCGGTGACGAGAGGTGATGCAACGTGACGAGTCTAGAGGACGACGCGCCCAGCCCGCTGCAGCCGGTGTGGCAAGCAGTGGTTGACGGGCGGATCGACCGCCATGACGAGCCAGCCATTGCAGCTGCGTTTCGAGAGTTGCCCAGGATACCAGATGCGCAGCAGATCCTCGAGATTAACAACTCGCTTCGGACCAACTTGACGAACTGGGAACAGGGTCGTGGCGACCCCGCCCAGCTGGGCGTGCTCGTCGCCATCGCCTTGGTAACCGTGGAAGCGGCACGACAGTCTGGAAACGCTGCCTTGAGACTACTGACCTTGGAAGTCGCAAGACGGAGCCTTGACCACCTTTACGGGCTCCAGGGGGAAATCGTTGATCTGGATCGACAGATTCGCCTCGCGGAGGACTACCTACGTCTCATAGGACAGGGACCTGATCGCCCCAGGTGCCTGGCCAATCTAGGCACGGTGCTCCACGACCGCTACGCAGCTCGTGGCGATCCTGCCGATCTGGACCGCTCCTTGGTCATGCTTGAAGAGGCCCTCGTACTGATGCCAGATGAACCCAGTCGCGCCATGCTCATGAACAACCTGGGCAATGCCCTCTGCAGTCGTTTCGGTTGCGACGCGGACCTAGCCAATCTGCAGCGCGGCATCGGACTCTATGAGGAGGCCGTGCAGCTCGCTCCGAAGGGGCCTGATCGACCGCTCTACCTGGCCAACTTGGGCAGGGCCTTGACGCTTCGATACTCCCTGCATCGCCGCCCGGCCGATCTGGACCGGCTCGTCGAGCTTCAAGAGGAGGCCGTCAGTCTCACTTTGCAGGATCCGAAGCGCCCGATGTTCTTGGATAATTTGGCCAACGCCTTGGGCAAGCGCTACGACCTCCGGCAGCATCCCGCCGACCTGAACCGATCCATCGCCCTCCATGAGGAGGCGGTGCGCCTGACCCCCACCGGCCCTAATCGTCCGGCTTGCCTAAGCAACCTAGCTGTCGCTATAGGGAAACGCCACGCGCTCAACACAGGCGGACCAGACCTGGACCGGAGTATCGGCCTCCACGAAGAAGCGGTTCGACTCACGCCCATTGGGCGCGATCAGGCTACCCATCTGAGCAATCTGGGCACCGCCCTGAGGGAACGGCATCGACTACTGGGCAATCCGGCCGACGTAAGCCGGCAAATCGACTGTTTCGAGGAAGCC
Organism: uncultured Chloroflexota bacterium; assembly: GCA_937967325.1. Taxonomy (GTDB): domain Bacteria; phylum Chloroflexota; class UBA4733; order UBA4733; family UBA4733; genus UBA4733. The sequence goes on from CALBSQ010000389.1 coordinate 19,346, forward strand.
TTGCGGCTTTGCCGCGGTCGTCCCAATTATCCGACGGAGCTCAATAACCTGGCGGCCGCTCTCGGTGCTCGCTACGACATAAGTAGTGAGCCAACTGATCTCGAACGAAATATCTCCTTGCTTGAGCAGGCGGTCGCAATAGCAGCAGAGGCGCGCGAGCGATCGATGTACCTGAACAACCTGGGCGTCGCCCTAAGAAAACGCTATCGCCTCCACGGCGAGCAGGCTGATCTGGACCGTTCACTTGTCCTAAGCGAAGAGGCAGTGCGCCTCATGCTCGAACAAGATCCCGGCTACCTGAACAATCTGGCTACCGGCCTTCACGACCGCTATATTCTCCTGGGTGAAGATGCGGACCTGGACCGAGCTATTTCGGTTCAAGAGGAGATTGTTCAACTGGTGCCCGACGACCCCAATCGGGCAATGTTCCTTAGTAATCTGGCTATAGACCTCGACGCCCGCTACGAATCGCGGGGCGATCCTGCCGATCTGGACGAGCGGATCCGCCTGGACGAAGACGCGCTCAGCCTCACGCTCACCGGCCCGGACAGAGCTAGGTTCTTAGATCGTCTGAGCGCCGCGCTATGCGACCGCTACCGCTTGCACGGCATCCATGCAGACGCGACACGCGCGATCAATCTGGCCGGTGAGGCCGTCCGGCTGACGCCGGACGGCTCCGGTAGAGCACTCTACCTTAACACCCTGGGCAATGCGCTTGCCCAAATCGACCACTCGGATCGGCTCATCAGCGTCCGCGAGGAAGCCCTCCGCCTTACGCCTACTGGCCCAAGCCGGGCGAACAACCTGAACAATCTGGCGCTTGATCTATTGACGCGCTACGGCTCGCGCTCTGACGAGGCCGATCTGGATCGGAGCATCGCGCTGCTGGAAGATTCCGTCAGGCTCACGCCCACGGGTCCCTACCGCGCCCGAAGGTTGGCCAACCTGGCGGGTGGTCTAACGAAGCGCTATTTACTTCGGGAGAACTCGACCGATCTGGGCAACAGCATAGGCCTATATGACGAGGCCGTCCGTCTCGCCGGAATCCTGCGCCTTCCTATGATCGCTCGACGCTTGGCACTATTTCGCCTCATGCTCGGCGACTCGCATCCGGCCGACGGGCGCGCCCACCTCTCCGGCGCGGCCGCGGCCCTGAAAACGGGCGCGGCGGCGCTGGAGCGGATGCTCGTGGTGGCGGGCGAGCGGGACGAGGCGGCGCTGCTAGGCCAGTACGGCGACCTCTACGACCTGCTGGTCGGCGCGCACCTGCGCCTGGCCGGCCAGGCCGCCGCGGCGGGGGACGCGGCGGCGGCGGCCGGGCACTCGGAGGCCGCCTACCTCGCGGCGGAGCGAGGCAAGGGGAGGCGCGCGGCGGCCCTCCTGGCCGCGCGGGCGGCCCGGCCGCGGGCGGAGGCGGTCGCCCCGCTCCTGCCGGAGATCGAGCGGCTACGCCGCGCGCTGGCCCGGCTGTACGACCGCCTCGCCGGGGGGCCCGACCAGGGCGAGCGCCACCCGGCCGCCGCGGGCCGGGGCGGCTGGCTGGCCGAGGCGCCGGCCGGCGGGGCCGCGTCCGACTCCGGGCTCGAGCCCCCTCGGGACTTCCCGGCGGAGCCGGACCACGGCGACGGACGCCCCGCCGCCGAGCGGTCCGATGCGACGCGCGACGAACTGGCCCGGCAGGCGGACGAGGCGTGGGCGGCCCTGCGGGCGCGGCTCGACGCGGTGGCGCGGGCGGACCCAGACTACGCCGCGGTGCGCGGCTTCGCCGCCCCCAAGCCGCCGCAGGAGGTCGCCGCGGCGCTGCCGCCGGGCGGGTCCCTGGTGCTGCTCTACCCGCTCGACCGCGACCTCGCCTGCTTCGTCCTGCGCCGGCCCGACGACGACGCTGGAATCCCCCTGCTCGCCGCGGCCGTCGCGCCGCTGCGGGTCCCCAACCCGGCGGCGCGCGGCGACACGGGACGGCCCGCCGTGCTCGCCGGCAAGGCGGCGCTGGCCCACCTGGTCGCCCGGGCGCTGCCGGGCGGGGCGCCCGAGCGGGAGTCCGGCGCCCTCGACGGGGTTCTGCGCACGCTCGGGCGGGCCCTCCACCCGGCGCTCAGCCCCCTGCTCCCGCCGCCCGACCCCGACGACCCGGCCTCGCTGGTCCTGGTGCCCACCGGGGCGCTGCACCGCCTGCCCTTGCATGCCCTGCCCTGGCCAACGGTCACGAAGGGGCGGCTGCTGGACGGCTACGCCGTCTCCTACGCCGCCAGCGCCGACCTGGTCGCGCTCGCCGGGCGCCGCCCGGCCGCGGGCGGCGGGGCGGCGGCGCTCGCGCCGGGCCTGCCCGAGGCGGCGCCCCTGCCGGGCGCGCTGGCGGAGGCGGCCGCCCTGGCGGCGCTCGCCGGGTGCGCCCCGCGCCTGCGCCGCCGGGCCACGGTGCGGGCGCTGCTCGACGAGCGGGTGGCGGCGGGGGTGCGCTGGGTGCTGCTGGCGACGCACGGGCTGGCCGCGGGCCCGGACCACGGGCAGTCCGGCCTGCTCCTGTACGACGAGCGGGGCCGGGAGGAGGTCTGGCTCACGGCGGCGGAGATCCTGGCACGGCTGCCGCTGGAGGGGGCGGAGCACCTGGCCCTGGGCGCGTGCTCCGCCCATGCCCTCGACCCGGCGCCGGGGGACCGGCTGGCCGGGCTGGTGCGGGCGCTCCTGTACCGCGGGGCGCGCAGCGTGGGGGCGACCCTGTGGCCGGTGCGCGACGACGCGGCGGCGCTGGTGAACACCTGGACCTTCGAGGCGCTGCTCGGCGGCGAGCCCGACAAGGCCAAGGCGCTGCGCGCGGCGGTGCGGCGGCTGCGGCGGTGCGGGGGACCGGAGGCGGCAGCGGAGCTGCGCCGCCTGGCCGCACAGCTGCCGCCGGACGACCCGGCGCGTGAGGCCGTGGACGAGATGGCTGCGGACCTGGGTGAGCGATCGCTGCCCTTCGCCAGGACGGTCGACTGGGCCCCCTTCGTCCTCCACGGCGCACCGCTCATTGCACTGGCTGGAGCTGCTGCCAGCTAACGCGGCAGGCGACGATTCAGAGCGGCGAGTGTGAGAGCAGGAGCCATGGTTCTCTTGACTACGCGCCCATGCACCCTACCATCGTGACTCCGATCCTGGTGTTGGACTGCGGAGCATCACATGGACAACTCTGCGTTGGAAACTGTTTACTTGATCTTGCCCGTCTGGAGCGCAGTGGAGAAGGGGTCTCTCTCCTGCCAAGCTTGCAAGCGCCGGAGCAGGTCGACGTGCTTGACGACCTGGCGATCGACAGCCTGCGGCTGTGGGACCAGTTGGCATCGCCGGCGCGGGAGCACCTGGTCGCTCTTGCGGTCACCAACCTTGCGTGTGCAAGACAATCCTGGCAGCCGGGACTCCTACTCAACACACTGCACACTGCCGCCAGGGCACTGCGCCTTCGATCGAAGGAACGGAACTCGCCTGAGGATCTCGACTTCAGTGTCCGGCTGTATCAAGAGGAGCTTGGGTACGCGCCCGATGGTCCCTTGCGCGCACTGTGCCTTAGCAACCTCGCTCGTGAGGATGCCATGGATGAGCATGTATTCCTCCCTTGTCTCATGGATTGGTCGTACTGCCGCTCGGCGACACGTCCCGCCGGGCGGTGAAGCCAATGCCAAAGAGGCCCTACGACCAGCGCAGACGCGTAAGGCTTAATCCGACAACGAGACCTGGACGGTTACCGCACCGTCGGTGGCATTCGGCAGAAGCTGCCGAGCGCTACCCCTGGTAGCGAGGAAGGCGAAGTCTCGTTGTCGGATTAATTGGCCGTCAACATCCGTCGCGACCGGACGTTGGCGGGGAACATCCCAGCCCTTGCTATAATGAGGCGGCGCCCAGGGCGCGGCGTTAGGCCCTCAAGCTGAGCATGCCGGCTGATTGTGACTTAAGCAAGAATGCCCGCGTTAGGGAGCGGAAGATGCGGCTCCACGTCACGGACGAAGTACTCCATACCGTCTCCTACCAGGACGCGTACGCCGGTGGCGGCATCCAGAACTCCGAACTCCCGATCGTGCGGGCCGTCGCCAGCCGCCTTACCGGTGCCGTGGAGGCCGTCGTCTGCTGTTCCGACCTGCAAGGCATCGTCCCGGCTGCGCGCTGGGACGCTCCGCGTAGGCTGGTGGGCGAAGTTGTCGCCGAAGAGCTCGCCATACTCGCGGAACTTGGCGTGCTGCCCACGGCCAGTCGTGTCGGCGTCCTGCTCGCCGGGGATCTCTATACGATACCCACGCTCGACCGGCGTGGCGGTTACGGGGATGCCTGGCCCGTCTGGCTGGCGTTCGCGCGCCGCTTCCGCTGGGTCGTCGGCGTCGCCGGCAACCACGACGATCTGACACAGCCGACAGACGAGGTGCGTGCGCTCCAGCGAACAGGCCGCCTGCGCCTCCTCGATGGCGCCGGCACAACGTAGACGGACTACGTCTGGCCGGGGTCAGTGGCATCGTTGGCCGGCCAACGAAACCGTGGCGCAAGAGCGAAGACGAGTGCGTGGCTGCCGTGCGTGCCGGACTACGGCTGCGGCCCGATGTGCTTCTGCTGCATGAAGGTCCAGACCTGCCTGCGCAAGGACTGGCGGGACGGCCGGCGGTACGCACGGCCTTGGAGCGGGCGGACCGCGCCGCTCCGAACATGCTGGTCGTTTGCGGTCACTGCCATTGGGACGTTCCGATCATCGAACTGTGCTCTGGTGTCCAGGTGTTGAACGTCGATCACCGTGTTGTCGTCGCGATGGAGGCCAACTGACCAGAACCCTCAGGTGGGCGGATTGCGCCGCGGCTATCCCCCTGGTGTGGCAAGGTCGGTACTCGCTCGCGCTGGCTCCTTCGTGGGCATGCACGCCCAGAGACACCTGATCCTTTGCCATCGCGCAGACCACTCTGGCTCGAGCTTCACTATGCCTCCCGCTGGCTGAACGCCAGCGTTGCCGTGGCCGAGGATAAGGGCAACGCCGCCGTCCTTATTGACTAGCCCTACCTCCACGTAAGAGACTGTGTGACAAACAGGTGTTCTGCGCTAGGCGTCGGGACATGAGGCCGATCCTGGTGAGATACATCTGGGCTTCGGTCGACTCCTCCAGGTGTTCGTAGTCTTTGGCGAGGCAGCGCCGCTTGGAGATCCACGCGAGCGTGCGCTCGACGACCCTGCCACACTGCCCTCATCCCGGTCGTAGCGCACGAGTCGGGGCATGGCGTTCGTCCTCTCTCCTCATGATATAGGGTGCGGCGGGCTGCTGGGGCCGGCGACGGGTCGGCCCAGCCACTGCTGGCGGAGGTCGTCGGCGACGGAGCGGGCGCGGAGCTGGCGCAGCCGCTCCCGTTCGGCGGCGTCCGCCCAGACGATCCAGCGGTGGGGGCAGGCGCCCTGCCGCCGGGCGCGGACCCCGCCCCGGCGGACCCAGTGCATGAGGGTCCCTTTCGGGATGGCCAACTCGGCGGCGAGGTCGCCGGCCCACCACTCGTCGGCGGCGAGCTCCCGCGGCGGCCAACGCCGGGCGCGCCCGGCGGGCAGGCCCAGGGGACGGCGCAGATCGTTGATCGCGCTTGACGAGAAGGCGGCGCCCCGCGGCGGCCGGAACCCTTCGTCCGCGAGGCGCTGGGCGATCACGGCGGCGGACCAGCCCTCCGCGGCGAGGGCGCGCACCCGCGCGCACAGGGCGGAGTAGTCGCTGAGCGCGGCGGTGTGGCGGATCGGGCGAACGACCTCGCCCGCCGTCGGCTCCCCGCCGGCCCAGTGCAGCGTCACCCACACCCGCTCGCTCGCGTCCTGCGCGTCGACCTCCACGCGGTCGAGCACCTGGCGCAGGATCTCCTTGCGGTCGGCGTCGGTGGTGGTAGGAGCCGTCCACAACGCCGGGATGTCCACCGCCACCCGGCGGATGGCCTCTCGTTCCGCCGCCGTGAGGACGCGCGGTTGCTCGCGGCGGAAGCGATGGTACTCCTCCTCTAATTGCTGGTATGCGCTGAGGTTTTCTTCCCAGGCGCGCTCCAGCGTCCTGGCGACCAGCCGCTTGTCTGGATCGACTGGGTCGTAGATGCAAACGACTGGTGGGCTCGCCGGGGATGATGTGTTCGATGGTGATCTGCTCGTCCGTGACGACGATGCGCTCGACCACCAAGCGTAGGACCTTTTGCCTGACTTCGAAGGACGATACCACGAGCTGCTCCCGGATGCGCGAGCAGAAGGCGGTGACCGTCTCGGTCAGGTTGACCGTCTGCTGGGCTTGGATGACCTGCTGACAGATCACCTGCGCCCGCTCGTCGAGGCGCTGAGCGGCATCGCGCAGGCGCTGCCGGCGACTGCGGAGCTCCTCCAGTTCCCGTACCCCGACTTGGTAGGCATCGAGCAGCCGCTGCTCTTCCCGCCCCAAGGCGGCCCGCTGCCGCTCGAGGCGCTGCAGCTCGCGCTGTGCGTCCGAGAGACCAGGGCCGTCGCCCACCCGTTGGCGCCGCAGGTATTCCAGGATCAGAGCTGGTTGGCTGAGGAGGGTCCGCACGTGCTCCCAGACCAGGGGCTCGATGTCCCGTTGGCAGATGGACCGCAACGAGCAGCGTTGCTCCACCGGCTCGGCGCTGCGCCGCCGCGTGCACTCGTAGCGCCCGCTGGCCACGCCGCTGTGCCCGCCCAGGCGCCGCCCGCAGTAGCCGCAGACCAGCAGCCCGCTCAGCAGGTACGGATGGCGCTGCTTGCGCGGCGAGCGCTCGCGGTTCAGCTGCAACTGCCGCTCGGCCATGGCGAAGGTCTCCGCGTCGATGAGGGCCGGCCAGGGGATGGCGATCCACTCCGCGCGGGGCCGCAGCCGGCGCGGCGGGTCCTTGGTCGGCCAGCGATACCACTGCGAGCGCTCGGTCGGCTCGGCCGGCGCGTTCTCGGTGCGATTGTAGTAGTGCTCGCCGGTGTAGAGCCGGTTGGTCAGGATCTTGTACACGGTGGCCGGGCACCAGCGCGGCTGGCCGCGGCGCGTCGGCACGCCGCGCTCGCTCAGCCGTTGGGCGATGGCCTGCACCGAGCGCTGCTCCTCGATCAGCCAGGCGTAGATCTGCCGGACCACCGCCGCCTCGGCCTCGTGGACGACGCAGCGACCGCCGTGGCCGTCGCTCGGGAGGTAGGTGTAGCCGTAGGGGCCTGCGCCGGTGAAAAACGCGCCAGCGCGGGCGGCGTGGAGCTTGCCCCGGCGCCCGCGCTCCTGGAAGGCGGCGCGCTCGAACTCGGCGAAGAGGCCGTGGACCTCGCGCACCAGGCGCTCCTCGGGGCTGGAGCCGGCCGGGCCGTGCACGAAGACGACGGCGCAGCCGGCGCGCTCCAGCTCCTCCACGACCACGTACTGATAGGCGTAGTGGCGGGCCAGGCGGTCGGGTGCCAGGATCAGCACCTGATCGAGCTCGCGGCGCCAGGCGGCGTCGCGCAGGCGGTCCAGGCCGGGGCGGTCGAGGCGGGCGCCGCTCACCCCATCGTCGGGGTAGCGGTGCTCCGGCGCGATGACCAGCCCGTGTTCGCGGGCGTAGGCCTCCAAGGCGGCGATCTGGCTCTCGATGGTCCCCTGCTTCTCCTGCTGTGCCGTCGAGACGCGGGCATACAGCGCCGTGGTGGTCATCGCCGCACGTCCGGGTCGGGATTGGACCGGCCCGCTCGCCCGGGCGTGGCGTCCCCCGCCGCCGGTCGGGCCTGGGCGGCCCGAGCAAGCAGCATGTAGGCGACGCCCAGGCGCTGGGCCGCGTCACGACGGGGGACGGCGGTGAGCACCACCCGCCACGGCCGGGGCAATGGGCCGGGCGGGCGCGGGGCGGGGCGAGCGGCCATTGCGTCTCCTCTCCGCGGCCGGCGCGCTGCGAGGCGCTGGCAACCCAGCCGCTCGGCCGGCCGCCGGGAGGAGTATGGCCCCATCGGAGCCGGGCCCGCCCGCGAGTCTGTCACGCCTCAGCCTCCCGCCAGCGTCGATCCCGCCGCTGGTAGCGCGCCGTGGCCTCGCGGCGCAGCGTGAGGGAACAGCAGAAGCTTAGGATCGCGATTGCATCTACGACGTGACGGCGTGGTACTGCCTGACGGCGCGATCGGCCTCGTAGGCGGCGCGCTCCCGTCGTTGCTGCCAGAGCCGGTCGAGAGCGCCGGCAGGCCGGTGGTGCAGGCCAAGCTGAAGCGCAGTGGCAGGCACTGGGCGAGGGCCAACTTCAATCCCGTGGTCGCCTTGCGCATGCATCCCCTGCGTGTAGTGAACGGTTGGCCCACCGCCGAGCATCCTTGGCGCCGTCCCCTTTTCCATCGATTTCAGGAAGCAAGCTAACCGCACAATACTCTTTGGTCCACCCCAAAAACGCCGTCGCCCCACCTGCAAGCTGCTCCCCGCCGGGGAGATGGCGGCACGTCACTCACCGAGGCCGTTCCTTCTTTGGCGAAGTAGGAGCTCAAGAGTTCCCCGGTAGAGTCTCGATGAATCTCAGCGCCATGATCCTCGACTGGGAGGACCGACGCCCCGACGAATTGGAAGCCGCCGAGGTATCCTGATACACTGCTCGCATGATTTCTCCATCCATCGGGGTGACAGCGTGACTCGACCCATCGCCATTGCGCGCGCAGATCAAGCCCACCACAGGGGTCGCCTGGGCGCGGCTACCCCATCGGCTCACGAGCCGATGAACACCCAGATCCGAGCCATCGACGGGACCTACGTCCTCTTCCAATACGGCCAGCCCGTGCCTGCCTTCGATACCTGGACGCTCCAGCAGCCCGGACGCACCTTCCTCGCGCTAGATGGGACCTGGAAGTGGGCCGAAGATGCCCGGAATGAGGGCACCGTCCGGGGCTGGTTCGCTCCAACCTTCGACGATTCGAGCTGGCCAGATCGCCCCGTGCCCGCGAGCTGGGACCTCTACGATACGCCCGGTTTCGGCAGCTACGACGGCGTCCAATTCGGCACTGGTAGCGCCTTCTACGATGGCTACACTTGGTATCGCCGCCACCTGACTCCGCCAGCCGTCTGGATCGGCCACTTCGTCAAGCTCATATTCTTGGCGGTGAGCTACGAGTGCTGGGTCTACGTCAACGGCCGGCTCGTGGGTCAGCACCACGGAGGGAACACCCCGTTTGCCCTCGACGCGAGCCGCCATCTCCTGCCGGGCAGGGATAACGTCATTGCCGTGCGCGTCTACCGTCGTCCCTGGTGGACTTCCTACACCAAGCCCGGCGCGCAGCAGATCACCGCTGCGACCGAGGTACCCCACAAGCCCGTGGACTACTGGCCCTATGCCGGGATCACCCGTAGCGTCAATCTCGAGGCGACCGGCCTGGTGACCATTAGCAAGGTGCTGACCGCGACCGGTGACCACGTGCTGTCGGTGCGCGCCGTGCTCTACAACCACGGCGATCGCGTCGAGCGTCGTCAACTGGTGATTGATCCGGGCGCGGGCGGGGACGCGCGGTTCCGGGAGCTATCCATCCACCCGGGCCAGGTGGCAGTGGAAGCCTTCCGCTTCGCTATCCCGCGAGCGCGGTGGTGGTCCCCCACCTCACCCACAGTCTACGCTCTGCGAGCCACCCTTTATCGGGTCGACGGACAAGGTCGTCACTCGCTCGACGATCGCCTGGACGTGGTCTACGGTATGCGCACGGTGGCCGTCGACAACGCGCGCCTGCTGCTCAACGGGCGGCCGATCTTCCTCAAGGGCGTGAACTGGCACGAGGAGACGGCCGCGCATAGGCGCTCCCTGACGGCGGCGGACTACGACAGGGAGCTGGGCCGCATCCTCGACCTCAACGCCAACTTCGCGCGCAACTGCGTCTACAATCGCCACCCCTACGCGTACGAGTATGCCGACCGGCACGGCCTGCTGATGCTGGACGACTCGGACAACATGTGGCTGGACACGGCCCAGCAGGCCCTCCAGATGCACTCCTACGGCCTCTCCCGGGCGATGGTCGCGACCATGGCGTGGAACGAGCTGAACCACCCGGCCGTAATCATGTGGTCGTTGCAGAACGAATCGGAGATCGGGCACGACGGGGACGCCTGGGTCTACCGAGCCCGGATAGCCGAGATGGTCGCCACCGTGAAGGCGCTCGACATCCAGGACCGTCCGGTGACCTGGGCCTCCTCCAGCAGCTGGGACCCGGCCTTCGAATTGGCCGACGTGGTCGGCTTCAACGAATACTTCGGCTACTTCTACATGCATGATTCCGATTTGGGCAAGACGTTGGACCAGGTCCATCGCAACTGGCCCGCGAAGCCGATCCTGATCACGGAGAACGGCACCTACGCCTATCCCGGCAGCCGGGGAGCGGGACCGGCGACCGAGCAAGGCAGCGAAGCTTGGCAGGCTGCGGCGTTTCAGAGCCACTGGCAGCAGGTCACCGTCGGCACGGATACGCTGACCACACCCCGCCAGCCCCGCCTGCGCTACATGGCCGGCTACACCTACTGGCTGCTCAAGGACTACAAGCAGCGTCTGCAGTACAACCGCCAGCACAACGGCATCTCCACCATGGGGATGGTGACCTTCGACACGGAGACGCCGCGCCTGATCTACCAAGCCTTCAAGGATGCGTCGAACCCGGTCCCCCGAGCCTGGCGGCCGCGACCCTTCCGCCGGCCGCCGTACCGCACGGTACGCTCGCTACCCGGGGAAGGAGTGACACAATGGATAAGCCTGCTGACGAAACCCTGCGCCTTTGGGAGCCGGTCTTCCTGGCGATCCTCGACGGCCGGATTGGGCGAGACGACCAGCGTGCCATTCGCCTTGCCCTTCAGGGTCTGGGGCGACAGCCGAACCCTCTGGAGTCCAAGGCGCTAATCTCTTGGCTGTCAGATCAACTCAAGCTCTGGGAGCAACAGAGCGGTGACGCAGTTGGGCTGGACGGTATCGTCGCCATTGCGCTTGTAAACCTGGAAGCCGCCCGGCTGATGGAAGACGACGAAGCGCGATTATATTCGCTGCTGCTCGCCGCATGGGCACTTCGGGATGCCTATGGCACCAGTCGAAATGCAGCGGATCTGAATCGGTGGATCGAGTGCGAGGAGGAGGCGATCCTCGTCTCGGGCGATTCGGAAACTGCCGTGTCGTTGGCCGGCCTAATCCGAGCCTTGGGCGAGCGCTACCGCCTCAACGGTGATATTGCCGACCTGGAGCAACGGATCAGTCTCCTGGAGAGGGCGGTAACCGTGACGCGCGACGGCCCGCTACGGCCAAAGTATCTAAACAACCTAGCAAGTACGCTGTGGGATCGCTACTTCCGGAACCAGGACATCACGCAGCTGGAGAGGGTGATCTCGCTGGCGGAAGAGGCGGTCGCCCTAACAGCCGACGACACCGATCAGAGTAGATTCCGCGAGAACCTCGCGGCGTTCATCGGCGAGCATTTTCGCCGCCTGGGAGAGCCGGTGGACCGGGAACGCCAGATAGCATTGCTGAAGGAAGCAGCCGACCTTCCTCCCGACGCGCCCGACCTTGCCGCGCGTCTCGAGAGGCTGGCCGTACAGTACAACCAACGTGGGGATCCCGTGTCCTTGGGCCACGCCATCGTTCTCTTCGAGGAGGCACTCCGTCTCAGTCCCGAAAGCTCCGACCTGAACGCTCGACGTAACAACCTAGCAGTGACTCTGGCAGCCCGGTATCGCCTCCTGAGCGACCTAGCGGATCTCCATCGAGCGATCTCCCTTATGGAGGAGGTGATGGGGCAAGGGGCCAAAGGTGCCGAGCGGCCACTACTGCTGCACAACTTAGCCGATCTACTGAGACAAAGGTATCAACTTGCCGGCGATGCGGCGGATATCGAGCGGTCGATCCTTCTGGAACAGGAAGTACTGCGGCTCTCGCCGCACGATCCAAACCGACATGTATCGTTCAACCACCTGGCGCTCTCCTTTGCTGCTCGTCACAAGGTAACAGGACAAGCAGCCGACCAGCAGCAGGCCATCACGCTGTTGGGGGAAGCCGTCGACCACAGCTCATCAGACCCGGACCATATCCTCCACATCAACAACCTGATGGACGCCCTTGGGGAGCGCTATGACCAGCAGAGCGATGCTGCCGACTTAGAACGCTTGATCGCCTTGGAGGAACAGGTGCTCGACCTGAGCGCCAGCAGCGCCGACAGGGTGCCTGCACTTCACAAGCTTGCAGAGCTATTATCCAGGCGCGGCCAGCCCGCTGATCTAACGCGAGCAATCGACTTGCTCGACGAAGGTCTTCAACTCAGTCGGGATAGGAAGAGCCGGTATGCCTTGCTCCGAGGCATGGCCATCGTCTCGCGGCAGCGCGGCGGTCCCGACGATATGGATCGGTGCATCTTGGCTCTAGAGGAAATGGTGCGTGTATCGACCCCCGACGTCGATCGCGGCGACATACTTGACGAGCTGGCAAGAGTCCTGATGCAGCGAGCGATCTCGCAGGGTTCCAAAGACTACTTGGACCGAGCAATCTCCGTACAGGAGGAGGCGGTGTCGCTAACCGCCGTCGGCCCTGTACGGGCTGAACGTCTCCATGCGCTGTCCCGCTTCCTTGCCGAACGTGGAACCGCCTCGAGCCCCGACATGGGACTGGACCGCCGCATCGTCCTCCTAGAGGAAGCGGCCGTCCTTTCACCGGACGGTCCGCGCCGGCCCCCGCTGCTCACAGATCTGGCGAATGCGATCGGTGAGCGGGACGCAGCACTGGGTGAGCCGCGCCATCTCATGCGGCGAATCGACATCCTAGAGGAAGCGCTGGCGCTTTCGCCAACTGGGCCGGGTCGCGCGAAGTACCTCTACAACCTCGCCAGTGCCCTAGGAGAGCGCTACCGCATCCAAATGGCAGTACCTGATCTGGAACGGGCGCTCTCCCTGCTGGAGGAGGCGCATCAGCTCGCTTCCGATGGCCCTCTTCGAGCGAAAATCTCATCCAAACTCGGGCTTGCCCACGGAGACCGGCACGACTTAGAAGGGAATCCCGACGACCTAGCTCGGCGGATCTCTCTGCTCGAAGAGGCCGTAAATCTCACTGCCGACGGTCCGGACCGTCCCATGTATCTCAACGACCTAGCAGCCTGCTATGGTCAGCAAGATGACATTGCTCAGGTGGAACGACGCATCACTTTGCTTGAAGAGGTACTTGTCCTCGCCGGCAGCAGCGCCGACAGGACCAAATATGTGCTGAACCTGGCAGACGCGTTGCTCAACCGTTTTATCCTCCGAGGCGAGGGTGCTGACGTCGAGCGGTGCATTAGGCTCTTGGAAGAGACGATCGCCAATACTGCGAGTGAGGCGGACCGGGCACTGCTTCTCACTACTCTAGGTTCGACGATCGGCCACCAGTATTACATTGTCGGCGACGTCGGCAGCCTTGACCGGAGAGTCACGGTCACCGAGGAAGCACTGGCGCTTACGCCCCCCGGTCCGGGCAGCGCTCGATTTCTCAACAACGTTGCTGCGTCCCTGACCGACCGAGGCGCGCATCGCAGCGACCCGGCCGATCTGGAGCAAGCGACCGCCATGTTGGAACAGGCGATCCGCCTGACGCCGCAGGGCTCTGACCGAGCACATTGGCTGACGAGCCTGGGACGTACCTTGGCCGCACGTTATGCCCTGGGGCTGGACCCTGACAGCCTCGAACGGGCAATATCGCTGCACGAGGAGGCCCTGCTCACCGGCCTGGACCGTGAACGTCGAGCAGTTTGCCTCAGGGAGTTTGCCCATTGCTTGCTCGAGCGCTACCGTCTCAAGAAGAACCCTCTGGACCTGGAAAGGCAAATCACAGTCCTGAAAGAGGTCGTTGACCTCAGTCCCACAGGTGTTCATCACGCCAGCCACCTTAACCACCTGGCTATGGCCCTCGGCGACCGCTATGCTCTACTCCACGACCCCAACGATCTGATGCAACGGATCGCGCTACTCGAAGAGGCGGTTCAGCTAACACCTGATGGTCCCAACCGGGCAGCATTCATGCACAACCTGGCCAATGGCCTGGCCGCGAGGTTCGACCTTACGCCCCATGCAGACGACCTCATCCGAATGCTCGATCTCCAGCAAGAAGCGATGCGAATGGCTGACACTTCCAAGCTACCAGGCGTCAGCAAGAGACTTGCCCATTGGCTCTTGGCGCTCGGTTGGCCGGTGGGCGATATCGTGTCTGTGTTGGAACGGGGTACCGAGGCGCTGGAGCGCATGCTCGCATCAACGAGCGAGGAGTACGGAGCATCCCTTCTCAGCGACAATGGCGATCTCTATGACTTGCTGGTCGGCACCACCCTGCGCGTTGCAGAGCTCGCAACGTCCAAAGCCGATCCCGCCACGTCCGCCCGCCACAAGGAGCAGGCCTACTGGGCAGCTGAGCGAGGCAAGGACCGGAGGGGAGCGGCGCTGCTGGCCAGCAGCGCCGCAACGCCGCACGATGCTGCCGGGCGCCGGCTTCTAGAGGAAGTCGAGGGGCTGCGTCGAGAACTGTCACGCCTTTATAGATTGATGGGCAGCGATATCGGTTCGGTCAGACGCATAGCTAGCGCCGACATGCGCCGCGGCTGGCTAGCCGAGATGCCCAGGGATCACACCTTGCCAGTCGAGCCCTTAGGGCCGGACGATCTCGATCATGCTGACAACCTGGAGCGGCCCTCCGTACCTGGCGAACAGACCAAGACATTACACCACAGTCTGTCAATGCAGGTGGAGCACAATTGGGCGAGGATGCGCTCCTTACTCGCAAACCTGGCCAAGACCGACCTCAACTACGCCTCGGTGCGGGGCTTCGCCACGCCCCTGCGTCCGGAGGAGATCGCCGCCGCGCTACCTCCGGGTGGTGCCTTGGTGCTGCTTTACCCCCTCGACGACAGCATCGCTTGCTTTGTACTTCGCCAGCCTGATACCACTTCGGGCGTCCCCCTGCTCGCTGTGGCCACCGTTCCGCTAGTCGTCCCGAACGTGGCGATCCGCGACGACGCGGACCCGCCTGCCACTCTAGCTGGCAAGGCCGCGCTGGCTCACCTGGTTGCTCGGGCACTTCCAGGGGGACAACCCGCCTCGAGCGGTCTACTTGACATGGTGCTGTCCCAGCTCGGCGCAGTACTCTTCCCCGCGCTCAGCCCCTTGCTCCCGTCGCCCAACCCGGGCGACCCTCACTCTCTAGTGCTGGTGCCCACCGGCGCTCTGCACCGGCTGCCCTTGCACGCCCTGCCCTGGCCCAGCCTCGTCAAGGGGCGACTACTAGACGGCTACACGGTCTCCTACGCCTCCACTGCGGACGCCCTCGTGCTGGCCAGCCGCAAAGAGGCGGCCTCAGCAGGGATGGTAACCCTGGCGCCCGGCCTGTCGGAGCGGCCCGGCGCTCCGGAGCTTGCCGGCGCGCTGTCACAGGCAACGGCCGTCGCCGCGCTAGGGCACGGGCGGCCATTCCTTCGTCAAAATGCCAACATCGGCGCGCTGGTCCTGGAGCGCATCGCAGACGGGCAGCGCTGGGTGGTTGCTGCGACACATGGGCTTGCTGGGGGCCCAGATGCGGCACGCACGGGACTGCTGTTCTTCGACGAGCAGGGGCAGGAAGGCGTGTGGTTGACGGCCCAGGAGATCCTGGCACGCCTGCCCCTGGGCGGAGTGGAGCACCTGGAGCTGGGCGCGTGCGCGACCCACGCCGACGACGCGGCCCCGGGCGACCGGCTGGCCGGGCTGGTGCGGGCACTGCTGTACCGCGGGGCGCGCAGCGTGGGAGCAACGCTGTGGCCGGTAGGGGACGCCGCGGCGGCGCTGGTGAGCGCCTGGACCTGGGTGGCGCTGCTGGGCGGGGAGACGAACAAGGCCAGGGCGCTGCGGGCCGGCGTGCTGCGGCTGCGGCGATGCACTGGTGCCGAGGCCGCGGAGGAACTGCGTCGGATGGCAGGAGATCTTCCGGCGGGCGATCCGGCACGGGAGGGGGTAGAGCACCTCGCCTGGTCCCTGGCTGGGCAGGCGCTGCCTTTCGCCAGAACCGCCGACTGGGCTCCCTTCGTCCTCCACGGCGCGCCGCTCACTGCATCGGCGGAAGCATCTGCTAGCTAATGCGGTGGACAGGCGACGATTCATCGCAGCAAGCCTGAGAGCGGAGGCTCATAGGTGCGCCACAAGTTTTCGCGCCGCCTGGTTGTACATAGGAAGCAAGATACACGGTGTTGCCCGTCGCTCAGACCATTCTCCTGGGGAAGACAAGCAAGCACTGCGAAAACGTGTAGCGCACCTGAGGCTCATTGCTCCCTTTGACAACACGCCGATGCGCCATACCATAACTACCTCGATCCTCGTGCTCGGCCGTGGAGCGTCGTATGAACAACCCAGCGATGGAAGCCGTCGTTCTGACCTTGCCCGTCTGGAGTGCGGTGGAAGCGGGCTCGCTCGACCACAATGACGAGGAGGCCATCCAGGGGGCGCTGGGTCACCTGCCCGAGACGCCTACGCCCGAGCAGGTCAAAGAGCTTGGCGGGATGTTGCTTGACGGACTGCAACGCTGGGACCAACTGGACCAGCGCGCGCAGGAGCACCTCTTGGCCCTGGCTGTCACGAATCTGGGGTGCGCTAGGCAATTCGGAGAGCCCCAAATCCTTCTCATCACGATTTACACGGCCGCCGTAGCAATGCGGCGCTGTTTCAAGGCACAACGCAAGATTGAGGATATCGATGCCAGCGTCGAGCTTTACCGAGAAGATCTCGACGAATACGTCCCTGCCGGTCCGCTGCGCGCATTATTCCTGAACGACTTGGCAGTGGCATTGACTCACCGCTACGAACTAACTCATCAGTTGGCCGATCTGAACGGCCGGATTGAAGCTTTGACAGAGGCGGTACCGCTGGCGCCGAACGAGGAAGCGCGAGTGAATTATGTGCATGACCTCGCACTCGGCTTGGGGGACCGGTACAAGGTGACGGGCGACCGGACCGATCTCGATGGCTCGATAGGCCTTCTGGAGCAGGCACTGACGTTCAGCAATGGCCGGTCGGAGCGAGCGTGGCTTCTCAATAGCCTTTCCAGCGTGATAGGCATCCAACACGAAACGACGGGCGACATGGCGGGCCTAGAGCGGCGCATCCGCCTCTGTGAGGAGGCGCTTGAACTTGCGCAGATGGACCCACGCCGGCCAGCCTACCTCAATGGACTATCCGATGCCCTCGCTGACCGCTTCGCGTGGCTGGGTGAGCCGAGCGACCTGGATCGGCGCATCGGGTTGCTCGAAGAGGCCCTCGCTCAGGAAACGGTCGATGAAAACCGGGCCATCTGCATGCACAACCTGGGAAACGCCCTCGGTGATCGCTTCGACTTGTTGGGCGATCCCGCCGACCTGAATCGTCGTGTTGATCTTGCCGAAGCGGCCGTCGAACTGATTCCGCCAGGGCCAGGCAGGCCGTTGTATCTTTCCGGTCTAGGCCACGCGCTCGAACAGCGATACGTACTGGCCGGCGGTCTCACTGATCTCGAGGGCTCCATTCACCACAGTCGACAAGCACTCGCCATGAATCCGGCCGATTCGGATCGGCCGGACTTGCTGAGCAAGCTTGCGCTCTCACTGATGCATAGGTTCGACCGTACGGGTGACAAGAAAGATCTCGATGAAGCTGTCGCTCTCCTCGAAGAGGCGTTAGGGCGCAATCCGACCGGTTCGCTGAGGGCTCAACTCCTCAACAACTTCGGCGTCGCTTTGGCCCGACGCTATGTGCTCTCGGGGAACCCAGCCGACCTGGATGAGAGGGTCCAACGGCTCACAGAGGCCGTCGAGATGGCCCCCGGGGGCCTGGATCGTCCAGGCCGCCTTAGCAATCTCGCCACGGCGCTCCGAGATCGTTACCATTTACGGAAACATCCGGTCGACCTCGAGGAAGGTATTGGCTTGTTGCGGCAAGCTGTTGGACTGACGCCGTCGGGTTCGCGACGGCCTATGCTGCTCAGCAACCTCGCTGCGGCGCTGGACGACCGCTTCAATGTCTCAGAAGACGAGGCCGACTTGAATCAGCAGGTACGCTATCTGGAGGAAGCAGTTCGACTCGTTCAGTCGGGGCCCCGCCTTCCGATGCTGCTGAGCAATCTCGTCGGCGCTCGATTGAAGAGTCTCACGTTCCACGACTCACCGGCAAACCTCAATGAGTGTATACGCCTGGCTGAGCAAGCAATCAGCCTAACGGCACAGGGGCCTGCTCGTGCAAGCCGGCTCAATAACTTGGCCGTCGCTCTGGGCATGCGATATGAACAGCAGGGTAATCGAAACGATCTGGAGCATCGAGTCCGGCTTCTCACTGCGGCGCTCACCATCGCGGGTGCTAGCGAGCGCCCCGGCCTTGGTAGCTCCCTTGGCACTGAACTCCTCCGGCTCGCCGATCTCTCCTCGGATGTTGTAACCGCCTACGGTTACCTTGTAGAGGCAGCAGAGGCCCTCGACACCGCCGCATCAGCCTTGGAACAGGTGCTACTCATTGCTGACGAGCAAGATGAAGGCTATCTACTCCACCGCCACCACTTTCTCTATGCCCAGTTGGTGTCGTGTGAGATGCGCTTGCACGATATGGCAATCGCGGCTGGCCGGAGGGAAGAAGGCGATGTTCACGCGAGGAAAGCATACGCTGCTGCTGAGCGAGGGAAAGGGCGGCGGATCGCGGCCTTACTCAGCGCGCGTCTGGCCCGGCCGCTCGAGGAATCCGTCGCGGCTCTCTTGCCAGAAATCGAACGTCTGCGTTCGGAGCTGGCCCATCTGTACCGTGTCCTGGACCAGCATCAACGTTCGGATGACGACGCGCCTCGCGGCGCTGCGCTGCCGCCGGGAGTGCGGCGCCTCGTGGAATGGCAGGCCGAGGAAAGTTGGCGACAACTGCGCACGCTTCTCGACAAGGTTGTGACAGACGATCCGAATTACGCCAGCGTGCGGGGGTTTGTGGAACCCCATACGGCAGAGCAGGTTGCGGAAACCTTGCCTCTCGGGGCAGCACTCGTGTTGCTGTATGCGCTTGCCGACCAGACCGCCATCTTCGTGGTTCGATCGACGGATGCGGTAGAGCAGGCTACCGCTCCGGTACTGGGCACGTGTTCGATCGCGCTCACGCAAGCGGAAATCCTGGACATCGCGAAGAAGATTGCTGCTTCGGAAACCGGCAACAGCCACGTCCGCAGCGGGATTATGGATCGCGAGATGGCCACCATCGGTCGGCTGCTTCACGCCGCGCTTCAGCCGCATGTTCCGCCACCGAACGCCGACGACCCACCGTCGCTGATCCTCGTTCCAACCGGCAGCCTACACCGCCTACCGCTGCACGCGATGCCGTGGCCAGATCGGGCTTCCCGCCTCCTCGATGGCTATGCCGTGTCTTTCGCCACGTCCGCGGACGTCGTCGCCCTTGCTCAGCGCAAGCCGGCGGCACCTCACGGCGGGGCGGCGCTGGCGCCGGACTTGACGCTTGCTGGTAGCGAAGCAGGCCTACCCGGCGCTATCGTTGAAGCGACAGCAATGGCCGCTGCGACAGGCGGCCAGGCGCTCTTGCGGCGACGGGCAAACGCTGGGCCCTAGTCGCGACGCATGGTCGGCCGGGAAGCGGCGATCAGGCGCGTTCGGGTCTCTTGCTGTATGACGAGATGGGGCAGCAGGGAGTCTGGCTCACCGCTGCTGAGATTCTTGCCAGGCTAGACGTGACCGGTGTGGAGCACCTTGGCTTGGGCGCCTGCTCGACGCACGCCGATGATCCCGAGCCTGGTGACCGACTGGCCGGCCTGTTGCGCGCCGCCCTCTATCGTGGTGCGCGCAGCGTCCAGGCATCCCTCTGGCCGGTCCGCGATGATGCCGCCGCGCTCGTCGGAGCATGGACATGGGAAATGCTCGTCGCGGGAGAGAAGAATAAGGCGCGGGCGTTGAGGGCGGCAGTGCTGCGATTGCGCAACTGCACCGGGCCCGACGCGGCCAAAGAGTTCTTGCGGCTCGCCCAGCATCTACCTTTGGATGACCCCGCCAGAAGCGCTGCCTCGATCACCGCGACGTACCTCGGGAAGCAGGCCCGACCATTCTCCGGAATCCACGAGTGGGCGCCGTTCGTGTTGCACGGAGCGCCACTGACGGCAGCCTAAACCGCTAAGCACTATTCAGGCGAAATAACGGCGGCCCCCGGCCACTGCCCAGCTCGGGATCGCTGCGTGCGCGTCGTTTGCATACCGGGTCGCCGATCCAGTGAGATTCCCGTTGCGGACGCACGGCGCCATCGACTGGAATAGCGTTGGGTGACATTCCTAATGAGTGTCGGCAAGCGACTAATGCCAGCTATCTGGTCCTTGCTGTGGAGCGCTCGCGAAGCGATTCGGCGCACGAGCCAGAGTCTTGACCTGGCGGCGGGGAGACCGCTCGGCTCACCGCCTCGACGGCGCGGCCGCAGCAACCGAAATGCGTTCCGAAAAGTCCCGCTGCCCCTTGTCGTCGCCTGTTGCACAGAAGCCGTCCTGCGGCGTTGCCTCCTATGTCACACCAAACGAAGGTCAGCGCAAAGGAGGCGCTCATGATGGACACCGAGACCCGGGCAAAGCCGGTCGTGGTGGTGCCGGATGAGGCGGGAAACGACAGGCCGATCTACGTCCTGATTGCCGCAATGCTGCAACGGCCATCGACCGGTTTCGACACTGCCGGCGACAAGCGCGCTCGGCTGATGGCCCGCGCCGTAATCGATATGCACACGGACGAGGCGGCAGCGTAGTAGCAATCAGGGTGAAGGTCACACGGGGCCATCGCCCAGCACCAGCCCTGGCCGCGCGGAAAGGCCCCAGGGGAGGCGGCCCTGGATCATCGATGGATATTCCAGATCAGCGAGAGGGAGTTAGCTTGATGGCCATCGCAATGGATCGGCAGATTGCGGAGGGTCCCACCGAGGGAGGCGTACCAGTGGAACAACTGGACTATCCCTACCGCTACGACCGCACGCATACGGCAGCGCAGGTGCGGAAGTCGTTTCATCACCTGGCCCCCGCTCATGCACCAAAGGATCCGGTTCGCATCGCCGGCCGTGTGCTTGCGCTGCGCCGACACGGCAATCTCATCTTCATGGATGTCGAGGACACGAGCGGGCGGATGCAGGCTTGCCTTCGTGTCGATAGCCTGGGCGACCAGTTTCGCCAGATCTCGGACAGCCTGCATCTGGGAGACATCGTCGGACTGCACGGCCGGGTCTTCCGCACGCGCAAGGGCGAGCTCACCGTGCTGGCGGACGATCTCGTCATCCTCTCGCACTGCCTGCGTCGTCTACCCGACAAGCTGCACGGATTGCAAGACGCCGGCCTGGCGAGAACACGTCGCTACCTGAACCTGATGACCGACGCTCGCGCGCGCGAGTGCTTCCTGCTGCGCAGCCGCATGATCATGCTGCTCCGCGAGTTCTTGTGGTGTCGTGGCTTCGTAGAATGCGAGACGGCGACCCTGGATACCGCCTACGGTGGGGCTGAGGCCAGTCCATTCACGACCATGTGTCACGCGCTCGACCGTGAGTTGTATCTGCGCATCTCGCCCGAGCTGGCGTTGAAGCGTCTCCTGGTCGGCAACCTGGAGCGTGTCTTCGAGGTCGGCAAGCAGTTCCGGAACGAAGGGCTGGACGCTCGCCACCATCCGGAGTTCACGAGCGTCGAGGTGTATCAAGCCTACGCCGACTACCAAGACATGATGGCCCTGACGGAACAATTGTTGGGACATTTGGCGGTTCACCTGCTGGGTGGCTTGAAAGTCGTGTCTTCCTTTACCGGTGAGCCGGTCGAGCTGGACCTTTCCCCGCCCTTCCGACGGATGTCAGTCCTGGAAGGAATCCGGCAGTACGCCGGAGTCGACCTCTCGATGGCTGGCGGTGACGAAGCGCACAAGCTCGCGGAGGATCTCGGCGTACCGGTCGATTCGCGGATGACTACCGACGAGTTGATCATGGCCGTCTTCGAGGCGCTCGTGGAGCCGAACCTGGTCCAGCCGACCTTTGTGTTCGACTATCCCGCGTCCCTGTGTCCGCTCACCAAGCGCCACCGATCCAACCCGCGGCTCGCCGAGCGATTTGAGCTCTACGTCGGCTGTCTGGAGTTCGCCAATGCCTACAGCGAGCTCAACGATCCCGTGGAACAGCGACGGCATTTCGAGGTCCAGGCCGAGAAGCGTGCCGCCGGCGAATCACTGGCGCACCTGCCCGACTGGGACTTCGTGGAGGCGCTGGAGTATGGCATGCCTCCCGCCGGTGGTCTCGGCATCGGGCTGGATCGCCTGGCAATGCTCTTCACGGGAGCCACGCACATCCAGGACGTCATCCTCTTCCCACTTCACGGAAGGTGAACGCGGCGAGACTATCGAACACGGTTCTGAGATAGCACAAGGGTGCGGGATCGAAACGACGGTAGTCCCGCCAACAGGTCGAGACAGGCATTGGCGTGCGAGTCACGGCTTCGGATGGAGCTACGACTGTTCTCCAAGACAGGCCGCTGTAGATGACACAGGAAGGAAAAGCACATGACCATTCACGGCGCTGCGCCGCCGCTTGATCCTCGACTGTGGAAAGCTGCGGCGCTCGATCACTCCATCTCCACCACGGCGTTGGGGTCGTTGTTCGATCCGTGGGGGAATCATCCCGTTGGCAAGGTTCACGAGAAGATCGCCGATATCTACGGCGTCGCCAAGTCGCTCATCTCGACCAATGGCACCACGGCGCTCAACAAGCTCGCGCTCTTTGCGCTGCTTCAGCCGGGCGACGTGGTGCTGGTCGAGCGCGACTGCCACGTGTCCGTCGTTCAAGCGCTCAACGAAATCGGCGCGACGCCCGTTTGGCTCTTGCCACCCTTCGACAAGGAGCTGGGCATCAACCTCGCCTCGACACCGGAGGCCATCGCTGCGGAGCTAGACCGACATCATGACGTGCGGGCCGTGGTCCTCACGTCGCCAAAGTACTTCGGCGTAGTCGGAGATATCGCGGCCTGCGTCAAGACCTGTCATGACCACGGGGCCATGGTTCTGGTCGACGAAGCTCACGGAGCTTGCCTGCGATTCCATCCGGACCTCCCGGTATCGGCAACGGCCGTGGGCGCGGACGTGGTCACCCAGAGCACGCACAAGGTGACCGAGGCCTGGAGCCAGGGAAGCCTGATGCTGATCAACAATGCAGACCTGTGCCCGCGCTTGCTGCACGCGCTGCACGGGACGGCCGCGTTGAGCACGTCCTTTCACTTCGGTATTCTCGCGTCAGTGGAGGTGGCCGTCACCAACCTTGAGCGTAGCGGGAGAGTCCGGTTGGACGCCGCGCTGCGGCTGGCCCACGTGCTCCGCGAGGGAGTGCGGCGGATCGATGGCCTCGCCGCCTGGGGACCGGAGCAAGCCGGCAAACCAGGCTTTCGCCAGTTAGACTCGCTGCGAGTTACCGTTGGCGTCACTAAACTCGGCATTCCGGGCCTGGAGGTTGATGCACTGCTTCAGGCCAAGGACCAGGAACACGCCATTATCGCGGAACTGGGCACGTTACGGCACGTGCTGTTCATTCTCACCTACGGTCACCAAATGGCCGACGTCACTCGCCTTCTCGACCGCCTGCGAGCCATCGCCGCGTCAGCACCTCGAAGTCGCAGGACTCTAGCCCCGGTGAACATCCCAAGTGCGCTGCCCGAACAGGCGCTGTCACCACGGACAGCTTTCTGGGAGATCGCTCGCGGCGCCGTCCAGCGAGTGCCGGTAAACGAATCCATCGGAAGAGTCTCAGCAGAATGCATCGCCGTGTACCCTCCCGGCAACGCCATGATCGTCCACGGCGAACGAATCACTGAAGAAGTCGTCGCCTATCTTGAGCAAGCAGCAGGGGCGGGAGCTTTTCTAAAGGGAGCCACCGACCCGGAGTTCGCGACCGTCGGCATCCTACCTGACGACCAACGAGTTCGCCGTCTCTTGTCGGAGGCGGCGGGGCCGAGGGGAGCGTGGCGGAACCATGGTCTGAAGGCGTCCCTACGAGGCTGCCCAGTGACGGTGGATTTTGGGCGAAGGCGGTCCGGAAGCGGGAATGCCTGCGAAGATGGGCAGCGAGCGAGCAGCCGACGCGGTTAGCACGGCGCTGCGGTGGACTGGTGGTGGCGGAAGCCGGTGGCGACGGTCGGGGTGATGGCAGTGGCGGAGGCGAGAACGGCGCCGGTGACGATCGCCAACTCCGGCAGCCGCTGACACGCCTCCGGAGCATCCCTGAAAAGCCCAGCGAACGTGGTACAAGTCGCGCAGCGACTGGGGCGCGAAGCCGAACGAGGTGGCAAGGAGCTGGCCTAAGAGAAGCGGGGGACCTGCGGAGCTACGGCCATGAAGGTGGAGGAGTCGGGGCTGGCGCCCGGCAAGATTAGATCGGTCTTGACCTCGACGCGCGGAAGACGATGGTCATCCGCCAGACTGTCAAGCAAGCGATTCGCCAACTCCAACAAGGCGGCGACCCGGTGTCTCGAGCGGCGGTCTCCTGCTAGGGAGAGCACTCCCTGGCGCGCTTCAAGAGGTACGCTCGACTCGTCACCTCGCTGGATGACTGATCGCGACGCACTGCGGGGCCAGGGCACACTACACCGGTCTCCGACTCGTCCCGGCGGAACATGCGCCGTGTCCAGACGACTCCCCCCGGAGTTACCGCAGAACACCTAATGTTCCGGAGCAACCTTGGAAATCTCAAGGGCGGCCAGACAGCTGGAGTAGTGCCAGGTAGCCGCCGAGGCAGAGCCAAGGGCCGTAGGCGAGGGAGTGGCCGCGGAGTCGCCCCCGCCGCGTGGCCAGCAGTGCGAGCGCCGCCGCCCCGGCGAGCACTATGCCAGCGGCCAACGCGGTGGGCACGTACGCGACACCGAGCCACAGCCCGAGCAGGGCGGCCAGCTTGACGTCGCCCAGACCAAGCGCCTCCCTGCGCGCGAGCAGCCAACTGGCGCCGTACACCAATGCAAAGGCAACCAGGCCGACCAGCCCGCCCGAAAGCGCCTCGCCGACCGTAGGATGCTCCAGGATGGCCGCAGAAAGCAGCGCGAGCACGGCGAAGGGTACCGTACAGGCGTCAAGGATATAGCGCGCGCGCAGATCCACTACTGCGATCACGCCCATCGCCGCCACCCAGCAGGAGCGGATGACAGGCAGCGGCCCCATCGACTGCGGCATGACCAGGCCCAGCACCGCCGCGACGACCAGCGCGACCACCAGCACGGTGCCGCGC
The DNA here is from genome assembly GCA_937967325.1 of uncultured Chloroflexota bacterium. Classification (GTDB taxonomy): domain Bacteria; phylum Chloroflexota; class UBA4733; order UBA4733; family UBA4733; genus UBA4733. Next base: position 44,502 of record CALBSQ010000389.1, read on the forward strand.
GGCGGAAGAGGCCCGGCACCGTCCGTATTGCTTCGCTCCAGCGTACCAAGCAGGTACTGTATCGTGCCCACGGCGAGCAGGCCTAGCGCCAGGGCCAGGGCGAGTTTAACCAGCATACGCAAGCTCCAGCATGTCGCCGGCGCGAGTACCGGTGCGGGCGATGGTACCGTCCGGTAGCTCCAGGACGGCCCAGCTTCTCCACACGATCGGGCCGAGTCGCCAGGGGCGCAGCGCCGGCACGACGCGCAGCACGGGCGCACCCGTCGCGCTTGGACTGCCGCAGTAGACGGCATCGATGACTAGGCGCATCCCGAGCGTATGTACTCCGCGACATGGCTGCAGAAGCAGGCCATTTCCCGCGGCGAGGTAGGTCCGGCCCAGCAGCCCGACGAGCCTGCGCAGCCGAGTGTCCGCGACTTGGATCGACCGGCCGAGCTCGGTACCACGCGTGCGGTTCACGACCAGCACCGGCCCGCGCCGGGACCGCACTAGGCACATCGCCTGGCCAATCCTTTCTCTCCCGATCGGCAGGCCGCTTTATCCGACACCGGCCTCGGCGATCGGGCAACGCTCTGGCCCTGCCGATATCCTGGCATGTCGCCCCGAACACCTGCTGTCGACACCCGTCTGACCAGGCGGACGGCGACGCGGTGGAGTCCTCGGAACCTGGCGATTCACGCTCGGCGCTTCCCGCAGCAATCATTGCATGTGCCGTCGCGCAAACGGTGTTTTGGCACACGGCAGTGGCAGACGCGACAGACGCCGCTCTGCCGAATACGGCGGCTACACGCGCAGTCCCCACACCTTGGGCAAGCGGGCTTGCGACAGTCCGTGCATGGAAACCGATGGGTGACACCTTGGAATCCACACGTGGAGCAATGCACTTCGATAGTAGGTCGTTCGGTGCGGGCCTCGACCCGGTCAAGGATGTGGAGCGGCGTGATTCCCCACAGGTCGCTATCGGCGAAGATCGCGTACGTATGGCGATCGTCCGCCAGAGCGTCCAGCCAGTACCCGCGGCGCTCGCCACCTGGAAGTGGCCACCAAGATTCACACCGGAGGACGCGGGCGGTGCCGAGCGTCCGCAGCGGGTGCGCCGGAGGCAGCAGATCGCCCCGCCAGGCATAGGGCCGCGTCTCGGCGACTCGTGAGCTGAACGTCACTTCAAGCCGATCCCGGCGAATCAGCGTGACAAAGCCCTCGCAACCGAGCCGCTGGGCCAGGGCGATGGCGCACACCTCGCGCGACGCGGTGGAGCGTTCGTAGAGGGCGACAAGGTGTTGTGCCGAAGGCTTCGCCCTCGCGAGCACGCCGTTCAGCAGTTCATCCGGCAGGAGGAGCTGGGCGGCCATGGCGTCACACATCTCTTCGATCACACGAGATGGATTGGGACTATCCGCTGCCCATTCCAAGAGATCGTCGCATGTGGCCGCGAGGTGATGCCCCAGCTCGTGCAAGAGCGTGAAGTGTTCGCGGCGTGAGGACGGCGTCGGGACGTAGAGCACCAGGCGTTCGTGGAGGAAGGAGAGACCGTCGCACCAGCCGCCCTCGCCGCGCCGCGCCGGCGTCTGCGTGGCTTGGACGATCAGATCGAATCGCCGCCGGAGCGCGGCAGCGGGGTCCTGCGCCAGCTCGCTGCGTACGCCGGGAGCGATGGAGCCGATAAGGCGGGCTGCCCAGTCGCGCACATTCACAGCTTGCCGGACTCCAAGAGCGCAATCAGCAGCCGCGCCCATTCATCTTCGTCGGCGTCACCCCGATCCCGGCGCGGCGCCGCCATGAGGAGAGGAGAGTAACGGGCGCGCAGCGTGTCGGCCGCGAGTCCGAGACGCACGGCCCAATCCCGGATGATCTCTGCATATCGCGGCGAGCGCAGGAAGGCCACGAGACTGTCGCTCTTGCGCGTCGCAGCAACGGCTGTGATGTCGGTGAGGGACACACCCAGCATCCGGCTGATTGCTTCCGCGAGAGTGGCGTCCACAGGGGTGGAAGAGCCTTGCTCCACGCCGAAAAGCCATCTGATGCTGGTCGGGTGTCCTTCCGCTATCAGTCGCCTGGAGACGTCACCGATGGAGAGTCCCTGGCGGGCGCGCGCCACCTTGATGGCGACCCCGTTGAGCATGACGGGGGCGCGCGGCGCGACGAGCCCGAGCTCGGCAGCCACCGGGTCGTCTTCGAGCGCGGGGATGGCCAATGCCGCGGCATTCCAGGCGGCCTCCAGTAGGCGAATGACCTCCTGCGCCTCACGAAGCTCCGTTTCCCTGAGCTTGTGCAGCGATGGCGGCGTCTGCCCACGCTCCAAGGCCAGCAGGTACGCGTCGACGATCCCTTCGAGACGATCGTTGACCGAATCTTCCATGCGTCAACTCTTTACACTTCTAGATTTACTTCTCCAGCATATCCCGCAGACGCCTCGCGGCGGCCGTGACGAGTTGGGAGACACGCTGCGGCGTCACCTGGAGAGCCGCCGCCACGTCCTTCGCCGGTCTCGCCTGGATGATCCGCTCCCTGAGCACATACTGCTCTCGCTCTGGCAGCGCCGGAAGGCATTCCAGGAGCGCTTCGCGAAGGAGGTTGCGCTGCACAATCTCCTCGACATCCGCGCCAGCGTCGACCCAGGTATCCGCATACGCCGGCGGCAGCGGCTCATGGCGAGGAATCCGCTCCTTGCCGAGCGCGTCCCGCCGCTCAATCCGCGACTTCCGCAGCACGTCAATGGCCGCTCGGGTTGTGACTGTCACCAGATGGGCGCGCAGGTTCTCGATGTCTCGTGGCAATCCTCGCTCGCGCAATCGCAGAACCACATCCTGAACGACATCCGTCGCCGACACCCCGTCGACGATCCGATCTTCCGAGTGAAACAAGACGGCGGAGGCGGAGCGGAGCATCGCCTCACGGTGCTCCGCGTAGATGCTTGCCAAGTCCGGTGCGCCCACACGCACACCCTCCAGTAAAGCGTCGTCGGCGGTATTCATTCCTCCGCGTACAGCCTGCGCATCCATCGGCGGCGTACGGGCGAGACGCACGCGCAGCGGCCGGAGGTATCGGCCGATCGACGAAGGGTGAACCCGCCTGGCAGGCCGGACATGTCCAGATCGAACCGACGATTGATGAGGGGCAGCCCGTAGGCGGCCTTCGCGATCTCCGCCACCGCCAGCACGCCACCCATCCAGGAGACGTACGGCGCCGACACAACCGCCGGTGCTTTGCCTCCCACGTTTACGACGGCCTCAGCATACACGCGCCCGATCAGGTCCACCAGGCGGCGTCCGATCAGGCTCGGGACGCGTTCCGGACGCAGTCGTCCGGCGCGGACGGCTGCCTGCACATCCTCGGCGCGCAGGCGGCCCTCCCCGATGAGCAACTCGGTGACCCGCTCGACGGAGAGCCCGCTCTGCTGCGCCCATGCCTGCGCCTGCCCGAGTGGCGGCGTGACGTCGACGAAGTCACAGTAGGGACAGGCGAAACCGTCGCCCAGGCTCTCGCGCTGCAAGTGCAGGGCCAGGCCGGAGACCCCGGTGGACAGAGTGGTCCGCGCCAGCACGTCGGCAACCTGCAGCCGTCCCGCCACGCCATCGACCGAGGAGATCGCGATGCCGTCGAAGCCGGGATCCGGTTGCGCGGCCACCCACTCCGCGACGAAACCGTCGAACGTGCGCGCCTGCCATCCCATCCTGCCGAGCATCCCGCCCAACCACGCCGCTTTGGGACCAGATTCGGCGCCTGTGGCTGCTGGATAGCGGTATGAGTTCTTATGCGGATCGAAGGTATCGCCGTCGACAATATCGATCGTACCGGCCAATTCTGGCATGCAGGCAAGGACGCAGGCGACGCTCGATCCGACCGAGCCCGCCCCAAACAGCGCGAGGCGGAGTGGCGCCGCCGTGAGCGACCCAGTCGCCGGTGCCGGAGCGAGGCGATAGTCGAGCAGGTTCCAGGCGAGGCTGCCAACGAGAGGGCAGCGTGGGAGGCCCAGGGGGCCGAGCACCTGCTTGGCAATCTCGGCCGCCAGCAGTGCCGCGGCGGCCTGGAGCCCAAGGCCGGTGCTCTCCCCAGCAACCGGCTGCGGCCCCGGCCCGAGGTAGGCGGTCCAGTCGTTGCCGCCCATCCCTAGTACGACATCGTGCGCGGGGGCGCCCACACCGATCGGCACGTCGCGATCTGGCGACCGCGTCGCCGTCGGCCCGGCCCGCGCCAGGTACTCGACTGCCGCTTGCACTGTGTCCTTGCCCCAGGGATTTGGACCGAGCCGCGCATCCCCTTCAATCGTGACGTGGGGGAACAGCCGGACGAGGATGGCGGCCAGGGTGACGGCCGCAGGCGCCGCTCGCTCCCCCAGCCCGGCGCCGAGGTACACGACCGGGCGGATGCCATCCAGGGCTTCCAGCACGCGCTCGCCGGCCACGCTGAGGAGGCCCGGCCCCAGTGACAAGCGCGGGTCCATCAAACCACCGTCACCCATGCCTCGCGCTCCCTCCCGGGCGGGAGCTCGTCCCACCGGTCGCCCTGCCGAACATATACCGCGCAGTCTGCCAAGCCACGACGCAACCCCAAACCGAAGAAGGGGACGACGATACTGAGCGCCCCTCGTTGCGTCAGGATCGGGTTCTCATTGTCGGTGTCCGAGTGGAAGGCTTCTCCCGGGTGGCTGTGAATGCGGGCGACGTAGCGTTCCTCCAGGTCGAGCGCGGCCGCAAGCTCCAGCTTGCCGGCCAGCGACACCTCCACCCAGCAGCCGAGTCCGCGGCCCGCGCGCTGCGTCGGGATGACGAGGCGGTTGGCGACCTGTTCGCTCCGGCAGGCGATAAGCGCTGTCGCCTCCAGGCCTTCCGCTCCCCGCTCCTCGAAGAAGCGGCGGGCTTCTTCCAACACCGCTGCGCCGATGCGCATTGGCTTCATCGCCCACACTTCCGGAGCAGGTGGTCCAGGAGGTCCGCCAGGCGCAGGCCGTGGCGATACCGGTCCCAGACGTCGACCAAGTGCCCGGGATAGGTGTGGTACTCGTAGGTCCCTTGCACGCAGGCGAAGGGAACCTTGAGGACCGGATGCTCGCTATGGTAGAGACCCGGCGGCCAGCCGGACGCAGGCAGGGGTCGGCCATCGGCATCCACCGCCGACAGGCGCAAGGGCTCCGCGTCGTATGCGCGCCCGTCGAGGCGGAGGCAGTAGCTGCCTCCACCCGGTGCTTGGAAGTGGCAGTAGACGATGTGGCCGTCCGCCACGATGTCTTGTGCGCGCCCGGCGAGCCGGTCTCGCGCGACGGCCACGTCGTCGTAGAGGAGTTCACGCAGCACGGTCGGGTGGAGCATCAGCCGTCGACCTGCGGCCCCTTGGCGACGAGCACGAGGATACCGCCCTCGCGCACGCCGTAGTCCTCCAGCCGCCCCGCGTCGTTCATCTCCGTGGCCTGATCGCCGCGGAGGAGCACCATGCCGTACGCGCCCGGTGCGAGTTCATTGTGTGACGTGAAGTACCGCTCGGCGGTCTTCGCCACCGTGGCGACGCGCTCCTCTACATTCATATGGAACTGGTGATTGATGCCCGCTGGCGTGCGGATCGTCACCGCGATTGCCTGGTGCCCATGGGCGAAATCCTGTTGCTCAGTTTGTTGCTGAACCATTGCAGACCTCCTTGGCGGGACCGTCATCGGCCCCTCTCCATTGAAGACGTGGGCCAGAGCGCGAATGAAAGAGCTGAAGGGCGACGATGAGTAAATTCGTCGACATCAACGGCTGTTCTGCTCCAAGGGAGCCGCGGCAGCGGAGCGGTCAGTGTGGGTGTATCGTGGGGTAGCGGTGGCGGGCAAGGAACAAGCGGGCCCCCGAGGGACATATTAGCTGCTGTGCCGTCAGCCTGATGTCAGCGTAGCTACCCTCACGTTCCACCGCCCGGTCGTCGCATTTGCCTAACACGCTCCAAGGATTCGTCCATCAGCACACGTCGGGGCGCGCCGCCCACCCTCAAGATCTCCCTTGAAGCGTACGCTCCGCCGATCGCGGGGAGGATCGCCCATCCGTCTTAGTTTATCCGGGCTTCAAGTAAGGATGTTGACCACAGGTAAGAGCACAAGTCGTTGGAGTAAGAGACTCTGCAGAGTATAGGCGATGCTGTACCTGAGCAAGCCGCTTGAACCGCGTATACTGCCGTCGTGTGTAGTGGTTCGCCGGCTTCTCCCTCAAAAGAGCCGGTCGGGATGGTCGCTCCCGAGCCTTCGGGCGACACGCGACCAGCGGCACGGTGCAGCCGTAGTGCCTGCGGGACTGCCTCATCGAGGCGCCGCTCAGACGCACAGAATCGCGCCACTGGCCGATGTACTTGGCGGTAGAAGGGATACCTCCGACAGGGATTCGCTCCTCACCAGTTGTCATCCCTCAAGCTCAAGCGCTAGGGAATGCATCGTTTCTGATGGCACCTCGGACATAGCAAGCATCGTCTCCGGCATCCCCTCCTCGGCGACGGCTGTAGCGACGATGCCGGCACTCAGACGGAGATCGCGCGCCGCATTGGAACATCCCTTATCCGGGCGCTCTACCGTTGCGGTTGTTTCCACTCCCGCCTGAGTGACCGACTCGGACGCTAGCCTCAGTCGTTCGGCTCCCGTCACACCAAAGCCGCAATCAACGGAAAAGTCGCGCAGTTCCGGTCCGAAATCGACGTGCAGCGCGGCACGGCCGCGCTGCTGTGCGAGCAACTGCACTTGGTTCATGAGCTGACTGCCAATGCCGCGACGGCGCAGGCGCGGATGCAGCGTGGTGTCCAGAAGGACGGCATGCAGCCGGCCATCCCAGGCGACGATGACAAAGCCTACGACCTCATCGTCGGCGTAAGCAGAGACGCACCCCGACCTGTGCCGAAGCACGGCGCAAAGGTCGCGCGCCGCGTGCCCCGGCCAGACGGCTCCAAAGAGCGCATCGACCGTGGCGTTGGTGACGTCCGGACTGCCGTGGTAGCCGATGGCCACCAGGTCAACGTGCGCACTCTCGACCGTGTCTCCCTCGACTGCGCGCGTCGACCGGGAGGAGGCGTAACTCGGCGGGCGACGCCATGAGCGACGGCTCGTCGCCACGCCAGCGCATCCCCTGATCGCTTGGCGTCCGTTCCGTTCCTCTTTCCCCAAGGCGTGCGCGACTGCGGAGCAGCCGGCCGGTCGGACACCGGCGTCGCCGCGTGGCGCGGCGACGGGCGTGCGTGGAAGGAGGACCGCAGGGGCTCGTCAAAACAGGGCGGCGTGCAGGCCGCAACCATTCCATAGTGTGAGGCCGGGCGCGCCGTGCGCCCGGCCTCCTGGCGTTATGGGAGGAGTATTGTCGTGCTGCATCTCGTGCCTATCGTCGTGGGAATCCTGGCGGTCTTTGTGGCCGTGACGCTGGTCTGGCCCTACTGCCGGCCGGCACCGTTCCCCATGGAGGTGCTCCTGGACGACTGGCGCCGGCGGGCGATCGTCCGCCGGCAGCTCGGGGGAGGCCTGCGCCGGCTCCGCCGCCTCGTCCGCGGACGGAGCGGCGTGGAAGCGGCCCTCCTCGTGGTCGAGTCGCTGCCGAATGGCAAGCGTGCCGAGTGTCACGCGGCGCGACGCCGAGGCGAGGGTGGGGCCGCGCAGGTCATCACCGTGGCGCTCACGACCGGCGAGCGTCGCCACACCGCCGATGAGCTGCTCGCCGTGGTCGCCGAGCAGTACCTGGCGCTGGTGCTGGGAGCCCGGCGGCCACGTCCGGCATCAACCGTGGTGGCACCCGCTGCCACCACGCCGGATCGCCTGCGCGCGCTGCTGACTGACCTCGGGGTGCGCGATGGGACGGCCGGCTAGCGGGCGTCTCGATGCGCCTGTCCCGTTTCCGACGGTGAGGCGGACGTCGGGAGCAGAAAAGGAATTCGCGACGTTGACCAACTTGGAAGGAGCAGATCGGTGTCCAGTGTAACCCTCCACAGCTTCGCGGAGCTCGGGGAGTACTTCGATAGCAGTCCGGCGCTTCCGGCGCCGACGCCGGTGGCGGAAGCTGGCAGCGATGGGCCGGGCCCGGTCGCGCCCGACGGTGAGGACGCCGTCGGGCCGGCGCCTGCCGACCTTGCCACCCTGCTGGACCGACTAGCATCGGCGGGCGCGGTCCTGGCGACGCTCGTGCGAGCGGATCAGGAAGCGAGAGCCGCGGCCGCCGACCAGCTGGCCCGCTACGATGCCCTCACGCGCGAGCGGCGCCAGGCAGACGAGGTGCTCGCCCAGGCGCGCCAGGTGCGCGGTCAGGCCGATGCGCTGGCGGCGGACGCCTTCAGCGAGGAGGGACGCTCGGCGGCGGTTCGGGTGATCGCCGTCGCAACGGAGGCCGAAGAAGCGGCCGACCGCCTCGTCGTGAGACGACGCGCCGAGATGGAGGCACTGGCAGCGGAGCCCGCGCTGGCACGCCTGCTAGAGGAGCGGCGTCAGGAGGAGCAGCGCCGGGCAGCCGCGTCCGCCGCGGCAGAGTCCGCGCGGCGGCTGCGGGAGGGCCTCGACGCCGTGGAACACGTCCTGGCGGCGGGACAGCTCGAGGAAGCTGAAGGGCTACTGAGGGCTCTCGCCAAGGACTACCCCGACAGCGCTGAGGTCAATTCCCTCCAGTCCATCATCGCGCGGCGGGGCGAGACCGTGAAGTCCTCCGTTGCGAGTGAAGCCCTACGGCTGGCCCGGCGGGCCTACCGTCGGGCCCCGGCCGACGCCATCGCCCGCTTGGAGGCGCTCGACCTGGCCGGGCTGCCCGAGCACCTGCGCCATCAGATCACCGGTCTATGGGCGGCCGCATGCGCCCGGCTCTGCCGCGAGCGCGGCGACGCGGAGCCGCGCCTGCGCTATCTACCGCAGCCGGGGGTCGGCGTGGTCGTAGCCCGCGAGGCCGCCGGCCAGCCCTATGTGGTGGTGAGTGCGCTCGGCGCCGACCTGCCAGCGGGCACTCTCGTCGACCAGCGCTTGATCCAGAGCGCCCGGCCTTTGCGCGCCACCGGCCGCTGACCGGACGCGTGGTCACCCGGCCCCGCGGAGGGAGGCCTTCCCGGGGCCGGAAGGGCAGCAAGCGTGGCGTGGAGCGGCGGGAGGCGATGGGATCACTGGACGACCTGGATCGGGAGATCGTCGACTACTGGGCGGCGCAGCACCAGCTAGCCCTCGGCTTGCCCGGTCGGGCCTTCGTCGAGGCGGCGACGCACGCCGCTTTGGGGCGGCTGCGCTGCTACCACACGGCGGGCGACCTGCTGCGCTGGCACGACCTGAGTAGCACCGCGATCCTTGCCCTGATCCGCAGTCTGCTCCCGACCGCGCCGGAGTACGCCGTCTGGCAGGTCTGGTGCTCGGCGCTGCACCTACGCCGGACCGAGCTGGATGGGACGTCCCCGCGGCTCGGTGCGGTCGAGCTACCGCTGCCGGATCGATCACGGCGGTGCGACGTTGATCACACCGATCGGTAGAATTTTGGGGTATGTTGCTGGTAGGCCTTCCGTGAGGAGGATACGACGATGGCGGTCGAAGCGCGGGTATGGCCAGCGCGACGGCAGCCGGCTCGGTTGTCGGCGCCGGAAGTTGCCCGTTGCCTGCAGGACATCCTCGGGCAGCGGCTCGCGGCCGAGGCGGTCGGTGTGCGCGACCGCAAGGCGGTCGGGGCCTGGGCGCGGGGCGCGGCAGCCGCATCCCCAGACGGCGGTCCATCTGCGCCACGCCTACGAGGTGATGCAGCTGCTGCTGCAGCGGGAAGGGCCGGAGACGGTGCGCGCCTGGTTCGCCGGGATGAATCCGGAGCTGGACGACCGCTCACCGGCATCCCTCGTGACCACCAACCCGGTGGCAGTCGTTGGCGCCGCGCGCGCCTTCCTCGCCTCCTGACCATCGAGGCGACCGCGCCGGCGGGGGTGCTCTTCCGGATCGGCTACTGCCCGAACCCGCTGTTCTGGCCGGACTGGCAGTACGTGGGAGATCAGCGCTTTGACGACCCGTTCCGCCTGTTCCGCATCCTCTATCTCGCGGAGCAACGACTGGCCTGCTTCGTCGAGAGCCTGGCGCCGTTCCGCATCCCGCTCGACCGGCTGGCGGTCGGCGGTCGGCGCCCGCGCGTGCCGGCGGATTGGACTCGGGCCCGCTGCGCCGGCCAGTTGCGACTGGGACCAGAACAGCGCTGGCTGGACCTGCGGCACCTGGAGACCGCGGAGGCGCTGCGCTCGGAGCTCGCGCCCCTCCTGCAGCAGCCTGATCTGCCCGACCTGGACGTGAGCGTCCTGCGCGGCCCCAGCCGCCCGCTCACGCGCGCCGTCGCCCGCTGGACCTACGACGCCGGCTTCCAGGGGATTGCCTACCGCAGCCGCTTCCACGATGGGCTCGACTGCTGGACCCTCTTCGAGGGCACCGACGTGGAGCGCGTGGGCAGCATCGAGCGCATTTCCAGGGATGATCGAGATCTGCGCGCCGCTGCGGCCCTCTTCGGCCTGGTCGTCTGAGGCCGCCCGCCCGCCGCGCGGACGCTACCGTCGAGGCATCCAGGTCGCGCGCTTTAACCTGACCGCCGAGCAGCGGGCGGTGGTGACGGCCCCCGAAGGTCCGCTGCTCGTCCTCGCCGGCCCCGGCACCGGCAAGACTGCGGTGCTCACGGACCGCATCGCCCACCTGATCGGCGAGCACGGTATCGTCCCGGCCAGCATCCTCGCGCTCGCCTTCAGCAACCGTGCCGCGCAGGAATTGCGCCTGCGCCTGGCGGCGTTGCTCGGCGCCGACGGCCGCGCCGTCGACGTGGCGACGCTGCACGGGTTCGGGCTGCGCCTGCTCAGGCAGTGGCAGGCGATGCTCGGCTACGCCTCGACGCCGCTCCGGGTCTATGACGAGCGCGCGGCGCTGGCGCTCCTGGCGCAAACGCTCGGCGGCACGGGCGTGGCGGTCGGACCCCTCCCGTTGCGGGCCCTCCGGCGCGCCCTCGACCGGCACCGCCTGGCGCTGACCGGTGGGGCACACGCCGTCACCTTGCAGGCCATCGCCGCGGCCTACGAGACGCAGCTCCGCCGACGCGGCGCCGTCGACTATCCGGCGATGCTGCTCGAGCCACTCCGGCTCTTGCGCAAGCACCCCGAGGTCGCCCGGCTCTTGCGCGTCGCCTACCGGGCGGTCCTGCTCGACGAGGCGCAGGACACCTGCGCCGTCCAATACGCGCTGGTCCGCCAGCTCGCGGAGCGGCACCGCCACCTCGTCCTGGTGGGCGATCCCGCCCAGAGCCTGTTCGCCTGGCGTGGGGCCGATGGGAGCGTCATGCGGACCTTCCTGCGCGACTTTCCGGAGACAACGGTACGGACCCTCAGCCAGAACTTTCGCTCGACGCCGCAAATCGTCGCCGTGGCCAACACTATCGGTGCCGGGTTGCCTTCCCGCCTCGCGCTGCAAGCGGTTGGTCCATCAGGTCCGGCGACGGTCGTCCACCGCGCCGCCGACGAGGCGGACGAAGCCGCCTATATCGCCGGCGAGGTGATCCACCTGCTCGCGCGCGGCCTCATCCGCAATGCGAGCGAGGTCGCGGTCCTGATTCGGGCCAACGCCCAGGCCCCGCCGCTGGCCGGGGAGTTGCGAGCGCGCGGACTGTTCGGCGGCCCCTCGATCGAGCGTATGCCAGAACACCCCGCCGCCGGGGACGACCTGCCCGACGATCTGGAGCAGCACTCGACCGGCGTGACTGGCGCCACTGCTCGGCGATCCGTCAGCCTGCTCACGATCCATGCCGCGAAGGGACTGGAGTGGCCGGCCGTCTTTGTCGCCGGGCTGGAAGAAGGCCTGCTCCCCCACCGGCGCGCGTTCGACAGTGGGGAGACTGTGGACGCGCTCGTCGCGGAGCGCCGGGCGGCCTACGTGGCGGTGACCCGGCCCCGCTGGCGGCTCTACCTGACCTGTAGCCGCGCGCGGCTGCGCGGCGGGGTGTCCATCCCCAGCCAGGCTTCCCGTTTCCTGGAGGATCTGGCCGGCCTGCCGCTCACCCGGACACCCTGACGACGCGAGCGCTTGCTCGCAATGCGCCAGATTGGAGGTCACCCATGCTCACCGTTCGATGCATCCCCGCGCGGTCGGAATGCGGTCCGGCTCCGGCACTGATGGTGGTCGGACGCGTCGACACGCAGGCCGTCCGGCAGGCCTATCCCCTCACCGCGCTCGCGGCGACGTATGGTGTGGCCCTCGCCGGGCGCGCCCCCTTGCTGATGGGCCGCTGCCCGCTGCACGACGACCACACGCCGAGCTTCCTCGTCGACGAGCGCGACCAGCACTACCACTGTTTCGGCTGCGGCGCGCACGGCGACGTGATCGACCTGGTGCGCCGTGTGGAGCGGCTCGACTTTCGACGCGCCGTGCAGCGCCTCACCGGGATATGGCAGGGCTCCCCTCGCGTGCCCGCTCGTCCTGCGTTCCGCCGCCGGAGCACGGTCGTCAGCCCGGGCGAGGACATGGAGGCCCAGCGCTGCCTCGCCGCGGCGGTCGAGCTGTACCGAAACCAGCTCCTGGCCGAGCCGGCGGCGCTTGCCTACCTCGCCGGCCGGGGCTTGCAGCGCCAGACGCTGGAGCGCTGGCGCGTCGGCTATTCAAGCGGCGACACCCTGCTGCCCTATCTGCGCTGGCGCCAGCTCTCGCCTGCGGCGGCCCAGCGAGCCGGGCTCCTCGACCGCGCGGGCCGCGAGCGCATGACCGGACGGGTGGTCCTGCCCGAGCTCCGTGCGGGTCGCCCCTGCTGGCTGATCGGCCGGGTTATGCCGCGGGATTCAACCGGCCCCAAGTATCGGGGCCTGCCTGGCCCCAAGCCGCTCCTGGGCTGGGACGAGGCGCGCGGCGCGACGGCGGTGGTCATCGTCGAAGGCGTCATAGATCGGCTCGTCCTGGCCCAGTGGGGCGTCCCAGCCATCGCGCTCGCCGGCACCCACGCTTCCGCGGTCCACCTGTCGGCGCTGCGGTACTTCCAACGGGTGTACTTGGCGCTCGACGCCGACGTCGCCGGACGGGCCGCCGCGGCGACACTCGCGGGAGCGCTCGGCCAGTCGGCACGACTGGTGGCCATCCCCGACGGCGCCAAGGACGTCGCCGACCTGGCGACACGACCCGATGGCCGCGCGGTCTTGCTCCGGGCGCTGCGCCAGGCGGCAGTCCCCGCGGCCGCCTGACGGGCGTAACACCCCTCGGCGCCACCTCCCGCCGGCCTTGGCGGGAACACCATCGCAAAGCAAAGGGAGGAACTGACCTATGCGTTCGCTCAATGCTGTCCATCTGATCGGCCACACCGGTCGCGGGCCAGAGATGCGCTACGCGCCGAACGGCCAGCCGGTCACCACCTTCTCCCTCGCTACCGACCGGTACGCGAGTAAGCCTGACGATCGTGCCGGCCCCGATTGGCACCGGGTTGTCTGCTGGGGCAAGCTGGCCGAGTTTGCAAACCAGCATCTGGCCAAGGGGGGCTTGGTCTACATCGCCGGTCGCCTCACCTATCGGGCCTGGACCGGTCAGGATGGCCAGCCGCGACACCGCACCGACATCGTCGCGAGCGAGCTGGTGCTACTGGATCGCCGGCGGGACGCGCCACCGGCCGAAGTCGCCGCGGATCAGGGTGACGACGATTCCCTCCCTTTCTGACGGCGAGCAGATGCTCCGGATACGACTCCTGCGAGGCACGCTCCTCTGCCTCGTCCGCGCGCCCGGCGGCCGGACCTCCGGATCGCCCCGGCTTGTGCTCATCGCCAATCTGCGCCCCCCGTACCTCCGTCACTGGCGGCTCTACGCGGGACCGCGGTCCGGAGGCCCCTTCCAGGGCCGACCCCCGGCTGCTTGAGCCGATGCCCCGGCTGACTGACCTGTTGGCGCGCGACTGCCAGTTGGCACTGGCGGTCCGCGCCCACTCGCCTGCACGACTGGCCGAGACCTTTGCGGCCTATGCCGGCCAGTTCTACGATCGCGCCGCCTTCGACCACCTGGCGCGGGAGGTGCAGACCCTCTACGCGGCCACCGACGACGGCGACGCACTGACGTTCCAGAGCAAGCTCGATGCGCGCCTGCAGCAGCGCACGCACGCGCCGGTGCAATGGGGCACCGGTGCTCCCGGCAGAAGGCCACGACGGTGAGGCAACGCGCCAGGAGCCAGCAGGTGAGCCTGCTCCGTCCCGATCCGGAAGCGCTCCTCCACCTGGCGCGGGAGAACCTGGCGCTGCTGACCGAGATCAGCAGCCATTACGAGCTGGCGCGGCTGGGGCCGCCCGCCGAGCCGCGCCGGTTCGCCCGCCCCGAGGACGTGGCGAGCTACTTGGCGCCGGAACTGGTCGACCTGGCGCAGGAGCAGTTTCGGGTGCTGCTCCTCGACGTGAAAGGCCAGCTGCTCGGCGCCGCGCTCGTGTATCAGGGTGGGACGAGCAGCATCCCTGTCCGGCTGGCGGAGTGCTTCCGCGAGGCGGTCCGCGCCAACGCCTCGTCGGTGATCTTCTGCCACAACCATCCGAGTGGTGATCCGACGCCATCGTCCGAGGACATCGCCGTCAGCCAGCAGGCCGTGCAAGCCGGGGACCTGCTCGGTATTGCGGTCCTCGATCACGTGGTCGTGGGGAAACGGGGTCACGTCTCCTTGCGGGAAAAAGGCTTGCTCCCTCCCCCGAAGTCGCCACCGGGCTGAGCCACCGAAGCGCGGTTGGTAAGCGGGTAGGCGGTCGAGCGAGGGCGGCCGCCTGCCCCCGGAGATTGAAGAGCGCCACGCGAAGCCCCGCGCACCACAGGGACGGAGCCGAAGACCGGCGCGCGGCAGCGTCCCCATGACTTCACCTTGTCGTGACGACTCAAGAGGTAAGGGTTAACGCCATGAACACCACTGCTATCCCCGTCGTCCGCGGTTGCGGCACGCGCAAGCGCGGCGGCATCTACGCCGAATGCGGCCTCTCCCCGGCCGGCCGGCCCCTGGAGGAGTTCCTCGTGGACCCGCCCGTGCCCATTGACGGCCCCGCCCTGGGCCTCTCGCCCATCGGCGTGACGCTGCTCGATGATCCCTGCACCGGCGCCACCCATCTCCTCGACTGGGTGGGGGAAGAGGCCTACCCGAACCCGGCCGACTTCCTGGAGGAGGTCCGCCGCTTCGGCCTCTCTCGCCGCCTCCCCAAGACGTTGCCGTTCGCCCGCCTGGATAGGCGCAGCCGCGTCGTGCAGGTCCACCGCCGCGCCAGCCTGGCTGATGTCACCGCCTATCTGGCCGACTGGCGCCGCCCCTGCCCCAAGCAGCTCATTGCCCACCGGGAGCCGACCACGGCACCATCGTTATGCGCCGGGATGTGGTGGGAGGACGTGAGCGGCGGGGCGCCCATCGAAGCTATCGGCAGCGACGGCTTGGACGATCCGCGGCTGGTCCGCCGCGCGATGCCCTCGTTCAGCTATCTGGCGCGCATGGCCCCGGCGGACGCCGTGCCGACGTACGTGCCAGCCATCTTCGCCAGCTTCCCGGTCGCCCGCCTCGCGGTGATCGAGGATCCCGAGAGCGGGAACCACGAGGCCGCCCTGGCCCGGGCGGTGCAGGCAGCCCTGCCCGTGGACCTGGAGCCGGCATGACGGCGACTGCGCCCTCCGCCTCAACCCTGTCCCTCTTTCCCCAGACCCCGCCGGAGCTCGAGCCGGAAGAGGTGGCTCTGACCGACCTGCCGGCAGACGCTGTCCTGCTCGGCCCGCCGCCGGGTGCAGCGCTCGTGGCGAGCATCCGCCAGTGTGGCGTGCTCCAGCCGGTGCTGGTGCTGCGGAGTCCCACGGGAACCCTCCTGGTGGCCGATGGCCGGCGGCGCGTGAAGGCCGCGCGCGTCGCCGCCCTCGACACCATTCCTGCCCGTGTCGCACCGGACGACGGCTCCCTGGGCGCCCTCCTGGGCCTGCTGACGCACGGTACACGGCGTGACAATCCGGCGGCCGAGCTCGACGCCATCGAGCACCTCCTCCAGGCCGGGGCGTCCGAACCGGCGATCGCCCACGCCACCGGCCTGAGCCCGACCACAATCCAGCGCCGACTGCGGCTGCACCACCTGGCGCCCGCGCTCCGCGACGCCTACCGGCAGGGGCACCTGACGACCAGCGTCGCTGAGTCGGCGGCCAAGCTCCCAGCTCCCGCCCAGGCGCGGCTGGCGATGCAGCTGGCCGAGCAGGGCAGGCTCACCGGGTCGGATGTGGCGGACGAGCGGCGAGTGCGCCAGGAGGCGGCCGTGGCAGCCCTGCCCCTGGCGCTGTTGGCGACGGGAGATGAGGAAGCGCCTCCGGCAGGCCGGGAGGCGCCGGCCGAGTCGGTGATGCTGGTTTCCGGTTGGCTGGAGGCGGCGTTGCAGCCCACGTGTAACCGCCAGGTTCGGGATGTGGTGGCGCTTGAGGGCGGCACACTCCTCGTCCACCTGGCCATCGGCGGCGCCTGCACCATCCGCGTGACCACTGGCGTCGGCGCCGACGACCGCGGCGACCGCGACCGGAAGACGCCCGCCACCGCCGGCAGCGACTGACGGTGCCGACGTGTCGACCTGTTCCGTCGCCGACGACCATGGAGGTGGATGGGGCCGGCAGGGCCTCCGTCCACCCCACCCGCTGTTGGTCGAGATGGTCACTGCCCAGCACACGCCGACTTGGCACCACCGCGCCGGGCGTCGCGACGACTCCAGCCTCTCAAGAAAAGGAACGTCCAGGATGAGAATGACCACGACTGCTGACGACTTCGGTGCCGTGCTGCGCCATTTCCGCGTGCGGGCGCGGCTGTCGCAGAACGCCCTGGCCAAGAAGGTGGGGATCGATGCCAGCTACATCAACCGCATCGAGTCTGGTCAGCGCGAGGCGCCCGGCTCATCGATCACGCTGACCCTGGCGAGGGAACTGGCCCTCTCGCCACGCGAGGTCGACGGCTTCTGTGTCGCCGCCGGTCACTTGCCGCCCCGCCTGCAGCAACTGGACCCCGCCGACTCCACTATCGCCGCCGTGCTCGGCGTGCTCACCGACTTCCGGCTCTCCCCAGCCGCCCTGGCCGACTTCCGCGCGGTGGTGGAGACGATTGCTCGGCACTGGTCGTCGCCGCGGACGAACGGCGTACCCCCGGGTGCCGGACATCTGATGAGCCATGACGGCAGCACGAGGCCCTGGGTGCCGGTCGCGCTCACCGCAGGCAGCGCACGCCGGTAGCGCCCGATGCTGGTGCGCCTCGACATCGTGCCCGGCGACGTGCTGACATTCGCCATCGAGTGCCCCAATCCCCAGTGTCACGACCGGCCGCGGCTCCATGCCATGGGCGAAGGTGGAGAGCGGCTGGCGTGCCCCGGCTGTGGCCAGCGCTACGAACTCGTCGTGCGCACCCATCCGTGCGAGGACGGCCTGCAGATCAGCCTGGTCTTCCTCCCCGTCGCCTCGGCACCGGAGCACCGCCCGGCCGCCACGACGTCCGCGGTCCCAGGGGTGGTGTGACGACGGCAACGCCACTCCCAGCCGAGCTGCCGCGGCTCAGCGCCGGCGGCTTCTCCGTCTACGCTGACACCTTCGCCTTCGAGGAGAAGCCCGGCTATGATGCCGAGGAGGTGACGTTCTATTTCCTGAGCTTGCTGGGCCCGGCACAATCGACGCGGGCAATCTGGGCCCGCCTCCTCAAAGGCGAGCTCGTGACGCTCGCCTGGGAGACGGCGCGGCGCACCCGCTTCGGCCGGCTGGCGGCGCTCGGCCCCAAGGGCTGGCGGATGTGGAGCGCCGGGCTGCCGGCGGCGGCCGGCCACCAACTCGTCCTGGCACCCACGCTGGCCCTGGCGGGCTCCGTCGGCGAGGAGTTCCTCCTCTTGCCCCGCGGTGAAGCGGATGCCGCGCCCCTGCACTACCAGTTCCTCAACCGGCGTACCGACCTGCCCCTGCATGCGAGCTGGGCCCCCTGGCTCTGGTCCCGCGCCCTCGACACCTGTGAGGCCCGGCCGCTGGTCGCGCGCGGCCTCCAAGCCTATATCTGCCGTCCGGACGAGCCAGCCCTCGTTGAGGACGTCAGCCGAGCCATCCGTCAGGGCCGGCTTGCCTCGCTGGACGAGACGGCTGAGGTGAGCAGCAAGCGTGCGGCTTGAAGCCGTCGCCAAGGCCGGGCATTACCCCACACCGCCGGCAGTCGTCGAGCGACTGGCTCGCGCGCTCGTCGGTCCCGAGGCCGCTCGCGGCCACACAGTGCGGCTGCTGGATCCCTGCTGCGGCGCCGGCGACGCCGCGGCCGGGTTGGCGACGGCCCTGCACGCCGAGGCCTACGGCATCGAGCTCAACGCGGAGCGCGCCGCGCTGGCTCGGCAGCGTCTGGACCAGGTGCTCTGCGCCAGCGCCTTCGCCACCCGCGTCGCCACCGGTGGATTTTCGTTGCTTTTCAGTAACCCGCCCTATGACGCGGACAGCCAGACGCGCCGCCTGGAGCACCATTTCCTCACGGCGCTCTCCCGCACGCTCTGTCCGGGCGGTGTCCTCGTCTACGTCGTCCCGCGGGTGCGACTGCGTCTGAGCGCCCGCTACCTCGCCAGCCAGTACACGGACCTGTCCGTCTATCGCTTCCCCGACCCCGAGTACGACGCCTTCGGCCAGATCGTGTTGCTGGGCCGGCGCAAAGCAAAGGCGACGCTCGAACCCGCGACCGAACGGCGGATCATCGAGGTCGCCGGTAGCGGCGCTACGAACCTGGCGCCCCTTCCCGAGGCGCTCGACCCGCCGTACTCGGTCCCGGCGCTGCCGGCGAGGGAGGTGCTCTTCGCCTCGATACACTTCGATCTGGCGCAGGCCGAGCTGGAGGCGCAGCGTCGCGGCGTCCTCACCCAGGCGGCCCTGGCCGAACAGTTGTGGCCACGCGAGGACGCGACGGTGCGGCCGCTGTTGCCGCTGCGCAAGGGCCACCTGGCGCTGCTCATCGCCGCTGGCCTCCTCAACAACATCGCCCTCGTCCAGGGTGAGGACCGTGTGCTCGTCAAGGGGCGATCGGTCAAGGAGCTGGTCGAGGTCGAGTCGGACGATCCCACCGTGCAGATCGAGCGGGAGGTGGTGCGCACCGCGATCACCGTGCTGGACTTGCGCACCGGCGACGTGACTCGCGTAGGGCACGGCGACGGAAACATCGTAGGTGGAGCTTGATCGGGAGGTGTTGTGTGGTCGCACCTTCCCGGCGACCGACCGCGCCAGGTGCGCCGTCGCCGGGAGGTCTGGCCACTCCAAGGAGCGCCAGGCTCCGGCTGCCCTGCAGCGAACAGACCGTTGGTCGCGGCCGGACACCGCCGCAAGCGCCATGCTGCCTGCAGACGCCGAGGAGCCCGCGGTCACCTGTGACGTAGCCAGGGAAGGAGGAGGGACGCGACGTGGAGCTGATCGAGTTCCTGGACCGGTACAAGGATGCCGTCACGCGGGCGGTGATCGACACCTACCCGCCGCTGTTCGACCCGAAGACCGCCGCCATGGCCGACCTGGGACGGCTGCGCCGCCGCCCCCTGGGCGGCCAGGCCGAGGCCATCTGCGCGGCCGCCTTCTCCCTGCGCCACCAGCAGGCGACGACCATCGTCGGCGAGATGGGCGTCGGCAAGTCTTTCATCGGCGCGGCGGCCGCCTCCCTGGCCGGTTGTCGGCGGGTGCTCGTGCTCTGCCCACCCCACCTGGTGCGCAAGTGGGAGCGCGAGATCCGGCAGACGGTGCCCGGCGCGGTCACCACCATCGCCCGCAGCGTCGCCGACCTCGAGGCGTCCCGGCGGCTGGCGGCCCCCTTCGTCGGCATTATCCTCTCCCGCGAGCGCGCCAAGCTGGGACCGCGCTGGCAGGCCGTCACCCTCCAACGCCACGTATTCGATCCCGGCCGCGGCCGGGCACCGCGGGATGGTGACTCAAGCGACGGGCCGCCCGGGATCGTCAGCCAGCTCGCCTGCCCGCAGTGTGGCGTCCTCCTGGCGGATGAGGACGGCGTGCCGCTGACGCGGGCCGACCTGGAGCGGAAGCACTGCCATTGCCGGGCGTGCCGGGGCGCGCTGTGGAGCGTGGACCGGACGGGGCCGCGCCGGACGCCGCTCGCCGACTACATCCACCGCCGAATGCGCGGCGGCTTCGACCTCCTCATCTGCGACGAGGTGCACGAGTACAAGGCCAGGGGCTCGGCCCAGGGCATCGCCGCCGCGGCGCTCTCAGGCGCCTGCGCGCGGACGCTCACCCTCACGGGGACGCTGGCAGGGGGCTACAGCTCCACGCTCTTCTACCTGTTGCAGCGCTTCAGCCCCCAAGTCCGCCACGAGTTCCGTTACCAGGATCTCGACCAGTGGATTGCGCGCTACGGCGTGATCGAGCGCATCACCAAGCTGGACGACGCCGCGCTGGAGGACGGGCGGACCAGCCGGCGCAAGCGCTACCAGACCCGCACCATCGAGCGGCCGGGGATCACGCCCGCGGCGCTCTTCCACCTCATCGGCAACACCGTCTTCCTGCGACTGGGCGACGTCGTCCGGGACCTGCCGCCCTACCGCGAGCGGGTGCTGACCGTGCCGCTTGACCAGACGCCGCTGGTGCCGACCGGCTCTTCCGGAGACACGCCTCTCCATCGAGTGGACGGCGCACCCGCGCTCCTCTCGCAGGCCGACGCCTACCACCGGCTGGCGTCGGACCTCCTCCAGGCCGTGCGCGCCGCGCTGCAGGGCGGCTCCAAGGGCCTGCTGGGCGCGTACCTTCAGGCGCTCCTTGGGTGGGTGGACAACTGCGTCCGCGCGGAGGTGGTGCTCGATGGGGCCGATGGCGACAACGTCGCTCCGGTCAGGCGCAACGGCGAGCCACGGGTGATCGCCGCCGCGCCGGCACTGCCGGCCGACCACCTGTACCCGAAAGAGCGGGCGCTCCTGGAGCTGTGCCAGCGCGAACGCCAGCGCGGGAGGCGCGTACTGGTCTACCTCACCCACACCGAGACGCGCGACCTCTCGCCACGGCTTGTCTCCGTGCTCGCTCGGGCGCACCTCCGCACCGCGGTCCTGAAGAGCGCGACCGTGGCGCCGGAGCGCCGCGAGGAGTGGGTCGCCGCGCGGGTCAAGGACGGCGCGGAGGTGCTGCTGGTCCACCCCAAGCTGGTGCAGACGGGCCTCGACCTGATCGACTGGCCGAGCATCGTGTTCTACCAGCCGGAGTACTCAGTGTACGTTCTGCGGCAAGCCTCCCGCCGCTCCTGGCGCATAGGGCAGCGGCTGCCGGTCGAGGTGACCTACCTCACCTACGAACGGACGCTGCAGGCGACGGCGCTGGCGCTCGTCGCCGCGAAGCTTCGCAGCTCGCTGATGCTGGAAGGCGAGTTGCCGGAGGACGGGCTCGCCGCCCTGGATGGTGATGGTCAGGACGTCTACCTGGAGTTGGCGCGCAAGCTCTGCCAGCAGGAGATGGCAGATGGCGCCGCGCTGGAGACGATCCTTCAGCAAGCGGTGGAGTTCGAGCGGGGCGCCGACCAGGCACTGGTTGACGCCACGGCCTCCGAGGAGCGAGCGGGACCGGGGCAGACCGGCACGGTCACAGCACCGGCGGCCGATGAAAACCTTCCGGTCCTCGCATCCGACGCGCCACAGCCGGAGCAGGTCTCCGTGCTTGCCACCTCTAAACACGTCAGCTTCCTCGAGCTCCGTGCCCTCCTGACGAAGCAGGGCACTAGGTCGGTGAGGCTGAAGCGAGGAGGGCCAGCGCCAGATCAGTTGTCGCTCTTTTGAGGTCCGGATCGTTGGATTCGCTGGGAGGGTTGATGCCGCTACCCTCCCAGCGAATCGAGCGCTTTCTTGCTTTAACGGCAATATACAACGGATGCCACGTCTTCCAGTGTGTTTTCGGTGACTGGGCGCATGAGTCTGCCGGCGGCGGCACGCCCTTGCTGCCGATCTGATTGATCTCGCTTACACTGTCGTTGGTAGCGATGCCGTCGCCAGCGAAGGGCCCATTCATTGGCGGCTTGACCCGGAATGGTGGATCCGATCAGCCTTGCTTCCCAAGGTGGGACACCCATGGCGCAGGCATCGCGTGGAGAGCCGGAGCCGGGTGCGGATCAAGACGTTTCAGCAATTGACGACACGTCACGAACGTCTCGGCCACCTCACTCCCTAACGGTACTTTGTGGACTACGGAACGAATACGCTCGGTTCTCCTGGGGAGCACCGGTTCCTTGGTACCTCATAATAGTCTGGCCCCAGAGGAGGGTGGAGATCGAGAACCGTAGTCCACAAAGTACCGCTAAATGCTTCCACCCGCTTGTTGCGCGGGGTGGTCGGTTTGGGCTAGGGTGAGGGGAGCGCGGATGCTGCTCCTGGATGGGACCGTGACTGACCGTGCTGCGCACGATCGACGAAGTGTGGACGCCCGAGGCGCGGGCGGCCGTGGAGGACTGGTACGAGCGGGCCGACGAACCGGAGACGCGGACGCGCTGCCAGATGGTGCTGCTGGCCGGCGAGCAGGGCTTGCGGCCGAGCCAGATCGCGCCGCTGGTGCGCCGGGATGTGGCGACGGTGCGGCGGGTGCTGCGCCGCTTCATCGAAGACGGGCTCGGCGGGCTCCCCCGCCGGTACGCGCCCGGGCCGACGCCCACGGTGACACTCGCCTGGGTAGAGGAGTTGCGGCGCGTGATCGACTTGGACCCGCGCGCGGCGGGCGTGGCGAGCGCCAACTGGACCACCGGCCTGCTGGCCGGGTACCTGGCGGGGCAGACCGGCATCGCGGTGGACCAGGAGACGGTGCGCCGCTACCTGCACCGGCTGGGCTCCGTGTGCAAGCGGCCGACGTGGACGGTGGAGCACAAGGCGCAGGCGCAGGCGGGCTACCTGGGAAACGCCTGCGGGCGGAGCTGTTGCTGACGGCCGCGCTGGCCGACGGCGACGACGACCTGGCGGCGGTCGTCGCGGGCGCCCCGCCCAGCCCGGCGCCCGCCGCCCCCGGCGCCGCGGCGCCCGCCACCGAGCGGGACCCGCTGCCGGCGCTGCTCGCGGCCCTTGGGGAGCCGGACCTGCGGGCGGACGTCCCGGCGGACGTGCCGGACCTCCTGCGCCTGCTGCCCCAGGCCGATCTCTATCTCCAGGACGAGGTGCAGGTGGCCTTGCACCCGACGCTCACCCGCCTCTGGAGCCCCAAGGGCCGGGCCGGCCAGCGGCTGGTCCGCGCGCCGGGGGACAACCAGAAGTGCCTGGGCTTCGGCGCGGCGGATTGGCGCGACGGGTACCTGTCCTTCGGCTTCAGCCCGCGCCGCGACGCCCAGACCCTCTGCTTGCAGCTCGACGAGCTGGTGGCGCGCTCCCAGGCGCGCGGGCGGGTCGCCATCGTGCTGCTGGACAACGCCCGCACCCACACGCCCAAGGGCTCCCGGCTGGTACGGGAGGCGTTGGCTCGGCACGGCGACGCCCTGCGCTTGGTCTACACCCCCGCCTACGACCCGGACAGCAATCCCATCGAACGGCTCTGGCGGCGATTCCGCCATCGGGTAACCCACAACCACCACCGCGACGACTTCTGGGCGCTCTACCAGGACGCCGAAGGCGAGGTCGAACGGCTCCAAGCGAACCCAGACCTCGTCTTGCGCCACCTCGGCAGCCCCAGCCGGCACGCCGACCACACCCTCGACTCAGCAGCCTAACGGAGCAACGTCAACGTGGAAGCATTTAGCGGTAGTTTGTTGACGGCGGCTAGAGGCTGGCATAGCGGTTGATCCCGCAGCCGTGCCCGAGGTGGTCAAGGAGTTGTTGCCGCGGGCGGGGCGGGGGCAGCGGCGACCACGCCCTCCAGGAGCGCCAGAGCATGAGCCAAGGTTCCAACCATGCCCGCACCATGCGCAGGGCCACGGGCCACGAGGCGCCGGGCCGGAGCGGCAAACCGGCCGGTGGGGCGCTGATTTCCCCCCCCACTCGGGGACGCTGGCGCGGCAAGGGCGGCTGGCGCCGGTTCGACCGGCTGGGTTGGATCGGTAGACGGCGCCGCGGCGTCGCGCTGATGCAGCCAGCAGAAGGAGAAGGCGCACCAGACCAGCGTCCAATGCCGGCGGATGGCGGTGTCGCCGCGGACCTGATACTCGCCCCAGCCCAGCGCGTACTTGACGTGTTTGTAGCTCTGCTCCACCCAGATCCGCAAGCCGAACAGCCGCACGATCTCGGCCAGGTCCGCCGGGGCGTGGGCGCTCTCTTCGGCGCGCGCGCTGCCGGGCTTCGGCAGGTTCGTCACGACGTACCAGGTCGTCCGCTCCGGCAGCGTCTTCGGATCGGTCGTGGCGACGATCACCCGCTGGGCCTTCTTCGGGCCATACGGGCCCGCTTCGACCTCCAGCGCCCACCACGTCTCGGCGTGGCCGTCGCGGAAGCGCCGCTCCACCTTGGTCCACCGGCCGGGGCGCCCGGCGTCCTCCCAGCCTGCGGCCCGCGCCGCCTCCTGGGGTCCGCCGATCTGGCCCTCGCGATGCCACCAGCCGTGCGAGGGCGGCAGCGCCAGCACGTAGCCCACACCCAACTCCTCCAAGCCCTTTTGGACTGTGTACTCCTTTCCATAGAACGCATCGGCGACCACCGCCCGGAAAGGGAGGCCGGACGCCTTGGCCCGCCCGGCGAGTTCCACCGCCAGTTGCAGCTTGGTGCGAAAGGCCGGATCGGCCTTGCCTTTCTCGAAGTGGTGGGCCGGGGTGTAGGGTTCGACCTCGATGGGGGAGTAGACGGCTTCATCGGCCCACAGGCTAGAGACGCTCACCACGCCGTTGTCGACCTTGCCCAGGTTGCCCAGGTACTGCTTGCCGACGTGGGCGGTCTTGGTCCCCCATTTGCGATCCCCATGCTCGTCGATGACGAGGACGCCCCCGTCGTCCGGCGCGGTGAGCGGCTCGGCGCGCAGCAACTCCAGCCGCCGGGTGTTGACGGCCGCGGCGTCCCAGGTGGACTCCGAGAGGAACCACTGCAACGCCTGCACCCGCGCTTCCTGCGCCCCTTCGATGGGCTCGGCATTGACCAGCGCCGTCAGCGTTTTGTTGCGTTCCGAGGGCGCGAGCGACGCCTCCAGGTACTGGCGAAAGCCCTCCCGTTGGTTGCGCTTGCCGAGCAGCGCGTCGAACTGCTGCGCGTAGGCTTCCAGCGGCGCGGGCGCCGACGCCACCGGCTGGCGTGCGGTCATAACTCCTACCTCCCGCTCCAGCCTAGCCGCTCGCCTCCTCCTCAGTCAACAAACTACCGTTAGTGCATGATCATGCTGCTTGTTGTGCAATGAGGTGGTCTTGAGGGTGACAGCCGAAGAAGCCACAGACGCGCTCCTCCAATTCCGTGGCCGAGAGGAGGCGAGCCGGCTCGACCACCGCTCGCTTCCCGTGCGCCCATTTCGGCTCGATGGGGTTCAGCCATGGACTCTTGACCGGCAACCGGCAGGGGAGGATGCGCACCCCGCGGCCGGTCTGCTTGACCCGCCGGTTGTGCTCGCGGAGCCAGCCGCTGACCGCCTGGCTCACGTGCCAGGAGGCGTTGTCCCAGACCAAGGCCCAGACCCGCTTCCCGCGCGCCGCCAGCCGATCGCAGCAATCGGCCAGGAACAGGGTGGTGATCGCACTCACCGGGCGACCGTCGACAAAGCGCAGCCAGACCTCCTCCGGCTGGTCGTCGGCCCAGCGCAGCAGTACCCCGTAACAGGCCAGGGCCTTGGGATCAGGATCGTCCCTCGCGACCGACTGCTCGATGAGCCGCACGGGCTCCTCCGCCCAGGTGTGGAGCGATGGCTGGCTCAGGCGAGTCCACCAGGTCTCGTCTCCGAAGCCCAGGGCCCAGTCCGGGCGCCGAGCCGCCAGCCAGATCAGCCGGTCGCGTCGCCTTTATTTCGTTCGTACGCCGGATCGGGGCTGGTGATCCAGCGCTTCGCTCGCTTCCAGGAGCTGCCCATCCGCTTGATGGCACACCGGATCGTTTCGTCGCTCACGCGCTGCGGGGTGAGGCCCTGGCGGAAGCTCTCCGCGGCGAGCAGTTCGAGCGTCCAGATGCTGGTCGGATGGCCGAAGTCCCGCGGACTGCGATGGGCCAACGCGTGCCACCGCTCCAAACGCGGCGGATCGAAGGCGGCCTGGCTGGTGAGGTTGCGGTGGGACTGCTCCTGCAACGCCGCGAGCCCCCGCATGGTGAAGGCGCGGATGGCGTTGCGGACGGTCTGGGAGGCACAGCCCAGTTGGCGGGCGATGGCCGGAGGGGGCTCGCCGCGCGCGCTGGCCAGCAAGATCTGGCCGCGGCGCAAGGTGAAGGCATCGGACGAGCGCAACCCCGCCTTCAGGGCATCGCGCTCGGCGTTCGTCAGCGAACGCACGGACAAGGAAGGCATCATGCCGCATGATCACACATCATCCCCATGGAGATTGCACTAGGGACTCGCGACGGGCCGGATGACCACGCCGCAGTTCTCTCTACAGTTGATGGAGGAGATGGTCGCCGGCAGCGACCTCTACTCGAACTTGCCCGATTATGAGCCTGTGGGTCCTCAGGCTCGCAATGCAGATCCCCGGCTGGCGCGCGCTGAACTTGCCCGAGCGACCCGGGAGCCATCCCATCAGACCCACCCCAGGGCCCACGCGGTTGCAAGTCAACTGGCTGCTCTGCACCGCCCTGCCCCTTGCCCAGACTCAATGCAGCGGCGCCCGCCATGATCGCCTTCAATCAGTGCCACGCCGCCGCGACCTATCGGTCCCACGGCTAACGCCTGTCGCACAAGTCCCGTAGGCAATCTGTGCTTGTAGGATCAATGGTCGCCAATCACCTTCTCCACTCCGGTTCCTCGAACGTCGGCGATTTCCTCCGTATTAGGCGATGACCCGTGAAGCACACGCCCTTGCTCGCAACGACCTGCTCCCAACGCTCCTTCGTGCCAATCGACGCAGTCTCTGCCAGCAGGCCGAGCCTCTCCTCCTGTACGCTGAGCCGGGCAAACTTGTCTCGTCCCGGGTAGTCGTCTGAGACCAACGTATCCTTGCGGTGGAGGATTGGAGGGTTCTCGGACTTGGTGAAGTCACGGTACTTCACGTGCAGGCGTCTCAGGTCGGCTCGTACTGAGGCTTCGAGGGCGGGATGCGGGTCGCGATCGAAGCCCGGGTAGATGAGGTATCCGACCTTCGGCTCAATGCGGTTCAGCTTGATGATATTCGCCTGGTCGATAGTGCCGGTGAGCGCTCGAGCACAACCTTCGTAGACGCGCAGGAGCGGGCTCAGCCGTGGCAGCGCGGTGATATGCACGTACAGCGCCTCCGGCGTGAGCTTGCCTACCGTAGACTCACGACACGCCTTGTCAATGGCTGACTGATTGCCAGCGCTGAAGAGCAGGGCATCCGCGGCGGCGCACGCCTCCTTGTACGATCCGAAGAACGTCTTCACGTCGACCTGGATGTCCCGTGGCAGGCTGGTGAACCTCGGTCGGCCACCGAAGGCGGCAAGCGCCAGGTACATAGTGAGATCCCCGGTTGCGGCGAACTGTGCCGCGCGCCACGAAGCGTCGCCGGTGACCCGTCGCACGACAGCGAGCGCTGCACGGACACCTCCGAACTGCTCGTGCGCTGCTGCTGCCGCAGGCAACTCGAAGGTCTCCGGTGGTCGCCCTCTCGCCTCGATGAACGCTACGACCAGATCGAGGATTGTCCGGTGCGCTTCGTACAGGACCTCGCTGACGCGCGGCCGACGCGCGGCGGGTACTCGGGGTCTGAAGAGGGGCCGTCGCCGCACCCGCGCGGCGAGAAATCCTTGGGCGCGTACGTCATCGCGGAAGATGTAGAACACGCCGAGGGCAGCGGCGATGCTCCGCACGCCTAGCACGCCATCTATCCAGGTGCGCAGTTCCTCTTGGGTGTAGAACCGCTGGAATGTCCCCTTGGCGGTCAGGACTCCGTCGCCGTAGGGACGCCCAGGCACAGTCCGCACTTCCCAATCGAGACGTGCAGCTACCACGAGCACGCTGCGTGTCAGCGCCCAGGCTCGCCGGAGCGCCTGGATACGCTCGGCCGGATCTTCGATGACGTTTATGACGAAGCCGAGGTTGACGACATCGGAGGACCGGATCTCCCCGTCCGGACGGTGGGCTGGGTCCCAGCCAGCCACGTCGTAGCCAAGCGTTGCCAGGCGCTGGAGATCACCGCCGCGCCCGCACCCGTAGTCGAAGAAGGTCGTCCCCGGCGTGAGCAGGCCTTCCACAAGCGCCAACGCGACCGGATGTGACAGGTCGGTGCGCGCTATGGCTGTGCAGTGGCGATCGATGACGGCCACCCCCGCGACTTCGTCGGCAGTCATGCGGAGTCCTAGCTCGTCTCGGCTGTCTCCGGTTCCACGCAGCGTTCCCGCAAGAACTCGCTGGCCACCATGATTGGCTCGGTACTTTGATTCATCCCCTCGAGAAGCTGTGGCAGGCCGGTAGCGGCAAACTCGTTGGCCATCTGAATGATCGCGCCCGGATCATCCAAGATCTTCGCGTCCCCCGTCTGGCCTACCGCCAGCAACTGGAGGTGAATGATCCTCCAAGGGTCAGTCGAGAGCGGTGTCCCATCATTAAAGCGATGCCACTCGTTTGGAGGCAGTTCGGTGCGTCGGCCTTCGCGCACGCCGATGCACAGGCCGGCCCACCATAGGTCCACGAAGCGCCGGAACGGGACCTTGTCAGGATCAGCTTGCGCTTGTTGGGTAGTCGTGAACTTCTCTACCAACGGCCAATCCCGCTCCGGGATCCGTAGCGAGGCATTGAGAAAAGGATTGACGACCTCGTTTACGGGCATGGTTTCTCCTCTTCTCGGGGGACGAGCGCATAGGTGGCATCATCCAGGCGCGAGCAGATCTGGCAGTACTGCCGATGGTTGCACTCACACCGAAGAATGCGAGGGTGGGTGCCGTCTTGGCGGCAGGTCAAGTCACCGGCGGCCGTGTTGGTTAGGGTAAAGACCACCCCCGCACGCTGATCCAGCAGGTTCTCGACCTGCGCAATCTCAGACCGGGTCAGCAATAGGACCACCTGGCGGTCCGGCTCTGACGCTGTGGCCGGAGCAGAAATGAGGTCCAGGACGCTCCGCTTCACGTAACCCGACATCATCCCCAGGGGAGTGTCGATGATCCGCGGGGCGACGGTATCGCTCACCTCGGTGAGGGCCCAGATGAAGGCAAAGGTGAGCGCCCGCTGCGATGCTCCGTTTAGTTCGTGATCTGGGTTTAGCGTCCGAGGTCCCGCATGCACCAGGATGTCGAACTCAGGCGTGATCGAGGCTCCCGTGATCACGCGCATCGCCTCGGGAAGATCGGCGTCTGCTGCGATCATCCGACGGAATAACTCGTCCATGCGCCTGCTGACGCGCTCCAGGTAGGGGCCTTGCAACTCGTCCATCACCCCGTCGAGCACTAAGAGGACATCCTGCGTCGCGGTCAACTGGGCATTCACGCGCCGGAGCTTGTCGTCCCGCTTTCGGATCTCGTCATATTGCTCGCGTACTTGGGTAAGCGACTGGCGGGTCATCATGACGTCGAGCGATACCTGTTGAAGTTGCTCCCGCTTCTGGGATAACGCGTTTACGATCGCCATGCGGTTCTGGAGCTTGTCGTCAATGTCCGCCAGGTCGATTGCCTCGATTTGCTTACGGATGGAGTCCTCCTCAGTGCTCCATTCTCGCAGCATCTTGGCCCACTCGGTACGCTTGGTGACCACAGTCTCCAAGCGGGTAGCCCAGGAGAAGTGGCCGGCATCACGCTCGGCAGCATCGGCTTGCGCTTGGTGGTACAACCGCGTCAGCCGCTGCTGGACCGTATCCGATTCCATCTGGCGGGTGATCTCGTCTTCGACCGCCTTGCGTGCCGGAGTCCCGGGACTCAGCGACGCCCCGCAGATGCAACGTTCGAGTGCGAGTCGGTCCCGCAGCACCGGCACAGCCGTCTTAGGGATGACCCCTGCGTCGTGCAGCTTGTCCAAGACGGTCGCGCCGGCCCGAAGCCGCGCGTCCATGAGCGACCAAGAGAGCGCCTCGGAGTTGAACAGCCCCTGGTGCTCGCGGTTGAGCTCACCGAGCATTTTCCCGGCGCTGCCGAGCCGCTGCTTGACGTCCTCAAGTCGCCTGGCAAGGTCCTCCTGGTTCCCACGCTGCAAGGCTTCTCGCAGGGCGCGATCTGCGGCCTCGTGCCGCGCCGCCAGGTCTGCAACAGCGTCGGTGATCTCCTTCTTCTTGGCCTCCAGCCCCTCGAGGTCGTTCGTCAGCTTCTCGACTTGACCCGCGAGCCGGGCAACGTCCCCGCCAACTGAGCCGGTCTCCCTGCGCTTGCTAGTCTGAACCCTTTGGACGTGGTTGATCGCGTCTTCGATGACGCCAATTTCGAGCAGTGCCTTGATTGCGTCACGGACTTGGCTTCGCTTGTCTGTGCGCGTGAGCTGCGGCGAAATGAAGTTCATCGCTGCGTCACCATTCGTAAAGAACACGTGCCGCAGGTCGGCGCTGAGAAGCTGCTCCAGCAGCTGTCCCGGAGTCCGGATGGGCTCCATGCCTTGGTCGGTTAGCTCCACTAGCGTGATCTGCTCGTTGGCGCGCTCCGGCTTCCCGCCCTCCACCACCTCGGTGACTGTCCGCTTCAGTCGGTAGTCCCGCGTCCGTACGTGCTGCTGGCCGGCGACGGGAGTAATGGCGGTGTGGCTGAAGGCAAGTTCGGCGGAGATGTGGCACGGGGTGCCTGCCGGCCAATACGAGGCGGAAAGAGGAACAGCGCGGTCTTCTAAGGCCTGCTCGCCGTACATGCCCCACTGCAAGGCTGTGAGCAGCGAGGTCTTCCCACTAGCATTCTCGGCCCGAATGACTGTGAGAGGCCGGGCCCGATCGACACAGAAGTCGACCTCGACATCTTCTAGCAGCTTGAAGTTGTTGACGTGGGCTCTTTTGAATTGCATATGAACATACTCCTCCTACGCCTTCCCCCCTGAGCGCTGCCAGACCTGATCTCCGAGTACCTCCACGTGATCTTGCACTTTTTGCTGGACGTTCGTCGGGGAGATGCGGTGATCACGCTCTCGCGAGAGGATGTCGACGACAGCCTTAAGTAGCTCGTTCTGGTAGCCATCGAAGCGCGGCTCAACGTCCGCGCATCGTCGCTTGATTGCGTCAACCACGAGTTTAGGTGAGGCCATGCTGCCGTCCTTCTTCCATCCCTTGTTGCTCGCACTGCGCTACGACTCGTCCAGACTGTCGATCACGGCGAAAGGGTCCTCCTCCCCACCGGCATTGTCGGCCGCCTCCGCGAAGGCCCGGGCACGCATTCGCTCCGCCCTCAAGATCGATTTGCCCGCCGGCGTCGTCGGGTCTGGCGGCACGACGATGAAGTCGTGCAGTCGAGCAATCGTCTTGCCGATCGACGCACAGCGCCGCAAAATGCGACCGCGGCGCTGCACCCACTGGCGCCGGACGGTGCTGCTGGCGAGCAGATAGGCGGTGGCCACCTGCGGGATGTTGACGCCCTCGTCCAGCACCCGCTTGCAGGTGAGTACTTGGATGTCGCCTGCGGCGAATCGGTCGAGGATCGCCTCCGTCCTGGCCCTGTTGGCGGTCTCTGCGGCGGTGAGTTGATGGAAGAGCACATCCAGATCCTCGCGTAGGAGTTGGTTGACCGCATTCAGTTGCGCGGGATTCTTGTCCGAGGCGTAGACAAGCGTGTGGCGGAGACCACGTGGGCCGCTAGCCGCCAGCAGGCGTCGCAGCTGTGCGATCTTCGACGCTGCGTTCTCAACGACAGCCCTGCGCTTCACCAGCAAGCGCCTGCTACGGTCGTCGGAGGCGTCGTCGTCCCCTCGAAAGCCGGCCTTCAGGAGGTCTGCGGTTAGTCGCTCGTACGCGTCTGCTTCATCATCGGCGAGTTCCACCGGATGCAGGTGGTAGGTGTACGGAACGAGACACCCGGCGCGGATTGCCTGCCGCAGATCGAACTCGTACACAGGACCATCGCCGCCGAAGAACGCGAAGAGCTTGGCGGTCCCAGCACCGTCATACTGGCGCTCGGGTGTGGCGGAGAGGCCTAGCCGCACGTCGAACCGTTGAGGTGGGTCATTCACGAAGCCTGCGGCGCCCAGGTTGTGCACTTCGTCAGCGATTAGCATGGTCTGGATCGAATTAGGAACGGCATCCAAGATTCGGCGGAAGCGCGGGTCTACGAGGAAGTCGGTCGTCACCACGGCGACATGCACATCTGCCAACCCAAACCGGAGTTCACGCACCGCTTGAGACAAGCGCTGCGCTCGGTGATCGCCGGATAGCTCTGTGAGTTCGAGCGGCTCAACGCCGAACGCTCGCACCTCGTCCTGCCACTGCTGAACCAGCGGCGTGTAAGGAGCGGAGATAACAACCAGGAGCGGTGTATGCGATTCCAGTTGACGCGCGGCGCAAATGAGGGCGGCTACGGTCTTGCCGGCACCCGTCGCCATCGCCAGAATCCCCCGCCCCCCAGTCTCCTCCCATGCTCGGACGGCGGCACCTTGGTGGGCGAACGGGCCGCGATCCCACTCCAGGTGCGATGGGATAACCAGCCGCACCGGCCTCACCTCAGGCTTGGAGGGCTGGTCGTCGATAGCCGAGGAAGGGTGTGCAGCCCGCCAAGCGGCGAGGAACTCGTCAAGCGTCGGGGCTGGTCGCGTCTCGCCGTCACGCAGGAGGTCAAGGCGGACAGCTTCCGGTAGATCAACGACAATCGTGTCCTTGTCCTCGCGGCTCCACACGCGATCGAACAGTTCCTCGAACTCCGCCACACTCTGCGCCCCGTCGCTCGAACGCCAAGGGCGCTCAAGACGAACGGTCTCGAAATTGTAGAGAAGGCCCGAGGTCGTTGCGTTGCTCGAACCATGCAGAGCAACCGTGTCCTTGCCGTCGGCGAACAGCCACACCTTGGGGTGAAACATGCCCTGGGTGCGCATCAGGACGAGGCGCAACTCCAGTCGCCCGCGCGCGAGCAGGTAGGCGAGGCAATCGTAGTGCTGGCGAATGAGCACGTCCTCACTCATCCGCGCTTGGGCGAAGATCTCCCGTGCCACCCGTTCGATGATCTCTTGCGGGTGGGCGACCGCGTCGCGGATCGCCTGTTGATCCGCTTCCGAGATCACCGGGCTGGCGAGCAACTGCATGAGACCATCAGGCCGGTGAATAAAAGCCGCAAGTCCGGGTGCGACGGTCCGAAACGATCGAGACTCGAAGTAGCCGACCATGCAGCGAACCGAGCTCGACGCCGCCAGCGCAGGCACCATGACCTCGCGAACGAGGTCCTGCCGCGGCACCTGGTACACCGGCCTTGCCTCCTCGAGCTCACGTAGACTAGCCATGGATCCTCAAAGGTGGCACACCTGGCACGGAGGAGTGTCATCGTCATCGTCGAGTGCATCAGAGAGCACTTCCATCAGGGGAAGGTTTTTGCGGCGCTTGTTGGCAGCCTCCAGAGCCGCTTTGTGCTTGGCGAGGATCTCGTCGCGCCGTTCAACGAGTTGACGGAGACTTTCGCCCTGGGACCATGTGTAGGCGCGGCCATGCATCGCCGTGGTCTCCCAGGACCCCTTGACCTCATAGGCAACGGCCTTCTCGAAAAGGTCCGGGTGGCGGGCGGCGAGGCCGACCCACTCCGCTTTGCGCTGAAAGAAGCAGAAGTAACAGCCCGATCGAGTGCGCCACTCGTAGTACGTCGGCAGTCCGACGCCGGCATCAACCAAGATCTTCAGCACGCCGTCTTTGTCGATGCCGTCCTCCTTGAGGGGATAGCGGGCGGTGATGTTTGGCTTGGTGGAGATGTATCCCTGGCGCTGCGGCTCATCCGCGCGGATGGCCACGTAGCTCACAGCTAGGTCGTTCCCAATCCACGCTTCCAGGGGTTCGATCTTCATGCGCCGCGTACACCAACGCATCTGCGGTGAAGGAAGCGTGCCACGATAAAGCGACAGCCAGTGGTCGAAGTCCCGGCCCGAGTTGAGCCTGGCGATGCGCTTGCCGAGGTACACCTCTAGGCGCTCGAGGTATTCGTAGGTTTCGGGCAGCTCACTGCCCGTATCACAGAAGAAGTACTCCATCGCCGGCACTCGGTCTCGCATGTAGACGGCGAGCGCCGCGCTGTCCTTGCCACCGGAGAGCCCGAGTACATGGCGGATGTGATCGTCAGGCATGAGCTTGGCGCTTCCTTCCTTCTGCGTACTCCTCGTGCGCCGCCAAGGACGGCACGTGTTGCTCCTCGGGGAGCAGCACCTGCTTGGCGAGCATCGCTAGCAGCATCTCGGATCCGCGGTCGCCGAAAGCCTGAATCGCTCGGGTGAGCGGTTCCGCTAACAGCGCCGCAACCGTCTCCCGATCTGACTCGTCAACCCAGACCACCCGGGCGGCGTCCGTTCCATCCGGTAGCGTCAGCGTTACGCGAGCAACGTCGAACCCACCCTCCGAGACAAATGCCTGACTGAATTGGAGGCTCTCGACGCGCCTGAACGCCTCCCCAAGGTGCCGACACTTCTGGTCGAAGCGAGCTCTGTCGTCATCCACCCACGAGGCAGGCGGCTTGCTCGCCACCAGCATCGCCACGTACGACACCCACTCATCCCGGTCCAGCGCCTCGTCGCTGAGTGCCAAGGCAAAGGAGCGAAGGTGCGGTTCGAGGATGTGTCCCTCCAGCCGCGCTGCTCGCACACGCAGGTCCTCGCGAAGGACTTCCAGGCGGGATCCCAGGGCATTCGCCAGTGAGCACTCAATGGAGTTGAGTAGCGATGGGTAGATGCCCTCGAGGTCAGCCATCGCGACGGCGAGGGCGGTGGCGTAGTCGGTCGCCACTTCCGGTACCACAGCCGCGCCAGGTGCGAAGGGGCTGAACTCGAGGGCGGACGGTAGCGCCGAGAACAGCAGCTCGTCTGGCTCGCGTGCTGCGAAGAGTGCCTCCCGAACGGTCCGCGTAGCGACCGCGATCTCCTTTGTCCGCTTGGCGTAGTCGGGGAGGTTACGCGCCCGAGCGAGCAACGGCGAGGCAGCGGAAACCACGCTGCCCACACGCGCTCGGGCCGCCGGGCGCGGAACGAGGTGCAGCGCCGCGCTGATTGCCTCCAGAACCCGTCCCCGCGCCGCCCGCGTGGCGTAGCACTTGATCGTGAAGCGGTCGGGATTCTTCGCCAGCCGCTCGACGACCTCAGCAGTGAGGCGTGTGACGAACGTTCCCTCCTCGTACAGCGCGACGTCATTGTTCCGGGCGAGTAAGGCGGCGGTGACCAGGACGGGGATCGGCCCGTCCTTTAGACCAAACGGCGGGGCCATCAACCGCTCGTGGAGTTCCACGACGACGACCTGGCGCTCGGCGGCCTCATCGAACATCGACTCGATCGCGGACCAGAGGGGCTTGAAGTTGAACTCATCCCTGTCGTCTGGTGCGCCGAAACACCAAGTGCCGTCAACGACACGATGGATGCCCGTCCGCCGCAGGACAGCCTCGTACATGGCACGCTCCGGCCCGTACCCGTCCATGCCGAGCTGCTCCCGATCGCCCCGCTCCACCATCGCCTCCAGCAAGTCGCGCCGCGCTCTTGCTCCCTGGGAGGTCAGGTCTCTGCGAGCGAGCATCTCATTGCGGAACTCCGGTGCGGAGGGGTACAGCGCGTCGCAGAGATGCGAAAGCGCGCCCGATAGGCCGCTCGAAGGCGGAAGCGCTTCACCTTCGGGGAGGCGGACCCAGTGCACCGCACGGTTTGCTGGACCGAATGCTCTGTCCAGCGCCGCGTCAAGCGCATGCGCGGCTACGGCCGCCCGTTCGCGGAGTTCGCGCCGAGCAACGTGGTCGCTCTGGACGTCGGCTGCGGTGTTCAGGACATCTAAATGCGCCGCCAACTCCCGCGCAGCCTCCGTGATCGTCGAGGTCGCATCGGTGAAGCCGGCAATGATGGGCTTATCGCGATCGGAGACGCGGACCCCTGCGGGTAAGGCACCATCCGGATCGACACAGAGCACCACGAGCCCGTCTCCGGGTGATGACGCCGGGAGTGGACCAATGTCCGAAGTCATGCTGTCGGCGTATTGGCGCTCGAAGACACGGAGCGTCCCGGTCTCCTGGCTGTGTCGTGCCGCGACCACTGGGGCGAGTGGCCTGACGCGCTGCAGAAGGCCAGCGGCCGGCTCATCTCGGATGCGGCGTCTGGCAAGCTCGACTGCCCCTTTGAGATCGAAGTCAGTTCCGCTCCAGATGCGCAACTCATCAGCAAAGCCCCGGTACGTGACCAGTCCCTTGGCTTCCAGGGCGGTGAGGACTGACTCGACTGACGACCTGGTCGTCGTGCCCTGCCGCCCATCTGCTGCGGCCACGACGACCAAGCTTCGCGAGGCACGCAGCACGCCGCCTGCGGAAATGAGGTTGAGGACGGCAACAGTCTTGAGCACGCGCTGCTCGGTGGCGGAGAGCCCGTGTGCGTCGCGGATACGCGTCTCGATCTCCAGCCAACGCGATGCTGTTGCAGACGCGCCAACCATGGTCGACGCGGACTCCAGGAAGTAATCGTAGACTCGGTCCAGCCGCACAGACGGCAACTCACCGCCGTCCTCGAGAGGTGTGCCCGTCAGGTAGGCGCGCACGGATAGGGGCTCAGATCCGGCCAAGAACGAGAACAGGGTCCGCTCGTTCTGTCCGTAGCGAGCGCACAGGTCGGGCAGCGCGGCAAGCGTGACCGGATGGAGGGGGTAGCACGTGGCCGGGTCGACATGGAGGGCACCCGCTAACCCGGCGTCATCGATCTCCCGCCGCATCGCCTGCGCCCATGTATCCAAACGTCGCCGCCGATTAGCCTGGGTGGTCTGCTCGAACACGGAGGCAATGAGGGCCTGCGCCTGAGAGGGAGTCTCCACGTAGGACAAGTCGACGAACCGCCCCAACACCTTGGACCACTCGCGACGCTGCACAACCGAGACGCCCGACATGTAATCCTCGAGCGCCAAGTGCTGAAGGGTGAGGATCAGGAGGGGCAGCGGCGCATCACCGGCAGACCACTCGGCAAGATCTTGCAGTACGTACAAGTCGTCAGCGTCGCTCACGGCCGCCGAGGAGGCGACGTGCTCCAGGGTCTTGCCGAACTCGTCGATCACGAGCAGCACTGGCGCCACGGTCGCAACTCCGGCGACGAGGCGCCGGAGGTCGGTAGGAGACCGGGATAGCGCGGGATCTGCTTGCAGCACGGCACCCAACGCCGGTTCGGCTGCCGCGGCGCTTTCTCCGCCCGCGTATCGGGTGACGCCCACACGCAGGGCCCGGAGCAGGGTGGCCGCGATGGGCTCGCGCTGGGCGGTGACCGCGGCCCGGATGAACCCTTTCCATCCGGCACCTGAGCCGTCACGAGCATGAGCAACTCGAAGGGCGAGGGCCGAATCCGCCTCGCGGAGCACTTCGTCTGCATGGCGTCGGGCGGCATCCGTGGCTGGGCCGAGCAACGCACCAAGGAAGAGCGCCAGGGACGACTTCCCGGACCCGTATGGGCCCGTCACCGAGATCGCCCGCCCTGCGGACGGGTCAAGGGTCGCTGCAGCCACCCGGCCAACCACATCGAGGGCGCGGGAAGTCGGTAGGTAGCCCCCCACGGCATCGCCCTCGGCATCGCGTTCAACGTTCGCGGAGCGGGCGAACCTCCGGCGCACGCGAACAATATCTTGGAGAGTAGAAGCCACGACGACCATCAGCGACTTCCCCCTGGAACGAGCTCCAGCTCATGCGTGGAAGCATGCTCGCCGAGTATGATCGAACCCTCGACCTGGTGGCCGGCCCGTCGGTAGTAGGCCCGAAGCGCCTCAACTGCCTGCCGCCGAGGATCACCGTCTACGGCCACCTGCAGCACTCCGGCTGCTGACGTGAGCCAGACACCGTTCTGTGTCGTCCCGTAGTGCTCGAGCGCTTTCGCGAGAGCCTCCTCGGCAAGCTTGAACACCCGCCCCGGCCCGCCGGGACTCAGCGCCAAGCGGCTAAGCGTGCTCGTGCGAGCACCTGGATCCGTTGCGGCGAGGTACTCCAGGCAAGCGTAGGAGACGATCTCGTCCGGCAGCGTGGGCTTGGCGCCGATGACGAAGCGGTACCGGTGCGTATCATCCCAGACAGTCTCCAGCAAGCCCAACTCGCGGAAAGGGCAGTC
Source organism: uncultured Chloroflexota bacterium (assembly GCA_937967325.1). GTDB lineage: Bacteria > Chloroflexota > UBA4733 > UBA4733 > UBA4733 > UBA4733. The sequence goes on from CALBSQ010000389.1 coordinate 82,564, forward strand.
GAGAAGGTCATCGAGCGCGAACCGTCCAGCAACGCGTGGGGCGTACATGCGCAGCAGGCAGTCCGCATCCTTCTTAATGGATGCCTCGACGGGCAGGGCCCAGGAGGGTACGCGTCGCAACTCGTCCAGGACCGCCCTGAGAAGATCCTCTTCGGAGAACTCGACCGACCCGAACTGGTTGAAGGCGATCCACCAAACAGGCAGTAAGCATGGCTTGGCCAACATCCACCAATGGAGCAGCCAGAGCGAGCCAGGCAACTCCAGATACGGATCAAGGCCCGAGTGGTCGCCCAAAAGAGCCGCCCCATTCCACGAGGGGACGGTCGACGCGAGACGTGGCCGTTCCGGGTTATCCACGTCAGCAAGCACCTTCGCGGCCTTACCCCAGAAACGGATGGCCCGCACCATATTCTTGCCCACCCCGAGTTCGACCGGAGCGTCCTCTCTTGTGAACACGTCCGGCGACGTCGCTGCGGCTTTCACGCCCTTCCGAAACCAGCCGTAGCGCGGGTGAAAGGTCTCGTGACGCGCGAAGGCCTCGACGGCGGCATCCTCGACGCGGTGCATAGCTTAGCCACCCATCGCGAGACTTGTCTCGCGCACGAATCGGACCGCCGAAGCGATCTCGTCAATTGCGGCATCCACCTCGGTGGCCGTGGTGTTCCTCGATAGGCTGAACCGCAGGCTCTGGTGGGCCTGCTCGGAACTCAGTCCCATCGCCATGAGCACGTGCGACGGAGCTGGTACGCCCGAACTGCACGCGCTGCCAGCAGCGCAAGCGACCCGCCCTAGCGAGGCCATCACCGCCTCTGCGTCTGCCCCCGAGAATCGCAGGTTGACCGTGTTGGGGAGACGCTCGGTGGGGTGACCATTGAGGTTGACCCCGTCCAGTCGGGCACGGAGCGCCTGATGGAGACGATCCCTCAGACCCGCGACCGCCTCGGCCTCTCCGAAACGCCCCATGGCAAGTTCGGCCGCAACGCCGAACCCGACGATTCCGGGAGTGTTAAGGGTTCCAGAACGCAGTCCACGCTCGTGTCCACCCCCATGGATCCGTGGCACTATCGGCACCCCACGGCGCGCGACGAGCGCCCCCACACCCTTTGGGCCGTGCATCTTGTGGCCGCTGAGCGACACAACGTCCAGGTCGAGCGCTTCCATATCTAGGGGAAGACGACCCACATACTGGGCCGCGTCGGTATGGACGTAGGCTCCCCGTTCCTTGGCGGTGGCCGCGACGTCGGAGAGGGGTGCCAGCGTGCCGGTCTCACTGTTGGCCGCCATTACGGAGACCAGGAGGACGTCCTCGTTAACGAGTGCCCTGATGGCGTCAAGGGCGATCACGCCGAAGCGGTCCACTGGAGCTTCAATGACGCGTGCCCCCACAGCCCTGAGGGAACGAGCGGACTCCAATACCGCAGCGTGCTCAGTCGCGCCGACGATGATGGTATTGCGGCGCGACCCGGACGCACGGCTTCCCTCCCACAAACCATGAAGTGCCAGGGTGTCAGCCTCGGTGGCACCCGAGGTGAAAGTAATGGCCCGCGGCACGCACGAGATGAGCGCGGCGACTTGTTCGCGCGCGCGCTCCACGGCGGCAGCAGCACGCCTGCCTGCCGGGTGCTGGCTCGAAGGATTCGCGTAGAGGTCACGAAGCGCCCGCAAGACGGCTTCCGTGACTTCTGATTCGGGTGCCGTGGACGCGTTATTGTCGAGGTAGATGAGGTCAACCGATCCCACGGCGGCTCTTGGCGCGTCATCGTTAGTCAGCGGCATGGAACGAGCGTACCATCTCCGACTATTATGCAGGCTCCACGCTGCCGGCTCATGTGCTTGTCCTGTGACGGAATGTCGCACTCTTCTACGACGATGGTCCACGCAGCACGAACTCCATCAACTCAAGCAGCGACTGATCGTCGGGGAGGATAGCGGCCGACTCATCCAAGAGCGAGACGAGGTCCTCTTCCCCCCTGGAGCGAAGGCAGCGGCGAAGCGCGGCGGGAGACTGGTCGTCGCTGGTCCCCAGCCCAAGTGCATGGGCGAGCGCCCCGAGGACGTTACCGTTCCACCGGTCCAACCGAGTCCCGACTTCGAGCGCGAGTCGCTCGGCTGGCACTGCTGCGTTCAGTTCGTCCGCTCGCACGAGTGTGTACTGGAACTCCCCGTGGGGAGTCAATTCGATGAATAAATAGTCTCCGGCCTGAGCACCGAGACCCTCGACCACCGAGCGCAGCGATCCGATCCATGCTTGCAGCGAGGACCAGCCGATGCTAATATCCCCGAACCCTGATGGCACCGTCTTCGACTCCAGGAACGCAACGCCGACGTGTCCAACGAACCCGGGTTGCACTGGGGTGCCAGAGCCGCGGAGGACGTCTGCGGTCACGGTGAGCCGAGTCGCCCAGCCCTCTGCCAGTCGATAACACCGTTTCACCTCGTCCACCGGCAGCACCACCGGGAGAGGGTCCTCCTCGTTACGGAGCCTGATCGCCCCACGCCTGGTACCGACAAACCTTGGCCCTCCTGCGTACATCCGCACCGATGCCTCCGACACGCCGAACTTTCGGGTGAGAATGTCGATGAGATGGTCAATCTCGGCCTCTCCCCCTTGGTGCTGAATCTCCTCCGCCATCTCTTCTTCGATGCTGGAGTATTCCTCCATCCCCCATTCGCGTAGCGCAATCTGCTTCAGGCTTGGGCGCATGAAGCGAGCATCCGCGAGGGTCCTGTCGGCGACACTCCGAGGGGACGACGCGCCGATTGCCTCAGCTAGCTCTTCTTTGGTCAGCGGCTCCCCCTTGAAGCGGAGTACCGTCTCCGCCTTGTCGACGAGCGTGCCGCGCCAAGCAACGAATCGTCCGTCGATAGTGCGGAATCCGGGCACATGGTCTAGCCACTGCTCGCGGTATGGTACCGAAACGTCCAGGCGCTCGAGCGCGGAAAGCGCCTCCTCACGCAGTACGGGACCAGCCGCCATGACCTGGTCCAGCGCCGCAACTGTCTGACGCACGAACCCCTCGTACGGCGCTCGTACAAGCCATTCGCCCGTGACTTCGTATGGCCCCGCGACCCACAGGAAGAGGCGTGCTCGGATCGTTTCTTCGCTCAGGACGAGCATATCGTTCGCCAGCACATTCGGGTGCAAGTCCAGTAAGGTAGCAACCGGCGACGCTGCGCCGAAGCGTGCAGCGAACTGCTGAGCCATCCACTCGATCGCTTGGTTCTGCGGCTTGCCGAGAGCCGCCCGCAGCTTTCTGAGCCCTGTCGCCTCTAGCTGGCGGACGCGCTCTCGGGTGATGCCTGCGCGATCACCCAATTCGCCGAGAGTCGGAGAGTCGAGTAAAGCCAGTGGACGAGACAGGAGGACCTGCAGCTCCTTCGTATGCAGCGTTCGGAGCACTCGCTGCAGCGCAGCATTAGGGTCGTAGACGCTGACCTCGTCGCCTACCAGGGACCGCGCGTCAGCCGTGACAAGTAGCTCGCGAGCAGATGCCACTTCCGGTGGCACTGCAACCGCCTGCGCTGCGAGCAGCAGCGCGTCGGCGACTGACGTGTTCCTATCCACTGCCGTCGCCCAACTTGCAATGACTCTGATCGCCCGCACGATGTCGGCGTCGCCCGGGGTACGTCCGCGGATTGCGTGATCTGGCGTGAGCTCACCTATCGCGTCGGCCTGCACCTGCAACGCAATTAGTCCGCACTGGATCACAGAAGCGAGGAGATCCTTCACCAAGCCCGCAGATCCTGCTGGCCACTCGAGCACATCGCTGAGGTGGATGCTCGCCAGAGTATCCCAATCAGCCGACATGTGCTGTCGGACCATCGCCAGCAGCGTCGGGGACAGATGATTGGCGGTGATGGCACGCCCGGCGAGCAAGTAAAGCGGTCGTACAACGCTGTCCAGTGGCCGCCGCAGGATGTCCTCAGCCGGTACGAAGTCGACGGCTACCTCGGCAGCCGCGCGAGCGAATTCACTCAGCGACACATCATCGAGCAATACTTGTACTTCAGTGGAGGGAAGGTCGAAGGCGGACAGCGAGGAGGACGTTTCTTCCACCAAGCAATGCAGGCCGTCGAGAGCAAGAAAGCGAAGAAATGGCAGCGCCGCATCCATCCTCGACGATACGCTCAGTTCCTCCCTGGGTGTGGGCTCCACAGCGGCTGAATCATCGAGGACGTCGTCAAGCGTTCCGTCAACGACCTCCTGTCGCTCAAGGTTTGTGACTCCCACGCGATTTGCGCGTGCGACCGCTATCTCTAAGCCCGGTTGCTCCTGATTGACCTCTTTGGTCGACGCATATCTTGCAGCAGTGGGCAGAGGACGTACCAGAACAGTGTCCACGTACTCCTTCATGATCGCCTCTCGCTCTCGGCCAGCACCGGCAACTCAGCCAATGTCAACGTGCGCGAGGGGAGCGCCCAGAGCGTTCCATCCTGAAGGCCCGGCGCCAACGCGGTGGCTGAAAAGGGCTCCTGCAAAGCGGCTCTGCTCCGCTCCAACGCGAGCACCACTGGCGATCCTCGCTCGGCACTCCTTCGCGCTCCAAACGCGTGTACCGCGACTACCACTCGTTGAGGTTTAGCTTTTTGATTCGGTGCGCAACCGATTTTAGTAGCCGGGATATCACCTATCCGGCACCAGCGCTGGCCGGTCACCGGATTCATGCGCAAGTACCGTGCATCCTCACCGACCTTTCGAAATTCGTTCGCTGGCAGCATTGACGAATCGTATCAGGATCCCCACCGATGGCCGGCCCAGAATGCCAGGCGTGACGCAAGCATACAAGACACTGGCTCTCTACTATTCCATCAATGAGAAGCGGGCGGCGAGGTCCACGACTCGGACCCACTCCACCACGCCGGACAGGCTCGCGGCCACGACCCGGGGCGTGCTTGCGTCTGGGTTCGTCGCTGTTCGGCGGGACTACGACCGGACGCCCGGCCGGTGCCTTGCTGTCCTCCGGGCGCCCCTTGTTAGCGCCTCCGGCTTTCGTCGTGGCAAGCTAAGTCAGCGCCGCTAGGTTGCCGGCATCCCTCTCGCCTGCGCAAGCAAACGCGAGCCGTCGCGGCGCGTCCTCCAAGTCCGGAAATCGGTAGAGCACTCGGCGCATGTCACCAAGGCTCCACGTCCACCTGCCCGTGCCATTGTACCGACGCTGCCGAAACTACTTCGGTTGCAGTCGCATTACTTGGTATAGTAGAGTGTCTACCTAGTCGCTGTAGGGGCAGGTCGCCACGATCTTCGCATCCGCGATATCGGTACGTTGCGGCTCAGCGGCGTCCGTTGGGCCCATCCGTCGCGCCACCGGTGGCAGGAGCACTCGCCGGTGAGCTTATGTGGGCGACGGTGCCGCTGAACGGCTACCCAGTTGCGGTCGTCGGAAGCGTAACCTCGGCACCGAACACCCTCGCCCCGCCGGGCACCATCCCAACCGCCGCAGTACCCAGCACGGGTGGGATCGGGTGAACCGCTGCTGGAGGAGACGGCCAGAGTCACGAGTGGCGCCCGGCACCGCGCCTTAGGTCAAGCGCGCTTCTACACGCTTCGCACTAAGCGAGCCGACGGCGCTGGTCACAGCCGGTGCCGTGCTTCCGCGATGCCGTCAAGACTGCCCTCCAGGACATTCTGGGTCAGCCGTTTCTGGCTGATGTCGCCCTTCCCGTGGGACATCCGGCAAGTACGTGAGCGAATGTAAGCGCCTTGCCTGGACAATGGGCGGGAACACCCCGCCGGCGAAGATCGGCACGGTCAAAGACGCTGCGAACGACCCCAACCAACGCGGTCCGGGTCGGACCAAGCTCCTGGTGATGTCACGCGAGGTGCATCCCGGGCGCAGCGAAAATTTCGCAGACTACTTCTGTTGGGTTCACCGGAACGCTTCGGGCTGCATCATGGTCCTAGTACTAGTTGCCGCTGCGAAATGGGAGAAGGCCCCAGAGGGGGAACGCCCTTTGGCACGGTTTGCGCGGCAGAAAGCGGCGGGAACGCGTCGCTGGGAGGCCGCGCCATGCTGATCGACCGCTATGACCCGGAAGATGTGTTCGCCCGTGTGCCGGAGCTGGCCGAGCAAACCGACCCGGTGCTGCGCGAGTTGGACGGGCTGCTGGAGGATGACGCCCTTTTCCGGGGAGTGCGGGCGGACCTGGCGCGGCGCCACCCCCGGACCGCGTGCCACGGCCGGCATTCGACGCCGGTAGAAGCGTTACTCCGGCTGCTCGTGGTCCAGCATCTGTACAATCGGAGCTTCCGGGAAACGGAGCGACGCGTCGCCGACCGCCTGGTCTTGCGCTGGTTCTGCCGCGTCTACTTCCGGCGGGTTCCCGATTCCACGACGCTGCTGCGCTGGGCGAACACCCTCCGGCCGGCCACCATGCACGCGCTGCTGGATCGGGTGGTGGAACTGGCCCGGCAAACGAAGGTGACAACAGGTCGGAAACTGCGCCTGGATGGGACCGTGGTGCAGACGACGATCCACCATCCCACCGACAGCAGCCTGCTGGTGGACGGCGTCCGGGTGCTGAGTCGGCTGCTGCGCCGGAGCAAGCCCATCGTCCAGGACCAACTGAGCGGCGTCCGCGACACCTTCCGCACCCGGCTGCGCGGCGTGCGCCGGGGCCTCCAGACGCTGCATCGCCTGGCGCGGCGGCAAGGGGAAGAAGCCGCCGAGGCGCGGGCGGCGGTCTACCGCCAGCTCCTGGCGGCGACCGAGCGCACGGTGGCCCAAGCGCGACGCGTGCGCTCGGCTTTGGGCGATGCGCGGCAACGCGGCGTGGACGGGGCGCACCGGCTCGCCGAGCGGCTCGATCGCTTCGTCCCCTTGGTCAGGGACGTGATTGGCCAGGCACGTCGGCGGGTGCTGGAAGGAGCGCAGGTCCCCTCGGCCGAGAAGGTGGTGAGCCTGTTCGAGCCGCACACCCGCATCCTCCCGCGCCACAAGGGCGGCGCCATGGTGGAGTTCGGCCGGCTGCTGGTGCTCGATGAAGTGGAGGGCGGCATCGTCACTCGCTTCCGCCTGTTGGGCGACCAGACGGCGGAGCGGGGGGAACTCGGCCCCGCATTGGCGCACCATCAGGCCCTGTTCGCCCGCCCGCCGACCTTGGTGGCTGGCGACCGGGGCTGCCATAGCTTGGACAACGAGCGCCTCGCCCGGCAGGCTGGCGTCAAGCATCTTGCGATTCCCCGCTCCGGACGGCTGACGCCGGCCCAGCGGGCGCAGGAACACCGCCCTACCTGGCGCCGACGGTATCGGTTCCGTGCCGGCATCGAGGGGCGGATCAGCAGCCTGCGTCGCGACTACGGCCTGCGGCGCTGCCCGGCGCACGGCACCGCCGGGATGGAACGCTACGTTGGTTGGGGCCTCATTGCGAGCAATCTGCGCCACATCGCCCAGAAGCTCGCCGCCTAACATGAGCAACTCCCGGCACTTCTACAAAATAGATGAGGAACAGAGACGAGAATCCGGGCAGATTTTGGAATTACTAAATCGCAGCAGCAACTAGTACTAGCCAGGTATACCTGAAAGCTGACTGCCGCTGGCGAGATCGCGGTGCGCTGCGGACGAGCTAGCCTTCCCGACGGCATGGTAGGACTCTTGCTGCTCGTCGCCGGAGGGCCGATCCCTGGAACGATACGTGGAGCTGCTGGGCCGCCAGGTCCAGTTCGCCTCCACCGCCTGGGACCGCCTCGTGCTCAGCGGCTACCTCGACCGCCTGCAGCGGCCGGAGAACATCATCTACTTCTTCCGGGAGGTGGTGGGCGTGCCGGCGGTCACGCCGGAGGTCCTGATGAGCCGCACTGCCCCGTATCGGGCCTGGGTGACCGGCTACGCCCAGCAGCACGCGATCCCGCTGCTGCCAGCGCCGAAGGGCCAGCGGAAAGAGGAGGTCGTGGCGCCGTACTACCGAGGCTACCAAGCAGCCGAAGGGGTCGTGTGTCTCTTGACCAGTGTCGAGCAGGGACGGACCTTCGTCTCCTCCACACCCCGGCATCCACCCAGTGGCGGCGACCCGAACTATCGCCTGCTCCATCCCGCCCACAAGCGCTGTCTGCACTACTACTGTTACGTGCTCGACCCGGTCTTCGGCCCCATGCGCCTGCGCGTCGGCGCCTTCCTGCCATTCAACTTGGCCGCGTTCCTCAACGGCCACTCGTTCCTGGCGCAGGAACTGCTCCGCCAGGGCGTGGGCGTCCGCAAGGATGACAACGCCTTCTTGGCGGTGGACGACGTGGCCGCGCTCACGGCGGCCGCCGCCACGCTCACGCCACGGCTGATTGAACAGCGCTGTGCCTCCTGGGTGCAGCAACTCGCCCCCCGCTTCAGCCCGGCCGAACGGTCCGCCTTGCCGCTGCACTACCGCTACAGCCTCGCCCAAGTGGAATTGGCGACGGATGTGATCTTCGCCCGTTCGGCCCCCTTGGAGGCGCTGTTCCAGCGCGCGAGCGAACTGGGTATCCTCTTCGGCGGCGCCGACTACACGACCCACCTCTTCGGGCGGCGGATCACCCGCCGATACAGCGGCAAGCTCCAGACGGTGCTCGACCGCCGCAATGCCGGGCAGCCCATCCTGCGCTGCTACTACCAGACCTCCTTGGTCAAGCAGTACGAGAAGGGCGACCGCCTCCTGCGTACGGAGACCTGCCTGAACAATACCTACGACCTCGGGATCGGCCGCCACCTCGAGCACCTGCCGGAGCTGCGCGAGCGGCTCCAGGCGACGAACTCCCGTTACCTGGACCTCCGGGCCGAACTGCTGGCCAGCAACGTCGATGCCGGCGAGCTCGCGCGGTTGGCACGCCCGCTGACCATCGGGCAGCGCCGCGTGCCGGGACTGCGGTTGGAGGACGACCGGGTGATTCGGTTGCTGGAAGGGCTGCTGCATCCTGGGACGTTCGTGGCGGACTGGACGAGTCGCGAGGTCCACGACCGGCCCCTGCACCGTCACCGGCTCACCGCGGACGAGTACCGCCCGAGCCAGTTCCGCTATGACCTCGGCCAGTTGCGCGCACACGGCCTGGTGGAGCGGCTGGGCGCCACGCGCCGCTACCGCCTGACGCCGCACGGCCTCAAACTGGTCGTCGTACTCGTCAAGTTGCGCACCCGATTGCTCGGCCCCCTGGTCACGCTTGCCGTGAGCGCTCGGCCACCCCGGCCCACCCGCCATCCCAGCAACGTCGAAGCCGCCTTGCGCCAGGTCGATGCTGCGCTCGATCACCTCTGCGACACCCTCGGCCTCCTGCCCGCCGCGTGAACACAATCTGCGCTATCCCCGCAGGAAGAATCTAGAGTTCGATGCCGCCACCGCCAAGCTGGCCATCGTGCTTGATTCGAGCGCAGCGGCGGGAGTGTGCGCGACGAGCCACCGCCGTCTGTCGTGGTGTACGCACTTGCTGTGCTTCCGGTACCCCGCGATCTGGTCGAGATTGCAGCCGAGCCCGTGTCGCGCCGTGTCTTGCGCGGTATACCGGTCTTTCTGCTCCAGCCGCTCACACTCGCTGATCCCGATCGATCGAGCGGCGTTGTCGGCTTCCGTGCTCACGAGCCTGCCTTACGACACCTCCTCAGCCAGCTGGTGCGCGGTAACCTCGGCGCTCGCCTCATCGAGCACTCGAACATCATCACCGGAGGTCGGAGCATTGCTCGCCCTCTCTTGGGGAACGCCGCCCTCGATCCACAGCGCGGCGATCGCCTCCACACACTTGCTAATCCGCTGCCGCCCCAGCCCCGAGATGGCTTCGCTCGTGAGCACCTGCATAAGGTCCAAACGGTGGCGCAGGTTCGGCCCGGTCGCGGTAGACAAAGGGCAGGTAGCCGGCCGTCCAGAGCAGCCGGTCGCGCTCCACCGGCGTCACGTCCAGCACCCGGGCGAGCGCCATGATCACCTCCCGCGACGGCGCGCTGCGCTCCCCGCGCTCCAGACGGTTGATGTAGCTCGCGTCCACCCCAGCCGCGAGGCCCCGGGCATTCTGCGACATCCCCACGGCCAGGCGCAGGCAGGAGAGCAGCTCGCCGAAGCTGGTGGTCGGGCCAGCGATGTCGCGCTCGTCTTCCGCGCCGCGACCGGGCTCCTTGGATTGCGCCAGCCCACCAGCGCAGCGCGTTGCCACGTCCTCGGACATCCATTTGGGCACGTTTCTTCCCTTTCTCAGTCGCGATTGGTCGCGGCGCCAGGCCGTCGAGCAGCCCGCGGTACTCGCCATCAAGCGCTAGCCATGCCGCGTCGGCACCGAACCGCTTTGGCGCCAGCACCTCGGTCGTGGCGAAGAGGTAGCGCCCCCAGCTTCCCTCCGTCACCTCCTGACGACCGGCCTTCCAGAGCGAGCGCAGCCGGTCCCACGACTCCGTGACCACGAGGAAGCTGCCGTCGGGACGGCCTCGGTCCAGTGCGAACTGGCCGCTGACGAGATAGCGCTCCCAGGTGCGCAGCTTGCGCCAGAAGCGCTCCCCCGATAGAGTGGCGCGTTCGATCTCAAGGGCGCAGCCGCGCACGGACTCGTCCGCGTACTCTAGGTCGGCGTTTCCGTCGGGGAGAACGCGCAGCGTCTCGCCCCTCCCCGGGTCGCCGACGCGGAGGCCGGCCGCCCGCCAGACGCGCTCGGGGATCCAGGAGCACGAGCCTAACCGCCCCATCCGCACCAGCCGCTGCATGAGAGCCCACAGCATCGCTACGGTCAGCTCGTGTCGCACGAAGTAGACGTCCGGCTCGTAGGCATGCCGTCTGGCCGGTGTCACGATGGGCAAGTGCCGGTGAGCAGGCCCAGGCGTTGGGCGCCTTCGCGGCGCAGCTCCGCCGCATCGAAGAGATGCTGCGTCAGAAGCGCGCTTGACAGGTGGACCTCGGTGACGACGTCCGCGTCACCATCGCGGCGGTGCAACTGGCGGGACTGCCCGCTATCGGCGTCCTGAAGGTGGCCGACGCCACCAAGGCGATCGCTGACCGGGCGAACTGGTGGGCCGGTGAGCGGCACTGGGTGCGCGAAGACAAGCTGCCCCGCTGCGGCTGGATGCCAGTGGGCGTGCGCCCGAGTGACCGCTCGGTCGCTCCTGCTCCAGAGCAGGAAGCGGAGCGCCTCCGGCTGGAAGCTAAGCGGGCGGAAGTGCGAGCACGCAGGCAAGACGGGGTTTTGGCAGAGCGGTAGGGATCCTGACGCGGAGCGTACAAGGCGGGAGCCGTGGTGAGCGACACGCAAACTGGAACTGTCGTTACGTGCAGAACCGCCACCTGACCTCCGGGTTCCTCGGTTCCGGTACCCTTACACAGAAAAGGACTTGGCCGAGGGCAACGGAAGCGCCGGCACGCCTGACAGGCAGCCCGGTCGCGGAGACGGACCTGCTCACGCACGATCTGGTTCTGACAGAAATCGTCGGCCGGCTGGTCGCGGTGTTCCAGCCCGAGCGCGTCTACCTGTTCGTGTCGTTGGCGCGCGGTGACGCCGGCCCGGACAGCGCCTACGACATGGTGGTGGTCGTACCCGATGACGCGCCGACGGAACGGAGGCGAAGCCGCCTGGCCCACGAGGTGCTGAGCGGCACAGGCGTCGCCGTGGACGAGCTGGTATGCACCCATTCCTACTTCGATGCGCGGCGACCTCTCAAGGCGTGGTTGCCCGGGACTATCCTTCGGGAAGGGAGGCTCCTGAATGCCACATGACCCGACTCGTGTCGAGGACACGCGAGCCGTGCTCGCCAAGGCTTGGAGGGACCTTCGCGCCGCCGACCATCTGCCTCGTGCTGCCCCACTGCTTCCCGGCGATCTCACCTTCCATAGCCAACAGGTAGCGGCGAGGGTATTGAAAGCATTTCTTGCCTGGCACGATGAGCCGTTTCGCAAGTCGCATAACCTTGAAGAGGTGGTTGCGCCTGACTTTGCCCTTCGACGCGACGTTGCAACTGCCGGCGGATCGTGCGGGTGGGCTCACCGGGTATGCCTGGAAGTTCCGCTATCCCGGCGAGGCCGAGGAGCCTCGGCTGCCCGAGGCGGAGGCCGCGCTGGCGCTCGACCGCAAGGTCTACGAGGAGATCCTTGCTTGCCTGCCGGCGCAAGCACGACCGTGATCGATCGTGCGGAGTCATACCCTTTCCGCCACGTGCTGACGTAAACTTGCTGGGCGAGAGGGGGCCATGGCGGGGCGGCGCGGGTGGTCGGCACCGACTGCCGCACGGTGCGGCGCTGGGTCGCCCGCTAGCGAACCGGCGGCGTGGCTCTCGACCGACCAGGAGCGGGCGCTCGCCGCGGCGGGGCCGGCGGCGAGCTGCACACGGCGAAAGAGGCCGTGGCCTTGGTGGCCAAGCATTGCGGCGTGCGCTGCCGCCCCAAGGGGAGGTACGGCGTCTTCGCCCGGCTGAGCATCCCAGTCAAGGCCCCCGTCCTCAGACGGCCAAGGCCAGCGAGGAGGCGCAGACCGCCCGGAAGGTGGGGCTCCGAACCAGCGCTCCGTACTGCCGGTCTGAGCCGGTGGGCCACCATCGGCGCGACGGACGAGATGCGAGTGGGGGTGCGTGGGCAGACGCGGCGTGTCTCGGCGCCGCGCGGCGTGAAGGTGCGCCAGCCCATCCAGTTGGTCTACGAGCGGCGCTCTCGCGCGCTGGCGGCGGCTCCGGTGCGCGGCGGGCGCCAGTGGGCCTGGGCACCTCGGATGCGGCAGGACGCGCTCGCGCCGGCCACCGCCGCCTGGGAGTTGGACGCCATCGCCCGGGATCGCGCCACCGGCCACCGGGGCACGGTCGCCCGGGCGCGCCATCGAAGGCCGCGTCCACCCCTCCCTCGATGCCAAACAGGCCGCCGTCGACCACGAACGGCGCGCTCGCCGCCCACCCCGAGCGTGTTCGTCAACTCCGCAGCTACCCTTGGTCCCGCGCCGCCGTCGACGACCTACCGGCCGGTGATGAACCACGACAGCTTTAGATGGAATCGGTACAATGATCCTGGCCGAACAGCTGCGATCCGTCATCCGTGGCGTGCTGAATAGCTACCAAGGGCCTAGCTAGCCTGGTGTGACCTGCACGGCCACTGATGACTGCTGCTGGAGCGTTGGAGCGACAACTACATGCTGTGCCCGTGCGGAGCCGAGGCTGTACGGTGGGGCTGGCTTGCCACCACGCCAGCGGACACGATCACGCAATGGTACCCGCCGGACGGTGCCGAAGTGGCGGTTGCGACCAGTGGGAATCTAAAGGGTCGCAGCCGCGATACGACCGTCTCGCGTGCGATCTCCCAGCCGCTACCCGACCGCCATGTTGACCGCCATCCCTTCCGACATCCGGCCCGTTGTCGCATCGATTTGCCGGCGTTTCGCGGTAATCCCCAGAGGAAGTCGACTTGGCGCCACACCGTCCGACAGTGCAGCCCCTGACTTTTAATCAGGGTGTCCAGGGTTCGAATCCCTGTGCCCCCACCCGCACCCCTTCTACCAGAGGGGACTTGACACCCCGTGTCAACTCAACTGAGAATGCTACCGGGGAGGCCGATGTGGCGACGTTTCCCCAAGAGATAATGCTACCGGAGCGCGGGTCGCCTCCTTTCTGCTGGTGGGGCCGCTGGCCCTCGACGTGTTGAGACGGGGCGGCTCGCCGCGCCGCCCCGTGGCCGGCGGCGCGGCGAGCCGACGGCTGCCAACCCGATAGCGGCGATGGCTGCTGCCGCCATGGGTGAGTCCACAAGCGCGGGATCGCCCGGTAGATGTCCTGGCGCAGGCGGCGCGGGTTGGTGGCCTGGTGCAGCTCCGCCAGCCGGGCCTGCTCGCCTTCCTCCAGGGGGCCCGTGGCGAGCAGCCGTTGCTATGGCGTCTGGGCGGCGTCCCAGTGCCGTTTCAGCCGCCCGCGTCCGCCCGCGGCGTGCGGCAGCACCTCCTTCCCGATCAGATGCAGGACCGGCTGGAACAAGTTGTAGTAGAGCCACAACTGGTCGTAGAGGTCGTTGAGGCGCGCCGCCTGCTCCGGGGTGTCCAGCCGCGCGTGGCCCACGTAGGCGCGGACCAAGCTGTCGTTCTTCTGCTCCACGAAGCGATTGTCGTTCTTGTGGTAGGGCCGGCTCCGGCTGAGTCGGACGCCAGCGATGGCCTCCCCGAAGAAGCGGATCAGGTGGTGATTGAGGAACTCGCTGCCGTTGTCGGTGTGCAACTGGCGGATCGGGAAGGGACAGCGCGCCAAGATCGCCACGAACCCCGCCTCCATCGCCCGCTGGCCCCGCCCCAGGATCGCTGTCCGCTCGCTCCAGCCCGTGGCCACGTCGACCGACTGCAGCGTGTGGACGTAGTCGCCACTCGCCGCGGTGCCGCTGTGATGCACCAGGTCGACCTCACCGTGTCCCGGCTCGGCCAGGTCCCAAGCCAGCCGCCCCATCGGCAGCGTCCGCGCCACCTGGTTGGCAGTTTCCGGCCCCTTGCGCGGCAGCCGCGGCGTGTCCTGCCGGAACGTCGTCAGCAGCCGCTGCACCGTCGCGCGGCTGATCTGGCCGAGTTGCTCGCGCCGCTCCGGGGTCAGGCGCAGCTCGCCAAACCGCGCCAGGTGCTCGGCCGTCGGCAGCAACGCGGGCGTCAGCCGTTCGGCACAGACGTAGTCCAGGCTCTCCCACACCACCCGCGCCACGTCTCACGCCGCCGCGCCGTAGGTCGCCCCCCGCGAGCGCCGCCGCGGTCGCCGGATCAGTCCGCCCGGCGCCAGCAGGCGCACCAGATGCTTGCGGTGCAACCCCGTCACCACGCCCATCTCCGTCAGGAGCACGCTCCGCCCCGCCCGGTCCGCTGCCCGGTAGCGCTTCAGCATCTGCCCCAGGTACTTGCGTCGCTCGTCAATCGTCATCTCCTCGTCGGCCCGCATCGCCCCCTCGGTAACATTTCCAAATGAGGGAACTGTAGTCCGCCCAGGAGCATTCTAGGTGAGTGAATACGCACCCTAATCGCCCCGGCGTCGGCCTGGTATAATGACCACAGCGCTCTTTCACACCCTAATTGGACCGATTGGACCGATTTTCCGTCGCATCTCGGAACCTGTGAATAGGAATGAGACACGGCGCGGACGATATTCGTGAGTCACCTCGCTTTCTTTTGAGGGGGGTGGCGGGTTGATCCAGGCAGCAGTGGGCAGCGGGGGCGGCTGGGGGACGTGGCGAACGAACCGTTCCGGGTGGGCGTCAGAGGCGGCCTGGAGGACCAGCTGCCGGTCGGCGTGGAGCGCGGCGGCCTGACCAGAGTGGACCGCCTCCGGGGTGAAGTAGCCGATGCCGCTGTGGCGATGGTCCGTGTTGTACCAGGCAAAGAACCTGCGACAGAAGGCGCGGGCGTCTTCCACGCTGCCAAAGCGAGCCGGGAAGGTGGACTGGTACTTGAGCGTCTTGAACTGGGCTTCCGGGAACGGGTTGTCATTGGACGTAGGTGGCCGGCTGTGGCTCCGGGCGACGCCCAAGTCGGCCAAGAGCCAGGCGACCGGCTTCGCGATCATGGCGTCGCCGCGATCCGCGTGGAGGGTGAGTTGCCCGGGCGGAACCTCCTGCTTGGCGGTGGCCTCGGCGATGAGGGTTTCGGCCAGGGCGGCGTGCTCCCGCTCGGCGAGCAGCCAACCGGTGACGTAGCGACTGGAGCTGTCCAGCAGCACGTACAAGCAGTAATAGGACCAGGCCGCCGGCCCCAGCAGCTTGGTGCTGTCCCAGCTCCCGACCTGATTGGGGGCGGTGGCGAGCAACTCGGGTTTGGCGTAGGCGGGATGGGCCGACTGCCGGCGGCGTTCCCCGGCCTCGCCGGCGGCTTCCAGCAGGCGGTACATCGTGCGCTCGGACGCGAGGTAGGTCCCTTCATCGAGGAGGGTGGCGTACACCTCGGCGGGCGCCGTATCCACAAAGCGCGAGCAGTGCAGCGTGGCCAGGACTCGTTCCCGCTCAGGCGGGGCGAGGCGCGGGAATGCAGGGTCTTTCCAGTAGCGTCGGGTTGCTTGCATGCGGGCCGAGCGATGGCCCCGCGACGGTACTAGCTGGCGCGGGCGAGCCCCAGCGCCTCGCCCGCCGGCGCCACGCCAATCTGTGGCGCGAGGGTGGCCGCCGCCTGCATCAGCAGCTCCGCGTCTCACTCTATATTGACAGAAAGGGATTCGGCGGAGATGGGAACAAACCATGGCTAGATTTGAGCCTGTTTCCCGGGGAATAGCCTACCACCCGCAAGTGTTCCTGTGCAGGGCTTGGCTCCCCCTGCTTCTGCTCGTGTCGTTACTTGCCGAGGCCGCACGGCCTATGGCCGCGCAAGCGCACAATGGAACGACTGTGGTCACGCCGGTGATTGCCACGGTACCTGCAATCACCGGCCCATGTGATACTGTGCAAACCGGCGATTTCGCTCACAGCACCACCGTCACAATTGACCAAAATATCAACGTCTATGTTGAGCGCACCGATAGCGATCTCTACCTCTGCTTCTACGGCATCGATGAGCGACCTCTCGGCGATATCCCACCCTCCGCCGCTGATAATGCCATAGCATACATTGATCCTGTCCATAGAGCCGGAGCAAGCGATGTCTTCAGTACTCAGGACTTTCGGGTGATCGCTCGGCCGTCGGGTCAGTCGACGGTCCTTGGCAGTGCCTCGCCCGGGAGTCTTTATCTGGCATGTAATCCGTTTACCGGCGGCTGTGGGCCCGTTCTCTCCTATGCTGGTTCAGGTCTACCATCCCCAGATTGGAGCGTCAGTGGAGGGAGCGAAACCGCCCTTTCGGAATTCAGCCAGGTATGGACTGCGGAAATCCGGATTAGTAAGCCTTTACTCGGCGGTAATTGGGATCATACAATCGGCTTCATGCTGCAATATCATGCTGGGAGCTACGGCTCCGGACTAACTCGGGCAGCATTTTGGCCACCCCAAGCTCGTCCCACACAGCCGGACACGTGGGCGGACTTGAACCTCAACGGCGGTCTCCAGCCTTTTATCACTCGCGTGGTGCCAACGATCGTAAAGACGCCTCAAGCGCTTCGTCCCGGCACGACAGTCTATCTCAACGGCTTCAATTTGTGCGCGAACAATCCGAAGGTGCAATTCGGGTTTGTGGGCGGGGCCGTCTCCGACGATGCCCTGGCGACGCCCACGGCATGCGCAGCAGACGGCTCCTCCCTGCAAGTCACAGTGCCACGTTTGGCCGTCAGCGGACCGGTGAGTTTGATACAAACAACTGGGGTTCGCTATAGGGCAGTCTCCACCGACACGCTAACTGTTCAAAGCTACCGTAACACGAATGGCTTCGCCTTCCAGAACAATGGGCAAACCAGCGATAGCTTCAATCTTAGTGACTATGCGGACGTCTTTGGTAGTGACAAGTTTTTCTTGAGGGTTAATCCGTGCTGGCCTTGGTTTGACTGCTCATTCCCAACTCCGATTCCCGATCCAATATCTTATCTTTATTTTTATGCAACCAGTCAAATGCTCGACAATCTCGGTGACTGCTTCGGATTCATATTGGCAAGCGAACGGATGATCAATGGTAACGAGGCTCTTAGCAACTTTAGCCCTGGGAACGCTACGACAATATGGCAACTGGACGGTCCGACTGCGCCTTCCGACTCGCTGCATCACTATATCAAACTTCAACACCTTTATCAGTTAAGCTCCCAATACATAAAGGCGTATGTAAGCGGTGGCCTGGATCATCTCTCTGCGGGTGGTAGCGCGAGGATTTACGATCAGGTGCATACTGCTCTCTCGCAAAATCCGCCGCAGTATCCGCTCATAGCTATCAGTCCCGGAGGAACCAGTGGACATCAAGTCGTTGCGTACGACTTAGAGATGAACGACACAAGTGGAGCAGGGCTCGACTATTATATATATGTTTACGACCCAAATCAGCCTTTCACAGCATCCGAGTTTAATGACCTGGACCTTCATAGATCCAATGAGGTAACTAGTGGTCGAATACACGTCTCCGGTGATAACTGGTCGTACTCTGCATCAGCGACAAACTGGAATGACGGAATCGAGAGGCTTGTACCAGTAGCATACAGCGTGCTACCCAAAGGACAAGCAAGCATGCCGGGCCTAGATGCAACGACGAGCGGATTCTTCGTAATATTCGGCAACGCTAAGATCAGCCAGGTCAGCAATCAAGCTGGTAACACACTGTATAAAGCGGACGGAACCATCAACACCGACCCAAGCACGCGTTTGCCGGATGCCTTTATTTATCCCGACATGGCCGGAACTGCGACCACGAATGCTGTTGTCTTGGAGTCGCCTGGTATCTATCGACAAACCGTCACAGGAACGGGGTCTGGGACGTACAGCAATACGATGTTCAGTCCGGGGCTTGTGGCACAGGTGACAAATGTGGCATCTAGCCCGTCAATCAGCGATCTGCTCACGATCAATCCAGCGGCCTCGCAGTTCCAATTCGAATCAGGGGCAGCATCCAAAGAGATCACGGTTGAACTCATCGGACGTGCGACAGATGGTTCGGCGCGCACAGCGACTGTTACTACAACTGGTATCCAGGGCGGCGCGGACGCACTGTCTTTTGACAACGATCGAAGCAGCGTCGTGTACCAGCACAAGGGCACGATGACCAGCTTCGCCCTATCGTTGAGTTGGGTCGGTACAAATGGTACACCGGCTACATACCGTAGCGGGACTCGGGTTGCGAATGCGGGCGACGTCATCTCTTTCACGCCCGGCGACTGGTCCGATCTGCTGACCAGTACCATACAGGTCTCGACGGTCCGGAGCGATGGCACGCGCCAGGTGGACACGGTAAGCCAGACCCCTCCGGTACGGCTAACCGGAGCCAGCGAGGTACCGGCGTCTGGTGAGGTCTCGTTTGTGGTCACTGCGACCGCATCTGGTGCTGCTCCCCTTGCAAGCATTCAGGCTTCCAGCGCTCCGGATGGACCGTGGCAAACGGTGACGCCCCTGACTGGCCGGGGGCCCACGATGGAAACGGCTACATTTAGTATCACGGACACGCGTTACGGCGGGTCGACGGCATCCGGCAAACGGATCGTGTACGTTCGCGTCATGGACCGCAGCGGCGACAATATTATCGTTGCGCGGCTGAATGTGACCTACCCAGGGACTTCGTCTGCGGCGACTGATGTTAGGTACTTTCCGCAGACGGGGTTCCGCATCAGTGACGATGTGATCTGGGACTACTTCAGCCATCGAGGCGCGTTGGCGAGCTTCGGCTATCCGACAAGCCGAACGTTTACACTGCAGGGCTTCAAGGTCCAATTCTTTCAGCGGCGCGTGGTCCAGCTTGATCAGAATGGCAATGCGCGTCTGCTAAACTTGCTCGATCCCGGCCTAATGCCGTATACAAGCTTCAACGGCAGCACGTTTCCCGGAGTTGATAGCGCCTTGGTGGCGACGGCTCCCGTGCCGACGAGCCAGCCGGCGATCCTGGCTTGGGTTCGGGAGCACGCGCCCGATACCGCAGCCGACATCCCTGTCGGATTCTCAACTACCTTCCAAGGGACCGTTTCCGCGGAGGCAGCGTTCCCCAGTGGGGGTGATGCCGGTTTGTTGCCGGGCCTCGACCTCGAGATGTGGGGTATCCCGACGAATGCGCCTACAATAGATCCAAACAACCATAACTTCGTCTATTTGCGGTGGCAGCGCGGCATTATGCACTATGATGCCGGCTGTCACTGCACCCAGGGTGTTTTGCTCGCCGACTATTTCAAAGCAATCATTACGGGGCAGAACCTTCCGCCCGATCTCGCCCAAGAGGCGGCAACGAGTCCGTTCCTCAATCAGTACGACTCCAGCGCGCCGCACTGGGTTCATAACTCGAGTCTGCTGCCCAACACTGACCTGACCGATGCCTTTACGCCGGAGAGCCCCGGGGGCCGGTAGAGGCAATACCGGTCGTCAAGAGGCGTGCGGCGCATTCGCCTTCCTGACAAAACCGGGGCCCGCTCACTTCGCTTTACGATGTGAGAACACCACGACTTGGCAGAGTTCCTTCCCTCGCTCCTTTTCGTGACACCATCCGAATTGAAGCCTCACCATTGTCGAGGTCTGAACCATCTTGGTCTCTCTCGTCCATTGCGAGGCAATCTACATCCCTCCGTTGCACTTGGAACTCTGCTCGCAGGCCGCGTGGGTCGGCGTCTGCTCCGTCGGCCAGCGGCTTCCCAGCACCACGCGACAGAACGTCACCGCTTGGCGGTGTGACGTGGTGTGAAGCTCCGGATCACGGGCCGGGTGGCTGATGATGAGCACTCTGTGCCCACCGTTCGCCTCGTTTTAGCCCAGTCACCCCGCAGGCAGCAATGACAAGCGACACTGCTGGGATCCCCGCCCGACCGGCCCGGTGGGGCCGTCAGGCCGCCAGGCCCGGGCAGGCATCCACTCGACTACCCGCTCCTAGCCGCTCGATCATGTGGTCGGCGGCGCGCAGCACGGCGTCCAGCTCGCGCTCCAGGTCCGCCAACGTCAGCGCGCCCCAGCTCTCTAGGTAGCTGGCGGCGTACGGGTGCGGAAAGCCGAAATGCCGGCTGACGACGTAGGCGACCGACTCCGCCTGCGCTTCCTTGCGCTCGCGGGCGAGTGCCTTTGACTCCCCTTGGTGCGGCACTTCGCGTGCCCACTCGTGGAGCATAATCAGGACGCGGTTGTGGCTGTCCGCCCCCCGGCGCACGGCGATACGTCCGCCGGCGCTCCAGCCCTCGGCGATGCCGAGGTCGTCGCGCTCCTCGACGCGGATGCCCTCCGTCTCAATGGCAGCCTGCACGGCGTCGGCAAGTTCCCGCTGGTCGTCCGGCAAGGCGGCGCGGTGAACGGGCAGAGCGGGCGGCTCGTTCAACTGGCTGGCGTCGAAAACCGACACGGCGACGAACGCGACATGCTGCTCCTCCGCGCCGTCGTCGGCGGTGATCATATACGGACGAGGGGCGAGGATGCGGATGCCGCGCGCTCCCTTGCGCACCTGATAGCCCAGCTTCTGCCAGGTTCGGTAGCTGGCGATGTAGATTGCCTGCGGGCACTGCTGGGCGATAAGCGCCTGGTTGCGGAGCGAGTGGCGGTGGAAGCTGGCGGCGAAATCGAGCGCTGCTTGCAGGCGGTCGCTCTTGCCGGCGGCGAGTTCGTCGGCCAGGGCTCGCAAGCCCTCGCGCACGCTCTGGAGCAAGTTGGCGGTGGACTCGGACATCATAGTTGCCTTTCACCTGAGCCAGTGGCGACAAACGCGAGCGCGGGACTTCGGGCAGCCGCCGGGGCGGTCGGCGGCAGGGTCTCGGATGCGGCGCGCGGCTTCGCGTACACTGCCTGCGGAGCGGAGGGCGGTATGGGACGGGGCACGGCGCTCGCCGGGGTCGGGGGGATCGCCTTCGGCGTCCTGACCGTCGTCGGCCACCTGGTGACGAACGCGCCGGGGGGACCTACCTGGCATCGGATGCCGCAGCCTACGTGGCGCGCGAGCACCTGGAGGCGGTCGTCGTCGGCCGATATCTCGAAGTGCTCGGCCTGGTCGGGCTGCTCTGCCTGCTGGCGCACCTGCGCCAGGCGCTGGACGCCGCGTCCGGTGACCGACGCGCGGCCACCGTCTTCTGGGCAACCGGGCTGCCCGCGGCGGCCACGCTGGCGGCGGGCGGGGTACACACGACCAAGCACTAAGCGCACACGTCGCTTGGACCTTGGGGCCGGGAAGCCGGAGAGCGAGCACGGCGCGTCCCCAGATCGGCTCCCCCTTGCCCGGCCCTTCCCGAACGCGAACCCCGAGGTTGTAATGCGCAGTCTCTGAACCTCCCGCATGGTACCAGCCAAGGGGAATAACGCGGGTACGCGGCGTGCCGGAGCGGGCCGGGCAGGGCTCCATGCCGAGCGCGAGCATCGTGCACAGCCAGGCCGCCAGAACTACGGAGACGGGCCGAGAACAGGACAGTGCCCACCGGACCCCTGCGGGGGTGCGTGACGAGTTCGCCCGGATTGTCAAGATGTGGGCGGATCGCGGCTGTACCGGAACCTGGTAGCTTATGCCACAAGAGCCGCGTGTGTGCATATCTAGTACTTTCTGGCTAGCATGCTCTCGCGGGCTTTGGGTACGTGCCTCGCTGGCCGTAAACTCGATGCAGGTAGCTTCTTTTGGTTTCCAGTCACGATCTCTGCTCGATTCTACCGAGGAGTAGGGCTGGGATTATGGGTCAGGTCGCCATGTAGTCGCTGGAAATACATGCGGTGCATCGCGAAGCGCCTGTCAGCTAATGGCGGCACAAGTAACGGCCCTTGAATAGAGGAACTTCGCCATTGTCTGCTATTCTTCTGGGTGCACGCTTGCTATTGTCAGCGGTGTTTGTCGTCGCAGGCATCACGAAACTCGCGGACTCGCCAGGGTCTCGCCAGGCACTCCGTGACTTCGGGGTGCCGCGGCCGTTCACTGGCCCCGTCGCCATCCTGCTCCCAGTGGCAGAGCTCGGCATCGCCGCCGCGCTTATCCCCGTACCGTTGGCGTGGTGGGGAGCCATCGGCGCGCTAGTGTTACTCATACTCTTCATCGTCGGGATCAGCGTCAACCTTGCGCGCGGACGACGGCCAGATTGCCACTGTTTTGGTCACATCGCTTCTTCGCCGGTCGGCTGGACGACACTCATCCGCAACGTTGGGCTCGCCTGCCTGGCTGGCCTCGTCATCGCGCAGGGAGGCACCGACCCCGGTTGGAGCGCCGTCGGTTGGTTGACGGGCCTGACGCTTGTTCAATATGCCGGCCTGCTCATTGCAGTCCTGGTCGTTGCACTGCTTGCTGTGGAAAGTTGGTTCCTGTTGCAGCTGTTCAGCCAGCAGGGGCGCTTCCTTTTGCGCCTCGATGCGATAGAGACACGGCTTGCGTCCGGTAGCGGCGCGCATGATCCGGCAGGAAGACACCCGGCCGCCAATCAGGGCCTGCCTATAGGGGTGCCCGCACCGTCATTTCGGCTTTCTGGTATTCATCGGGAAGTGCTGACACTCGAGGCGCTGCGTGCTGTCGGCAAGCCGGTCCTCTTGCTCTTTTCCGATCCCGACTGCGGCCCGTGTACGGAGCTGCTGCCAGAGTTCGGCCGCTGGCAGCGTGAGCACAGCGCGGCCGTGACTTTTGCACTTATCAGCCGAGGAGCGATCGAAGCTAACCAGCGGAAGTGTGTGGAGCATGGAATCTTAACTGCACTGATCCAGGACGACCGCGAAGTCGCCCTAGCCTACAAAGCTCCGGGAACCCCGATGGCCGTGGTCGTTGCTGCGGACGGGACGATCGGTAGCCCCTTAGCAGCCGGCTCCGATGCGATCCGAGCCCTTCTCGCAACTGCGGTAGGTGCGCGCGGCACATTGCCTGCGCCCGAGCAACTCCGTCAAGCCCTTCCGGCTACGAACGGACGCTGCGAGAATTGCGGCAGGGGTGTTCCCCCGCCGTCATTGCCCCCCGCCGGACTCGAAGTTGGTGAAACGGCCCCAGCATTTGCCCTTCCGGACCTGTCGGGCACGACCGTTGACTCGATCACCATTCGAGGAAGAAATACTCTCTTGCTCTTCTGGAACCCGAGCTGCAGCTTCTGTCAGCGTATGCTCCCCGATCTTCGAGCGTGGGAAGCGGATCCCCCCCGTGGCGCACCGGACTTGCTCGTGATCTCCAGCGGCGATATTGACGCGAACCGGGCGCTTGGTTTGAGATCACCGGTATTGCTTGATCAAGGCTTTCAGGCGGGATCCGCTTATGGTGCCAGCGGCACGCCATCGGCGGTACTCATTGACCGCGCTGGCCGGATTGCGTCGAAGGTCACGATCGGGGCACCTGACGTGCTTTCGCTAGCCCGCCGAGAATGAGGCCTTGCCTCCATTGAAACAGCAGGGAGAGATGTGAGGAGAGCTTCAGGCGTGAGTCAAACGTCCGATGTGCGTCGAACGATTGAGTTGGAGGTCGTCGGCACCGTGGCACAATTGCCACAAGAACGGCTGCCGGGGCCTGCATGGTCCTCGGGCGGGCAAGGATGATACTGGACGCCATTCAGCTTCCCACGATCTCGCCAGGTCGTCTACATCCTGCGATAGAGTTCGCTTTCGTGAGATATTAGGGGAGTCGCGCAAGAGGTCGCCTATCTAAGCTCGCTTAGACCTGGGGAGTATCGATGAACGCTAACCATTTCGATAACCTGACCCGGCTCTTTGCGACTACCTCCCGGCGACAAATCCTCAAAATGGCCATCGGGACTGCGATTGGCGGTTGGTTTGGCTTTAGAGCTGGTAAGGGATCCACCTTTCAAGTGCACGCTGCGACCCCTTCAGACAAGCCGTGTGACTGCTATCTTGGCGGCACTTGTCCGCAGCCTTCGGTACCCTGGTCGTGCGCCATACAAACGTTCCCTTCCCAGGGAACGCACTTCAAAGGTGCACCCGTCCTAGCAGACGTCCAGTTTTTCCCAGCGCTGCATCAACTTGATGCCTGCGCTGCGGCTAACAACGTGGATATGGTCGTGACCAACTCCTTTCGCACGTGCCAACAGCAGCAGCAGATTAGCGCCGAAGTGGAGTTCAGCGATCATTTGGCTGGTCATGCCATTGATGTGACGTTCACGTATTTCGACGACCAGAACCAGCCCCAGACCTGCGGCTGGGATCCTTCGCCGCACATAGCTGCCACCGACTCGCATTCGCCATGCCTCGCCAAAGGCAAGGTACTGCCGCCATCGATCCAAGCTGTTCTCGACTGCGTCAACTCCAAAGGAAAGAGCCTCGGTCTTCGATGGGGTGGTGATAGCACAACAATACCTTACGATCCGGTCCACTTTGACGATAGCTTGTACAAGCGCGACAACAGCAGGTGGAAGGTACGGTTTGACGCTGCGCAGACATCGGTGTACCCTTGCCCGCCGGGGACAAGCTGCAGTGGCGGACTGTGTGGCTGCAGCATCGGGCAGATCGCTTGTAACGGCGTCTGTTGTGATGCAGGTAAGACCTGCTGCAACGGGGTCTGTTGTGATGCAGACCAGACCTGTTGCAACGAAGTTTGCTGCGATGCGGGTCACGAATGTTGCGACGGGGTATGTACGAACACAGGCACCAATTGGGCACACTGTGGCTTTTGCAGCCGCCAATGTGGTCTTGGAGAGGTATGTATCGATGGTACATGCGGCGAAAGGCCACAAGAGACCGCTTGTCTGGGTGGTCAACACCCATGCTTGGCCTGCCACGTCGTTGATTTTGCGATGCAATGCGTCACAAGGTGCGTTGATCAGTCCTTGAGGCAACAAAACTGCGTCTTTTGTGGCGAGCATTGTGGCGATTTAACCTGTTGCCATGACGGTTGTTTCAACCTTCAGACAGATTATGCGAACTGCGGCCACTGTGGCTACACCTGCATTGGCGGCCAGTTCTGTGCACAGGGAAACTGCGTCTGCGCAACAGGCCAGACATTCTGCAACCAGTTATGCGTCGATCTGCTGACTGATGTTGAGAACTGTGGCAGTTGTTCGACCGCTTGCACCGAGTCGGAGGACTGCTGCCACGGTCTATGCACTGATTATCTAATCGACGACAATAACTGCGGCCATTGTGGTCACGCCTGTATTGATGGTCATTGCGACAAGGGCAAGTGCATTTGCCCAACTGGAAAGAGCCTCTGCCCCATCGGACCGAACGATCAGTGCTTTGATCTTCAGATTAGTGACCAACATTGCGGTCAGTGTGCGGGTCCCTGTCCTGCTGGTCAGCACTGCTGCCACGGCGTATGCCGCGACTATCAGACCGACGATCAACATTGTGGCGCCTGCGATAACCACGTCTGTCCCACAGGGCAGCACTGCTGTCACGGCGTATGTACTGACTATCAGACTAATGATAATCACTGCGGCTGCTGTGGCCGCTCCTGTAGTAACGGCGGGCACTGTCAGAGTGGCAATTGTGTCTGTCCAAGCAATCTCCCAAACGTTTGCCCTGCCGACCAGACTGTCTGTCAGGATGTTATAGAACAGTGCGTCAATTTCTCGAACGACAAGATGAATTGCAATGGGTGTGGGGTTGTTTGCGGCGATGGCATGATTTGCTTGTCCTCGCAGTGCCAGTGCCCGACCGGCATGAAAGACTGCGGTGGCAGGTGTATTCCAGTGGGAACTTGCTGCACGAACTCCGACTGCGGCTATAAGGTCTGTCCAAGCCCGGGTAGCACCTGCCAGTGCTCCCCCGGTACCAAGGACTGCGGCAGCTCCTGCCGGGCCTGCTGCACGAATTCCGACTGCGGCTATAAGCTGTGCCAAAACGGTACCTGCCAATGCCCATCTGGCACCAAGGATTGCGGGGGTAGGTGCGGAGCTTGCTGCACAAATACGGATTGCAGCGGCAACAAGACTTGTCAAAACGGGACATGTCTTTGCCCTCCTAGCCAAGTCTGTAACGGATCCTGCTGTCATGCAGGCTATGGCTGTTACCAGGGGGCATGCAGCAACAAGCAACACGCAGTCTTTTCAATGTTTCTCTATCCCAATCCGCCATGGGAGGGACTGCTACCCTACATAGGTACCTTCGGTCAGTTTATAAGTAACGGGACGTTAGACGGACTAACGAATCCAACTCAGAATGTCTTTTCCATCCAAGTGGCTGGTCCCACTGGTGGGAGTGTCTTTCTGGGCCCGGGCGCGAGTACTACCGCTCAGAACATCCAACAGCTCTACGGGGCAATGCATCCGTCCCTACCAGTCCAAATTACTGCCTACATTTATAACGGGGCATCCGCGCCCTCTAGCATATGGATCACGGTTAGCTACTCATACTGAATTGAGGGGCAAATGCGACAGAGGCCGAGGCTACATTCGGACATCTTCGATTCCTCATCGCGTTATCGGTGGCTGCCCGAGCACAGCACGACCTTCTTGGCATCTTCGAGGACGCGATCCTGGAGAAAGGCTTGAGTGCAAAGTTGACATCCAGCGATTCGGCACTTGAGACTCCCTATCTGTCAATATAGGGTGAGACACGGCAGCCCCGAGAAATAGTGTAGTTTTGGACAGGGCGGGGAAGGAAGGAACCTCGTGACGACTTCGACGCTCGCCTCCCGCAACGGTGCCCACTCGGCGCCGGATCCTGAAGTGCCCGCCCGAGCGCGGCGGCGGACGCTGCCGGCCTCCTACAAGCTGCGCGTCCTCTGGGAGGCGGACGGCTGTCCCCAAGGCCAACTGGGCGCACTCTTGCGGCGGGAAGGCTTGTATTCCTCGCAGCCTGCCACCTGGCGCAGGCAACGCGAAGCGGGGACGTTGCCGGGCTTGGCGCCCTGCGGACGAGGCCGGCCGCCGGCCGTTTCTGCCTGCGCCACCGCGCTGGCGGCGGCGCAGGCGGAGAACGAGCGGCTGACCCAGCAACTCGCCGCCGCCGAGGCCATCATCGAGATCCAAAAAAAGTCTCCTCGCTCTTGGCGCTGACCCTGCCCAGCGGCACGCATGGAAGGCAGCCGTGATTGACTCCGCCGCGCTCCTGGCGTCCCGGGTCGGCGTCGGGGCGGCCTGCGCCGCGTTCGGGATCGCCCGCGCCAGCTACTACCGTCGCTTGGCGCCACCCGCAGCGCCGGTGGCAGGCCGTCCGCCGGAGGCCACGGCCGACATGCGGCCACATCCCCGCGCCCTCAGCACACCGGAACGGCAGGCGGTGTTGGGGACCTTGCATTCTTCCCGCTTCGTCGAGGCGGTGCCCGCCGAGGTCTACGCGACGCTCGTGGATGAAGGGAGCTATCTCGCCTCGGAGCGGAAAATTTACCGCCTACTTGCCCGAACTGGTGAGACCGGCGAACGCCGGCGCCAGCGCGTCCATCCCGCCTACGCCAAGCCGGAACTGCTGGCCGCCGGTCCCAATCAGGTCTGGAGCCGGGACAGCACCAAGCTCCTGGGGCCGGTGACCTGGTCCTACTACTATCTCTACGTCCTCCTGGACATTTACAGCCGCTATATCACCGGCTGGCTGCTGGCCGAACACGAGCAGGCCAGCCTGGCAGAAAAGTTGATCGCCGACGCCGCGGCCAAGCAACGCGTCCCCGCCGGCCAACTCACTCTCCACGCCGACCGGGGCACGGCGATGCCTTCCAAGCCCGTCGCCTGGCTGCTGGCGGACCTCGGCATCACCAGGAGTCACCGCCGCCCCCACACGTCGAACGACACCCCCTGCTCCGAAGCCCAGTTCAAGACGCTCAAGTATCGGCCCGACTTCCCGGCCCGCTTCGGCAGCCTCGACGACGCGCGGTCGTACTGTCGACGCTTCTTCGCGTGGTGCAACACGGCGCATCGCCACGCCGGCATCGGCTACTTCACGCCCGAGGCGGTCCACACCGGGACGGCGCCCAGTCAGCACGGCGCGCGCCAGCAGGTGCTCGCTGCCGCCTACGCCGCCCATCCCGAGCGCTTCGTCCGGCAGCACCTCGTCCCACCGCCGCTGCCCACCGCCACCTGGATCAACCCGCCGCCGGCCTCAGCAGAACAGGAGGTGACTCACTACTATCCCGCGCGCCGTGTCTCACCCCTATTGACCGGTTCCGCACGCCGACGAGGTGCTGCGTGTGCTCGGCCGTGACGGCTGGCATGTGAGTCGCAAGTCTGGCTCGCACTTCATCCATCGACATCCAACCAAAACCGGCGTCGTTCCGGTTCCTGTCCACTCTACCAAGACGCTGAAGCTCGGCACGCTCGGCAGCATCCCGAAAGCCGCGAGCTTGACGGTGGATCAGTTCGTAGCACTACGGTAGAAAGGTTTGCAATGCAACGCTATGCGGTGCTCTTGATCCCAGACCCCGACGAAGGCGGCTACACCGTTCAGGTGCCGGCTCTGCCCGGCTGCTTCACCGAGGGCGATACCGTCGACGAAGCGCTGGCTAATGCCAAGGATGTCATCCGGTTGTACCTGGAAGACCGTGCGGCGCACGGCGAGCCGATCCCCGAGGAGCGCGAACGGCCAGCGCTCTTGCCGGTGGAAGTGTGAACCCATAACCACGAGTTGGTATGTCACGAGGCCGTAGCGTTGTTCCTCGCAGGAGCAGCCGGCGGAGATGGGAAAGGACAGCAGCGCCATGCAAGCGACGCGCATTCTGGAGACCTGCCTCTATGCGGATGATCTCGACGCGGCGAAGGACTTTTATGATCGGGTTCTTGGCCTGGAAGCCTTTGCCAAAGAAGCTGGCCGGCACGTCTTCTTCCGTTGCGGCGCTGCTGTCTTCCTGGTCTTCAATCCAGCCCAGACGAGGAAGCAACACGGCGATTGGCCCACGCACGGCGCGGCGGGAGCGGGGCACGTGGCCTTCGCCATCAGTCGAGATGAGGTGGCGACGTGGCGAGCGTGGCTCCAGCAGCAGGAAGTGACGATCGAGAAGGAAGTCACCTGGCCCTCCGGCGGCCAGTCCCTGTACTTCCGCGACCCGGCAGGGAACTGCATCGAGCTGGCGACGCCTTCGACCTGGGGATTCCCCGATAACGGGAGCAGCGCGAACGCCGCCCTACTGCCGTCCTGACGGGACAAGCCAGCAACACTGACGGTGTCGAGCGTGGTCGTGGCCATTGAACAGCGTCAAGGAGTCGGGGCCGTGCCGCTGGCGCGATACTTGCGCCTATGCCGCATCGAGCCGGCTACGGCGGGCCGGGGAAAGGAACCGACGACATGTCCACGGCAGAGCGCCCCGAACATGCTGCACAGCAACCGCAAGGATCGCAGATCGACCGCATCACCGAGCAGCTTGACCACGTCCACGAGCTCCTCGAGGAGTTCCTGAGCGGACGAAGCGCCGGCGCGGCCGCCGATCCGAACGTCCACACGCTGAGCGAGGCGATCACCACGCGCATCGGAGAGCTGCGCGAGCGCATCCTGTCGCTGCGGCCGCCGGCCTAGTGCCCCGTCAGGGCGGGATCTGGGGTGTCCCCAGAAAAATTCCTTCTTGTCGTTCTGCACACATGGCCCAACAGGTCTCCTGTTGATGCACTAGGTCGAGGTTTGCCGGCCACGCCGCCGGAGCGAGGACGAATGGCCGACCGGGCGTAGGCTGGACCAGCCGTCTCGTCACTGGCGCAACCAGGCCGCCTCCTGCTAGGCTCTGCCGGGCAGGGCGAGGCCTGCAGAGAGGAGCCGCCGATGAAGATAGTCGATGCGCGCACCGAGGGGTTCCGCTACCGGTCCAAGATTGTGCGAGACGCCGATGGCCACACGCACCCCGGGTCGGAGCACGAGGCTACCCAGCACGTGCTGAAGATCGTGACCGACGAGGGCGCCGAGGGCTACTGTTTTGGGGCAACGCCAGGGATCATCGAACAGGTGGTCAAGCCCAGGCTGGTCGGACAGGACCCCTTCGACCGCGAGCGGCTGTGGCAGCGGCTCCGCGAAGCGCAGCGGCTGCATTTGGGCAGTCTGTCCGACCGCGTGCTCGGCGTCGTGGACATGGCCCTCTGGGACCTGGCCGGGCGAACGCTGGGCCTGCCGATCCACAAGCTGCTGGGCGGTTACCGCGACACGGTCCGGGCCTACGCCAGTACGATGTGCGGCGACGACGTCGAAGGCGGGCTCAACACACCCCAGTCCTACGCCGACTTCGCACTCCAGTGCCTGGCCAAGGGCTACACCGCCTTCAAGCTGCACACGATCATGCCGCCTATCCCCGGCGCACCCAATCCGAAGCTGGACGTAGCCTGCTGCCGCGCCGTGCGCGAGGCGGTAGGCGAGGACGTGCCGCTGATGCTGGACAGCTTTCACGACTACAGCCGCGAGGACGCCTACTACATCGGACGGGAGATCGAGAAGCTGAACTTCGCCTGGTTTGAGGAGCCGATGCCCGAGCACAGCA
>CALBSQ010000390.1 GCA_937967325.1 uncultured Chloroflexota bacterium
CGCCCGCGCTCCGTGCGATACCGCTACCGGCGATGACCGGTCGCGAAACTCTGTGGCCCTCCTCGATGGAGACAGCCCTTGCGGACCTCCGCATTCCGTGCTAGCGTAGTACCTGCCCCTCCGGAACGCGCGGCGCGGAGGCCAAGCGTTCACGCTGGCGGTCGCGGAGGGCCGTGTCGAACGGAGCGCCAAGCTCCCTGGAGAGAGACGCCTGTATTGCCGGAGAGAGACGCTCCCAAGGTGGAGACACGCCCGGTCGGGACGGTATCCGGGCAAAAAGCGGCTTTTGCCGAAGAGTTCTGTTTTTGCCGGCGTGGAATGGCGCAGGCCTTGCGCCGCGGCGAAGTCGTCCAGCCACCACGCTTCTTGTGCCGGTCCATGTGCCGGAGTGTGCTGTGAAGGAGTGAAGTCTCGTTATGGCAAGTCTCACCCTCGATCACGTCTCCAAGCGGTTTGGTGAAGTCGTCGCCGTCAACGACGTCAATATCGCCGTCAAGGACAAGGAGTTCCTCGTCCTGGTCGGGCCGTCCGGCTGCGGCAAATCGACCTGCCTGCGCCTGATCGCCGGCCTGGAGGAGCTCTCCGACGGCAACATCTACATCGGCGACCGCCTCGTCAACGACGTTGCTCCCAAGGACCGCGACATCGCCATGGTCTTCCAGTCCTACGCGCTCTACCCGCACATGAGCGTGTACGACAACCTGGCCTTCGGCCTCAAGCTGCGCAAGACGCCGCGCAAGGAGATCGAGCAGCGCGTCAACCAGGCGGCGGAGATCCTGAGTATCCGAGAGCTGCTGCAGCGCAAGCCCAAGCAGTTGTCCGGCGGCCAGCGCCAGCGCGTGGCGCTGGGGCGGGCGATCGTGCGCGAGCCGCAAGTCTTCTTGATGGACGAGCCGCTCTCCAACCTCGACGCCAAGCTGCGCGTGCAGACGCGCGCTGAGCTGATCAAGCTGCACCAGCGCCTGCAGACCACGGTGATCTACGTGACCCACGATCAGGTCGAAGCCATGACGATGGGCAGTCGCATCGCCGTGCTGCGCGACGGCGTGCTTCAGCAATTGGACACGCCGCAGACGGTATACGATCACCCGACCAACATGTTCGTGGCCGGCTTCATCGGCAGCCCGGCGATGAACTTCTTCCCATCGGAGGTGCGGGCCGACAACGGCCAGATGACGGTGGACGCCGGCGCCTTCGAGATCAAGGTGCCGCAGGAGTTCGTGCCGAAGCTGAAGACCTTTGGGCGCAGCTCGGTGGTGCTGGGACTGCGCCCCGAAGACATGTACGACCGTGCCTGGGCTCCGCCGATCACCGAGCTGAACCCGACGCGGATGAAGGTGGACGTCGTCGAGCACATGGGCAGTGAGATCCACATGTACCTGATCGCCGGCAACCACAACCCCGTGGCCAAAGTGGACTCACGGACCAATGTAGCAGCGGGCGACACGATCGACCTGATGCTGGATGCCTCGCGCATGCACATCTTCGATCCCAGCTCGCAAGAGTCGCTGTTTTAGAGGAGCTATCAGCTATCAGCGGTCAGCTATCAGCCTCCACAGATTGGCCGGCCAGCGATCTGCAAGCCGTGCCGTGATCTTCGGAGTGCTGATAGCTGATAGCTGATAGCTGATACCTCGTAGCTAGGAATGTCAAGCAGTATGGTCCGTTCTCCTCGATTCAAGTGGATCGTCGGTGTGGTCGTCGTCGCCGTGCTCCTGGGCCTCGGCGTCCACGCGGCGATTGGCGCGGTGCAGGAGCCTTATCTGGTGCAGGCCAAGATTCAGGGGAGCGACGGCTGGCGTTACGCCTTGGTAGTCGTGCAGCGCACCCCCACCTCCGCCGACATTCAGAAGGTGGTCCAGGAGTTTGCGGCCAAGGTCCCCGATAAGCAGGTCACCGCCGAGTTCTACACGGATGGCAACGCCGCGGTGGCGTTCGAAGCCGGCGGCGCGCCGTTTGACTCGGATCAGGGGGCGCAGGCCAACGTCGCGGAGTTCAAGCGGCCGCAGTCCGGCTCCGGATCCGGGTGGGTCAATGCGAAAGGCGCCAAGGACAGTGGCAAGATAACCGTCTCGGCGCCCTAGCGCCGTCACGGGCCTGCTTGCTGGGCCGGTGGGAGCAACGTATGTTGCTGCCACCGGCCTTTTTTGTTGGGTTTTCGCCATGGCGAACTATTGACAATGCGGCTTCCACGCCCTATATTTTCAATATTGGTATTGATTTTGTTGATCGAGGAGACGGAATGCCACATGAAGTGCCCGGGCAATGCCCAGTGTGCGGGGAGACGATGGAGGTGACGCGGCTGCACTGCCCAAGCTGCCATACCACCATCGAGGGGAAGTTCGCCCCGAGCCGGTTCGCTCGCCTCGGCCGCGAGCAACTGCAGTTCCTGGAGGCGTTCCTCCGCTCGCGCGGCGTTATCAAGGACGTCGAGGAGGAGCTCGGCATCTCCTATCCGACCGTGCGCAGCCGGCTGGACGAGCTCCTGCGGACGCTCGGCCTGACCGACGATAAGGAGCGACGAAGGACCATCCTGGCCGACCTCAGCGCCGGCCGCATCACGTCGGAACAAGCCATGGCGATGTTGAAAGGGGGAAGTTAGGTGGCGATAGCAATCAGCGAAGAAAGGACAGGTCCGATGCCTCTGGAGCGGGTGACCGGCCGGTTGATCGAGCGCAGCTTCGATGTCGGCTCGGAAGCCGAGCTGCGCCTGAACAACGTGCGCGGGACGGTGCGCATCACCGGGACCTCGACCACGACGATCCGCGCACGCCTCGAGGTTGACCCGGAGCGCCGATTGTCGGACGAGGATGTCGAGCGCGCGCCCATCGAGATCGAGCACGACGGGCACCGCGTCGCCATTCGCGTCTTGTCGGACAAGGCCATCATGGGCTGGTTCGAGCGGCGCGCCGGGCCGCCGAACGTGCTGTGCGTGCTGGAAGTGCCGGCGCGCACCCAGTCGAGCGTCTCCACCGTGTCCGCCGACGTCAGCCTGGCCGGGCTCGACGTAGGGCAGACGGCCAATACGGTGTCCGGCAAGATCGTCGTGACCAAGGTTACGGGCGATCTTCGCCTCAACACCGTGTCGGGCAGCGCGATCGTGACCGAGACTTCCGGCGCCGTTCGCTGGAACACGGTCTCAGGTGATCTCATCGTGCGCGACAGTAAGACCACGGAGCTGAAGGCGAACGCGGTGAGCGGCACGACCGAGGCCACGGTACGCAACGGCTTGCCCGGGGGCGCCACGGTACAGACCGTCAGCGGCGACCTCCGGCTGTTCGTGCCGGCCGACTTCGGCTGCGAGGCCCAGCTCAGCAGCATGAGCGGCAACGCCCGCTGCGCGCTGCCCATGCAAGTCTTGGAGAGCAAGCGCGGTCGCTGGCGCGCCACCGTCAACGGCGGTGGCCCTCAAGTCCGGCTTTCCTCGATGAGCGGCTCCCTCTATCTCTCCGCCGTCGATGGAGCGGGCGCGGCGCAGTTCGAGCGGCCCGCCAGTCAGCCGGTGGGCAAGACCCAGACGGCGCCGGCGGCCGGCGATGAGCGCCTGCAGATTCTCCGCCAAGTCGAGCGGAACGAGATCACCATTGAAGAGGGCCTGGCGCGACTCGATACGCTGCGCCGGAAGGCGCCAACGTCGGAGGAGGTGCTCTGATGGACGAACAATTCAGTATCCCGCCGGGGGGCGTACGTGTGCAAGGCGGCTGGGGTCAGCTCAGCGTCCATGGATCGGAACAGGTCGTCGTGCGTACTCGTTCCGGAGAGCGCCCGACGGTGGCCCTCGAAGGCGAGGAGCTCGTGATCGGCAATGCCCCGGCGTTGGAGCTGGGCCTGCCCAACGAGTGCTCGCTTCGCGTGGTTGGGCGGCAAGGGGCCGTAGAAGCTCGCGACGTCGGGGCGCTGAGCGCCCAGGATGTGCGCGGCGGCATCAACATTCGTGACGGCCGCGGCGCGGTGAGCATCAATGGCGGTGATGGCGCGGTCGTCCTCGCGGATATCGCCGGATCGGTCGAGATTGCGAGCCGACGCGGCGACGTTCGCGCCTCCGACGTGGCGAGTCGGGTGACCTTGTCGGAAATATCCGGCAGCGTCCGCCTGGACGATATCGCCGGCTCCTGTACGCTGGAAGGCATCAGCGGCGACGTCCACGTCCACGATGTCTCCGGTGAAGTGCGCGTCGGTAACGGCGGAGGACAGATTCGCCTCGAAGACGTCGCCGAGTCGGTCGCCATCACCACGCCGAGCAAGGGCGACCTGCTGGTGCGCGACGTCCGGGGCGGCGTCATGCTTGCCGGCTCCAACGGCTCGGTCCGGCTCAGCGACATTCAAGGCAGTGTCCACGTCGCGGGAACGGTGGCCGGCGACTGCCACCTGTCGGACTTGCGCGGCGGGGTTTCGTTGCAGGCGGTCCAGGGCAGCTTGCGTCTCCGCGACCTCGGCGACGCGGTGGAGGTGATGGGTGATACCGGCGGCGATGTGGCGGTGGATGATGTCGGCGGCGACGTCGCGATCAGCGGAGCCGTGAACGGGTCCCTGCGCGTCAAGGATCTGCGCGGCAGCCTGACTGCCAAGGGGCGCGTCGCCGGTGACGCCCAGTTGCGCGAGCTGCACGGCCAGGTCACGTTGCAGCGTATCGACGGCAGCCTCCGGCTTGAGGAGGTCCACGGCGCGGTGCAGGTCGCCGAGTCAGTGGCCGGCGACGTCCAGGCGCGCGAGTGCGCCGGCCCGCTGTCGCTGCCGCGCGTGAACGGCTCGTTGCGGCTGCAGGAGGGAAGCGGCGCCGTCGAAGCCGGACAGATCAACGGCGACGTCGCCCTCGATCAGCTCAGCGCTGATGCGAAGATCGACCGGGTCGGCGGCTCGGTCAAGGCTCGCCAGGTGTCGGCCAACCTGACTTTGCCGGACGTAGCGGGCGATGCGCGGGTGATCGACGTGCTGGGATCACTGGAGGTCACCTCTGCCGGTAGCGTCTACTATGCCGGGTCGCCGCGCGCGGAGTCGACGATTCGTCTCAGCAGCGCCGGCGACACCTTGCTGGCGCTTGATCCGGCTGCCAGTGTCGCGATCGATCTGCGCTCGGCCAGCACGATTGAAGTGGCGCTGCCGCTGACGGAGGAGCGTCGTGAAGACGACGGCCGGCACGTGCAAGGCGAGCTCGGCGCTGCCGGGTCCACGCTGACGGCAACCGCCGGCGGGCGCGTCGCCGTGGTGCCGCGCGAGCAATCGTCGGAGGGCGACGCCGCCGACCGGGACGAGCGGCGATCCGGGCGCTGGGGCCGGTCGGGCCGGTGGGGGAGGGGCGGCTCGCCCTTCGACTTCGGCTGGCCGAGCCGCTGGGGCGAGGACTGGGGTGAGCGCTACGCGCGTCACTTCCAGGAGCGCTATGAGCAGGTAGCCGATCGGGTGGCCCGCCAGGCGGCCCGAGCGGCGGAGCAGGCGACGCGGGTCGCCGAGCGTGAGGCGCGTCGCGCCGAGCGGGAGGCGAGTCGCTGGGTGGCGCGCGCCGGCACGGATGCGCAGCGCTACGTCACCGACGCCGCCCACGTGGCCGGTATCGCCGGTGAGGCCAGCCGCGTCAGCCAGGAGGTGAGCCAGACGGTCGCCTCGACCGTGCGGGACACGCTGCGGAATCTCCGCGAGAGTCTCGGCCCGGACGTGGAAAATGTCCTGGAGGACCTGGGCTTTGGCCGTCGCTCGCGCCGCGGCTGGCCAGGCGCGGACGAGCCGCCCAGGCCGCCGAGCCCGCCAACCCCGCCACAGGCGGTCCGGATCAACGTAGAACGACCGCTACCGCCCGTGCCGCCGGTCGCTCCTGCGCCGCCGGTCCCGCCGGCGCCACCCGTCGCGCCGTCTGGCTTTGCAGGGCCGGCCGCGCCTCCAGACGAGGCGGTTGCGGAGGAGGCAGCCGCATCTTCCATATCCGGTATCGGCGCGGCGCCGATGCCTTCGCCCTCGCCTGAGCCGGCCAGCTCGACGCGTCTGGACTCACCGGAGGCGCTACGGCTGCGGATTCTAGAGGCAGTGCGTAGCGGCCAGGTGAGCATCGAGGATGCGGAGCGCCAGCTCGATCAGATCGAGCGAGGGCCGCGTCGGTAAGGGTCCCGGGCAGGGGCAATTCGCTGCGGGGGGCCGGCGGCGGTGCCGGCCCCCCGCAGCCTTTAGGCCGGGGAACCCTCTTGCTCTCACATCGTCCCAGTTCGCCGAGCGATTGTGGTTATTCAAAGATCAGCGCGGCGCTTGCCTTGGGAAGCGGTGGTGTAGGGGCTGGCCAAACCAGCGACCAAACCAACTGAGCATCTCGCTACGCATCGCTGCCGTATAGGTGTGGCCCGTCTCCGGGTATAGGACGCTGCGGAAGCGGTCGCCGGCGCCAAGCGCGCGGTAGATGTCGCCGACTTTCTGCTCCAGGATGCGGATCCCATCGGCCGGCGATCCCGCGTCCAGCTCGCCGGTGAGGGCCAGAAACGGCCGCGGAGCCAGCAAGGACAGCACCCCTTCGGTGTCGAAGTTCCGCTGCAGGAGACCGTTGACGAAGTAATAGATGCCGTGCTGGCGAAGCTGGCCGTGGGCGATCAAGTTCTGGTAGCGGGTCAGGCAGGCGACCGCCACGGTGGCGGCAATGCGTTCGTCCAGCGCGGCCAGCCACCAGGCGCGCGTGCTGCCCATGCTCATGCCCGTGGCGCCGATACGGGTCGCGTCGACTTCCGGTCTGCTGCACAGGTAGTCCAGCGCGATCTGGTCGTCGCGGACGAACATTCCCCAGAGGGTGCGGCCGTACCACAGGTGCAACTTGAAGAGGCTCTCCTGCTCAGCTCGCGAGGTCTCCAAGTCCCCGGCCGGTCCGGTTCCCGCTCGATCGCCGTGCCAGTAGGCATCGGGGGAGAGGACGACGTAGCCGGCGCGCAGGAACGCTGCGCCGAGCGACTCGCTGCCGCCGTTGGTGTTGGGGACGATGATTTGGGTGCTGTCCGGCGTGGACGAATGCAGCCAGAGGACCGCCGGGGCCGGCTGCTGGAGTCGTTCGGGGATGAGCAATAGGGCGGTCACCCGCCCGTCGACGCCGTTGTCTATGGCCACCTTTTCGAGGGTATAGCCGGCGTGGAGCTCCCGGGCGATTATCCGCGCCTGTCGCGGCGACGGTGATGGCGGCAGGTCGCCCAGCGACTGGCGCACCGCTTCCAGCACACCTGGTCGCCGTGCTCCCCATTCGGTGGCATCCCGTGGGGCTGCGAGGTCGGGGATGCGCTGGCGCCGATAGGCCGTCGGAACGTGGGCATCGCGCTCGGCTTCGGCAGCACGGTATTCCGCCGCCACTTGCGCGCCGGAGGCGGGCGCTGGCAATGCTCGGTAGCGCCGGATGGCCAGGTGGCGCCGGGTGCAGTCGACGACCGCTTCCGCCAACCGCTCGTAGCCGGCCGGAGTGTAGTGCGTGCCGTCCGTGTCGAGTAATTGCTCGGGCTCGTTCTGCTCGACGATCCAATGCAGGTCGTGTACCGGAACGCGGGCGCCTGCCATGACTTCGATCGCGGCGGCGTTGTAGCGCCGCACGTCCGCTTCCAACCGGTCGAAGCCGGCGCCTCGCCCGGCGTGCCGGTCGTCCAGTATGGGTGTGGTCGTGGCGAATACCACGGTGGCATCGCTGTTCGCCCGAATGCGGGCGACAATCTCACCAAGGTGCGCCACGTAGTGGTCCAAGCCCACCTGATAGCTGCCATCGCGGTTTCGCTTCAGGTCGTGCAGGCCGCAGTTGACGTGGACAAGGTCCGGCTGCTCGCGAATGACCCAATCGTCGAGATTCCTGAGCACGTTGGCGCTGTCCCCACCGTTCTCGGCGTCACTCACCAGCAGCGCGCGTCCGTGCAGTCGCTCCGTGACCAGCGGCGCGTAGCCGAGCCGGATGGAATCGCCGATCAAGACTACTTTCGGGACATTGGGCGCTTGTCCTCCAATCGCGACGTTCGGGGCCGCGGTCGATCCCGCTGGCGGCGTCATCGATCATCTCCGTCTTCACCTAGAAAGCAGAAGGTAGCACAGGGGGCCGATGTCTGTGCGCGCTTGCCCCCAACGCAGCGACCTTGCGGCGATTTCGGCGGAGCGCGGGCGTCCCGCCCGCCCGGTGGTCGCCGCTGGCGGACACGCTACCGGTGAGGCGGCAATGCGGCGCACCGGAGAGCCGGGGCGGGCGGGACGCCCGCGCTCCGGTGACCATTCCCGCCATCCGCCGGACGCCCGCTTGCTCTGCAATGCTCTGCGTCTCACCCATTTTGCCAACAGTAGATGACAAACTGACCGATGTACCGTACACTTACGGTTGGAGTACACCGTTGCAGCACGCCGCTG
Organism: uncultured Chloroflexota bacterium; assembly: GCA_937967325.1. Taxonomy (GTDB): domain Bacteria; phylum Chloroflexota; class UBA4733; order UBA4733; family UBA4733; genus UBA4733. The sequence goes on from CALBSQ010000390.1 coordinate 8,338, forward strand.
GTCTTGGCATCGTCGCGAATGGTGTGCGTGCGCGCCGCCTGGCAGCCGGTCTGAGCCAGCAGACGCTGGCGGAGCGCGGGGTGATCACCCGGCAGGCCATCCACGCAATCGAGACGGGGCAGTACGTTCCGAACACCGTCGTGGCGTTGCGTCTGGCTCAGGCGCTGGGTTGTTCAGTCGAGTCGCTGTTCTGGTTGCCGGATGAGCCGGTTCGCCTCCTGGCCGAGTTGATAGGCGACGACCTCGCCGGGGATGCGCAGCCGCGGCGTGTGCAGGTCGCTCGCGTCGGCGACCGGCTGCTGGCGAATCCGCTCCAGGGCAGTGTGGCCACCGTCACCGCGGCCGACGGTCTGGCCACGGGTACGGACCAACAGGCGAGCGTAGAGCTGATGATCGATCCGGAACTGGTGGAGCACGCCGTCGTGGTCTGCGGCTGTGATCCCGCCTTGGCACTCCTGGGCGCTCACCTGTCCCGGCGTTACCCGGCCTTTCGGCTGGTTTGGGCGCCACGGAGCAGCCTGCGCGCGCTGCGGGCCCTGGGGCGTGGGGAAGCCCACATCGCCGGCACGCACCTGCGCGATCCTGCCACCGGCGAGTGCAACGTGCCCTATGTGCGGCGCGAGCTGCCCGGCCAGAACCTCGTGGTGATCACACTCTCCGAGTGGCAACAGGGGTTGATCGTCGCCGCCGGCAATCCCAAGGCCATTACCGACGCCGGTGACCTCGGACGCCCGGACGTCACGTTGGTCAATCGGGAGTTGGGATCGGGCAGCCGCATGCTGCTCGACGCCTGGCTGGTCGAGGCGGGGATCCCATCGGAGCGGGTCCGGGGCTTTGCGCGCGAGGTCTCGACGCACCAGGCCGTTGCCGATGCGGTCGCGGCAGGAGCTGCCGACACCGGACCGGGCATTCTGGCGGTCGCACGCGCCCTGGGCCTGGGCTTCGTGCCCTTGCAAGCGGAGCGCTATGACCTGGTGATCCCCCAAATCTACCTGGGCACGGCGCCGGTGCAGGCGCTACTGGACGTGGCGGTTGCCGGACCCTACCGGCGGGAGCTCGCCGCGCTAGGCGGCTACGACAGCACCGGCGCTGGGACTGTCGTCGCCGAGCTGGCATCGTGATCGGTCGGTGGACAAGGAAAGGGTGAGATCCGTGGAGCTGAGCGCGCGCAATCAACTGAAGGGTACCGTCAAGTCCGTGCAGACGGATGGGCTTATGGCGGAGATCCTCGTCGACGTTGGTGGCCAGGAGGTGGTGTCGGTCATCACACGCAACTCGGCCGAGCGACTCGGACTGGCTGCCGGCCAGAGCATCGTGATAGTCATCAAATCCACGGAGGTGCTTCTTGCCAAGCCGTAGGTGGTATCTCTGGGGCGTCCTGCTCGCCCTACTGTTCCCCCTCGTCGCGGCCTCGCTCGCCTCGACCGCGCCGGCTCCTGCCACGAGCTCCGCGAGCTCCAGCTCCGTCGCAGCCTCGCGGCTCCAGGGTGACTTGACCGTCTTTGCCGCGGCATCGCTCACCGATGCGTTCAAGGAGATCGGCGCGAATCTGCAGCGCGCCAATCCCGGCGTGAAGGCGGCCTTCAACTTCGGCGGATCGCCCACGCTGCGCACGCAGCTCGCGCAAGGGGCTCGCGCCGACATCTTCGCCTCCGCGGACCAGTCCAATATGCAGGGCGCCCAGAGGGATGGAACGATCGCCGGCGATCCGCGCACGTTCGCTCAGAACAAGCTCACGCTGATTGTGCCGGCGGCCAATCCGGCGGGTATCGCCAGACTGCAGGACCTGGGCAAGTCGGGGGTCAAGTTGGTGCTGGCGCAGAAAGATGTGCCGGTCGGCAACTATGCTCGCCAATCCTTTGCCAAGATGGCGCAGGACGCCAGTTTCGGCAGCGGCTTCGCGGATCAGGTGCAAAAGAACGTGGTGTCGGACGAGGCAAATGTCAAAGATGTCGTTGCCAAGGTGCAGTTGGGAGAGGCCGACGCCGGCGTGGTCTACCAGACCGACGTGACTCCTTCGGTCCGCGGCGCGGTGAAGATGATCGATATCCCCGACCAGTTCAACGTCATCGCGCTCTACCCGATCGCGGTAGTCAAGGGAGCGCCTAACGCGGACGGCGCTGCCGCTTTCATCGACTACGTCCTCTCCCCGGCGGGCCAAGGCGTGCTGGCGAAGTATGGCTTTACTGTCGTCCGAGCGGCCGCAAATGGCTGACCGGGCTCTCCCCACCGTTGCTGTAGGACAGAGGTCAGCCGCTCCTGAGGCGCCGACCTCCCCGGGTACGCCGACGGTTCTCTTCGCGGTTCCGGGGGTCGTCCTCGTCGGATTCATCGTCTTACCGTTGGCAGCCCTCATCTGGCGGGCACTGACCTCACCCGAATTTTGGCCCAGCCTCACCAAGCCGCTGGTGCTCGAGGCGGTGCGGCTGACGCTGGTGACGACTATGCTGACGCTGCTCATCATCCTCATTACCGGCACACCGCTGGCCTATCTGCTGGCCCGCTGCCGGTTCCCCGGCCGCTGGCTCCTGCAAACGATCGCCGACCTGCCGCTGGTTCTGCCGCCGATGGTGGCGGGCGTCGCCTTGCTCATGGCCTTTGGCCGCCGAGGGCTGCTCGGCGATCAACTGTCCCTGCTGGGCATTGAGCTGCCCTTCACCACTGCCGCGGTCGTACTGGCCCAGGTCTTCGTCGCCGCGCCGTTCTACGTGCGCAGCGCCAAGCTGGGGTTCGGCGGCATCGAGAAGGCGGTGGAGGAGGCGGCAGCCATGGATGGCGCTGACTTCTGGCAAGGCTTCCGCCTGGTGACGCTGCCGCTCGCCCTGCCCGGCATCGCGGGCGGCGCCGTCCTTTGTCTGGGCCGTGCCCTGTCGGAGTTCGGCGCCACGCTCCTGTTCGCCGGCAACTTTGAAGGGCGCACGCAGACGATGTCGCTGGCGATCGTGCAAGCCCTTCAGACGGATCTGCCGGCGGCGCTGGTGTTGGCCGTATTGCTCGTGGCCGTGTCAATCATCGTGCTGCTGCTGGCGCAGGTTCTGGCCGCCCGGTCCGGCTAACTGGTCTCGCTCGCAGGTGGTCAGGTCAGGAAGGGGCCGGCTTTCCGTAGCCAGCAATGCCTACGTTACAATTGATGGTCATGCTGACTCATGGGGCGTATGGGATCGTGCCTCGCCCAATGGCACAGTCGGCGACTGTTTGCAACGCATAGTGGACTTCGGAGAACACATCACATGTCACGCGCCACATTTGCCGCTGGTTGTTTTTGGGGAGTGGAGGCCACGTTCCGGGAGACGCCCGGCGTGATTGACACGCATGTCGGCTACACCGGGGGAACCTTGCCCAACCCCACCTACGAAGATGTCTGCGGCCACCGGACCGGGCACGCCGAGGCAGTAGAGGTTGAGTTCGATCCGCAAAAGGTGTCCTACGACGAGCTGCTCAAGGTGTTTTGGGAGAACCACGACCCGACGCAGCTCAACCGCCAGGGTCCGGACTTTGGGACGCAGTACCGCTCGGCGATCTTCTTCCACGATCCGGCCCAGGAGGCAGCGGCCCGGACGTCGAAGGCGCGGCTGGAGCAGGCGCGCCGTTTCCGCAAGCCGATCGTGACGGAGATTACCGCGGCCTCCACCTTCTATCCAGCCGAGGAATACCACCAGCGCTACTTGGAGAAGCACGGGCTGGCCGCCTGCCACATCTAAGATCGGCGGCTTGACGCGCCACGCGGCGGACTCTATGGTGAGCGCAACGCGTATCGGCCGGTAGGGCTCCCCGATGTTGCCCGCGGCCGAGCGGTTGGCGTCGTGCCTTGGAAGAATAGGAGAGGCTGCCTTGTCGCACAAGCCGTCCATCTACGACGAGCTGGGGGTGATCCCGGTCATCAATGCTCGCGGCCATCAGACGCTGCTAGGCGGATCGACGCCGTCTCCCCACGTGAAGGCCGCGATGGAGCAGGCCGAGCGCTACTTCGTGGACATGCCGCGGCTGCTGGACCGGGCGGGTGAGATCATCGCCTCCCTGCTCGGCGCCGAGGCGGCCTACGTGACGTCCGGCGCCGCGGCGGCCATGGCGCTCGGAACCGCGGCCTGCGTCACCGGGTCGGACCTCGACGCGATAGGGCGCCTTCCGGACACTGCCGGTATGAGAAGCACGGTCCTCATCCAAAAGGCGCACCATTACAAATACGAGCACGCCACGACCATCGTCGGCACGACGCTGGTCGACGTGGGCGACGATGCCGGGACGACGCCCGAGCAGCTCGACGCGGCGCTCGGTCCGGACACGGCGGTCGTGCTCTATCCGGCGCACCTGGAAGGGAAGGCCGGCACGCTGTCGCTCGCCCAGGTCCTGGCGATCGCCCACGGCAAGTCGGTGCCTGTCCTGGTCGATGCCGCCGGCCAGGTCTATCCATTGGACCGGTTCACCAGTTACCCGAAGATGGGAATCGATCTGGTTTGCTTCGGCGCCAAGTACATCGGCGCGCCCCAATCATCCGGCATCCTGTGCGGCAAGCGGAGCCTGGTCGCGGCGGCGGCGATGCAGGGCTTCATCGGTTTCGAGATGATGGCCGGCAACAGGGCGTTCGGGCGACCGATGAAGCTGGATCGCCAGGAGATCGTCGGCGTCGTCGCTGCGCTTCAAGACTGGATGGCGACGGACCACGAGCTACGGCTGGCCGGGCACGTGAGCGCGCTGCAAGCCATCGGCCGGAATCTTGAAGGGCTGCCGGGAGTACGGCTGGACATTGTTCACGGTATCGGCGCGGCGCCGCGAGTGCTCCGCATCGGCGTCGACGCCTCGACTGCTCGCCGGAGCGCCGACGATGTCGTCGCCCGACTCCGCCAAGGCAACCCAGCCGTGTACGTCGGCGCCGATGTCGATGCGGTGGTGATCAATCCGGCACTGGTGCGCGACGACGACGTGCACATTGTGGCAGATCGGTTGCGCGAGCTGTTGGCGTAGGCAGGCGTGCACGTCTTCCAGCGGGCACAGACGACCGCGGCTGGTGATCGGGCCGAAATCTACTTACGGACGGCCCGGCTCCGCCACCAGCCGAGCACGCCCCAGACCAGGAAGAACAGTATGGCCCAGGTGATGGCGTCGGGGAGACTGGCCGCGATCGACCGCCTCTGAATCTCGATCTGGAGCACCTCGCGAACGATCCCGGCGATGACCCCAATGATCGCGGCGAACTGCCAGGGGTGCTCCGTCGCCCAGCGCTGCATGTGCCGACCCCAGACTCCTCACGCTCCTCGGCAAGGAAGGAGCCGTGGCACAGTATAAGGCGCGCTGATCCGTTTGGACCGAGCCGGGCTGTCGCTCCCAATTAAGATAGGACTCCTTCGCTGATGGCCGATGTGCGCTCACCGCGGCCTCACCACTAGCCAAGCAGGCCGTATAGCTGTACAATAGAGGAATCACAGCATTCAGGCGATCCGGCTCGGATGGGTAGGCGTGCGAGTACGCCGAAGCAGCAGCACGTGGGCATTGTCGTGTAGAGGAGGTAGGCAGCGGTCATGGCAGATCAGGAGACATCTTCGGCAGGTTCCAAGCGCGGTCCCAAGCCCGGTACCCCGGCGGCGCGGCATGGCGGTGAGGCGGTACGAGAGAAGTACGGCTCGTCGTTCTATGCCGAGATTGGCAAGAAAGGCGGCAACATGGTGAAAGCCGACCTCGGAATGGAGCATTACGCGCGTATTGGCGAAAAAGGCGGCAAGGCGACGCGCGACAAGTTGGGCCCCGAACACTACGCGCGGATCGGCCGCATCGGCGGTAGCCGCCGGCGCGCCGCGCCTGACGAGAAGGCTCCGGGCTCGACGACGCCATAGCGGCCCAAGCCGCCCGTGCATAGGGATCAGACCGGCGCGCCATCGTCCGCGAAGGCGCGCCGGTGTAGCTCGCGCAAGCGCTGCGCCGCGACCCGGGTGTAGACGCGGGTGGTGTCGGCCGACTCGTGGCCCAGGAGGTCCTGGGTCGCGGCAAGGTCGCCGGTAGTTTCGACCATGTGCGTCGCGAACCAGGCGCGGAAGCGGTGCGGAGTGACCCCGGCGTCTTCCTGTTCCGCGGCGATGCCGAGCGTCCGCACGATCTGGCGGACCGACTTCGTGGACAGTGGGAGGAGCCGGTCGCCAGCGCCGCGATCGTGGCGGGTGAACACCGGCTGCAGCGCGATGGACCGTTCCGCGGCGCCGGCGCGGCGGGCCGCGAAATAGGTTTCGAGGCATTGCCAGGCGTTGGGGGTGAAGTAGATAAGGCGCATCTTGCTGCCTTTGCCGGTGACGCGCGCCGCCTGCTGACTGCGCATGAGGTCGCCGCGCCGCAATCCCACCAGCTCCGAGACGCGCATGCCCGAGCCGCGCATTGCCTCCAGCATTGCGATGTCGCGTAGGCGGAGGCAAGCAAGACGAGGCTCGCCTCCAACGGGGCGACCGCGGGCCGCGGACAGGATCGCTTCCAACACCGCGTCCTCGGGGACGCGAGGCAGGCTGCGCGGCCGCTTGCCACGGATCGCCTTCAGCCGCTCCGCGAGTCGGGGCAGCGGCAAGTCCGCGCGGTAGCCCTCGCGCAAGAGGAAGGCGTAGAAGCGCACCACCGCGGTCGTGTACGTCAGCAGCGTCGCCTTGGGTAAGCCGGGCGTCTCGCGCACCAGCCGCCGGGCGAAGTCCACGGCGTGCTCCTCGGTGAGCAGTGTGACCGGGAGCGAGGGGGCGAGGGGGCGAGGGGGCGATGGCGTTGCTTCCACGGGGCGTGACGGTGCGCCTTGCTTGGGGGAGGTCGGAACGTTCGCGGAGCCGGCGGCTGTTGTCGGTGCGAGGCCCTCCAGGAACCGACGCAGTGCGGCGCGGTAGGTAGTTACGGTGGATGGCGACTTGCCGATGGTCAGATCGGCAAGGAAGGCGTCCAGCGCCGTTGCGACGGTACTCGCCGTGTGGGACGGTAACGGGCCGCTGGTCGCCTCCACTGTGGCCGGTTCTCCCTGCCCCACCGGCGTTCTGCTCCCTCTCGCCCCCTCGCCTCCCGGCTCTGCATCGCCCCAGCCGCCGCCTCCGGGCGTCTCCACGATCAGCACGTCGCCGGGCTGGACGGCCAGCGTCACCTTGCCGGGCAGCTCGACCTCCTCTCCGGTGGCCCGGCGCAGCCGGTTGCGACCGCGCTGACCGGCCGCGCCGCCGGCCAGCCCGTAGGGCCCGTGGAGGCGTCGCTCGCTCATGACTGTCGCCGTTGCCGGCGCCAGGAATTGCAGGGAGCGCTCGAGGCCGTCGCCGCCGCGAAAGCGACCGCCCCCGCCTGAGCCGGGCCGCAGGCGGTACGCCAGTACGCGCAGCGGGTAGGCGGTTTCCAGCGCCTCAACGGGGGTATTCAGCGTGTTGGTCATGTGGGAGTGGCGCCCGGAGAGGCCGTCCAGATCCGGCAGCGCCCCCCCGCCGCCGCCCACTGTTTCATAATAGGTGAATGGTCGCCCTGTTCTGGGGTCGCTGCCGCCGATGACCGTGTTATTCATGGTGCCCTGGCTGGCGGCGGGGACTCGGTCGGGCGCCGCCTGAGCCAGGGCGCCAAATATCGCGTCGACGATGCGCTGCGAGGTCTCCACATTCCCGGCGGCGACGGCGTGGGGGTGGCGGGCGTTGACAAGCGTCCGCTCTGGTAGAATCAGTTGCAATGGCGCGAAGCTACCGTCGTTGGCGGGGCCGTCCGATCCGATCAGGCAGCGCAGGCAATACAGGCAGGCCGAGCGAGTGATGGCTGCGACCGCGTTGAGCGAGCCGGCGCACTCCGGAGCGGTGCCGGTGAAGTCCACGGTGAGGCTGTCGCCGGCGATGGTGACGGCGACACGGATGGGCAGGTCGGCGTTACCTTGTCCGTCGTCGTCAAGACAGTCAACAAAAGGGTACATGCCGTCGGGAAGCCCCCGGATGGCCGCGCGCGTCAGCGCTTCGGCGTAATGCAGCAGCGTCTCGGCGTGTGCGGCCACCGTATCCCGGCCGTAATGGCCGGCTAACTCGCGCAGGCGGCGAGCGCCGACGGCCGCTGCCGCGATCTGTGCCGAGAGGTCGCCGTCCCGTTCGTCGGGCGTGCGGGTGTTGGCGAGGAGCAGGCGCCAGATCGCGTCGTTGCGACGCCCGGCATCAAACAGCTTGACGGGCGGGATGATCAGCCCCTCTTGATAGAGCTCGGTCGAAAGCGGCATGGAGCCGGGCGACATGCCGCCGACGTCGGCGTGATGGGCGCGGCTGGCGACGAAGCCGAGCAGGTTCGCTGGCGGCTCCTCTGTGAACACGGGCGTGACCAGCGTCAGATCGGGCAGGTGTGTGCCGCCGGCGAACGGGTCGTTGAGGAGCACGGCGTCGCCGGGGAGAAAGGGGCCCAATGTCAGGGCGGCCTCGACAGAAGCCGGCATCGCCCCCAGGTGGACGGGGATGTGCGCCGCCTGGGCGATCATCCGCCCGGCGGCGTCGAAGACGGCGCAGGAGTAGTCGCGCCGTTCCTTGATGTTGGGCGAGAAAGCGGTCCGGCCCAACGCCGCGCCCATCTCTTCGGCCACCGCGCTGAACAGGTGACGGAAGACCGCCAGGCTGATCGCATCGGGGGGGCTACCGGACGCTTTGGCGTCCGGCTCACAGGACGAACCCCCTCCGGGGCGGACCGCGCCGCCGGGCAGCCCCATAGACGGAGACGATGCTGCCGTCCCGGCAGCCCCCTTACGGGGCTTCGTCCTGTGAGCCGGACCATTCATGGTTCGGTCGACCGGCCGGCACAATCCGGTGCGGCATGCCCCAGCAGGGTCTTTCGGCGGGCATCGGAGAGCCGAAGCGTTACCATCTTGCCGAGTGTCTGCTTCATCTGTAGTGGCTCCTCCACGGGCTCACTCTCGTCCCAGAGGCTCTCGCCGGCATCGATCCGTGCGATCTCTCGCTCCTGTTCCTCTGTCAACATCAGGACAATCCTTTCTGCGATTGATCCACAGCACGACCATTCACAACGGCGTCTGCTGCCCCCGATGTTGTCCCGCGTCCTGATCCTGGAGTGTACAACGTGAGGCCGGTGACCCGGCGGACGTATCCGCTCAATGTCACTGACGGCGCAGTGAGAGATTTCCTGCGTCATCAATCCGCCCCGACCAGCCGGACGCGACCACCGTGGTCGCGTCCGGCTGTACGAGTAGGGCTGGGCCAACAATTTCATCCTCGGTCGCCAGGCGCTCGCGATCGATCAGGGGCGCATCCTGCCAACCTTCAGGGAACCAGACGCGACCGCTTGGCATTGAGCCAGCCCGAGGAACACTTCGGCTCTCAGGGGCGGTTGACATCGGCGGAACCTGGCTGACGCTTGGCAGCAACGATCGGACGCGCAGCGTGACCAGCTCGACGGGTCGTTCCGGCCGGTTATAGCCGAAGCGAATCAGGTGCGCCTGGTGGAAGGCGTCGATCGCGGCGCGAACGCTGACGTGGACCGGCACGGTCAGCTCGAAGGACTGGCCGGCGTAGCGGGCATCGAGCGTGCGAATGATCTGGGCGCCGGGAGCAGCCTCGGCGCGGGCCTGCTCCTTGAGTGGCGCGAACAGGGCCTCCAGCTCCGCATCGGTGGTACCCGCCGCCGGGCGCAGCACACTCCGACGGTAATCGCGGACCAGGTCGGCCAGCGTCATGCCCAGCGCCGAGAGCACCCCAGGGTGGCGTGGTACCAGCACGGAACGTATCCCCAGGCTATCAGCCAGCTCACAGGCGTGCATGGGGCCGGCGCCGCCGAAAGGGACGAGGGTGAATTCTCGGGGATCATGTCCCTGCTCAACCGAGACGTGGGCCAGCGCCCGGGCCATCGCGGCGTTCACGACGCGCACGACGCCGGACGCGACGGCTTCCGCATCCATGCCGAGCGGGCGTCCCAGCGTGGCCAGCGCTTCCCGCGCTCGCTCGGGGAATAGGGGCATGGCACCGCCCAGGAAACTGCCCGCATCCAGCCGGCCGAGCACGAGATTCGCGTCGGTGACAGTGGGCACGCTGTCACGGCCGTAGCAAGCCGGTCCGGGGTCGGCGCCGGCGGACTCGGGGCCGACGCGCAGCGCGCCACCGGCATCGAGGCGCGCAATGGAGCCGCCGCCCGCACCGATCGTATGGACGGCGACCATGGGCTGGCGGACTGGCCGGCCGCCCAAGCTGCCTTCGGCCATCATCGGGATCTCTCCGGGACAGAGGGCCACGTCGGTCGACGTACCACCCATGTCCAGGGTGATGAGGTGCGGCGCGCGACGAGGCGCGATGGCCACGGCGCCGGCGACGCCGCCCGCTGGACCGGAAAGCGCGAGGCAGACCGGGTGCTGGGCGGCGGCCTCCGGCGCAATGAGGCCGCCCGAGCTCTGCATGAGCTGGACGTTGGGAGTTGCCTGACGCAGCCGGCTGAGGTAGCCGGAAGCTAGCGGACCGGCGAAGGCGTCGATGACGGTCGTGCTGGCGCGCTCGTACTCGCGGAACTCCGGCGCGACGTCGGAGGAGCAGGAGATGAAGACGTTCGGCAAGCGCTGCCGCAACCGCGCAGCGACCTGCCGCTCGTGCTCGGGACGAAGGAAAGAGAATAGGAAGCAGATGGCCACCGCCTCGGCCCCCTTGGTGGCGAGCCGATCGGCCAGAGAGTCGATCTCCTCGCTATCGGGCGCGCGCAGGACGTTCCCGTCGGCAGTAACACGCTCGTCAATCTCCAGGCGCAGACCCGGGGCGGCCAGCGGCGACGGCGGACGGGCGCGCAGATCGTAGAGGGACGGTCGATCTTGCCGCCCTATCTCCAGGATGTCTGCGAAGCCGCGGGTGGTGACGAAGGCGGTACGCGCGCCACGGGCCTGCAGCACGGCGTTCGTCACGATCGTCGTGCCGTGGACCACCGGCGTGTCCGCACCGAGTCCAAGCCAGCCGATGCCCTCCTGCACGGCCACCAGTGGGTCTGCCGGCGTGGAAGCGCGCTTATGAACGGTGACGCCGTCGGGCGACAGGAGGACAAAGTCGGTGAAGGTCCCACCAACGTCGATGCCGAGCCTTATGTCCACCAGGCAGCTCCGACTCGTTGTGCGTTTCCCACTGGAGCCGCATGCTACCAGTCGAGAGTTGAGGATACCGTTCCGACAATGACAGGGTGGCGAGGGCGGGGAGGCTGGGGCCGCGATTGCGATCGGCGGCCAAGCGACCGGGCGACTGCGGTCGCACGGGGCCGGAGGCGCCTTCATCGCTCGACGGCCGTCCGAATCGGAGAACACCGCGGTCGGGACGATCTGCACCAGGGTTGCCAAATAGGTGACCGCGATTGTCCTCGCCGCGCGACCGCAGTCGCCCCGGTCGGTTGGCCGCCGATCGCAATCGCGGCCGCCCTCTCAGGATCCCGGGGTCGACCTGCCGCGGTCGGGCCTCGCCCCGGTTTGCAGTGGCGCCTCGCTCGGCTCGCCGGCCAGCGCCTCGTCGATGGCCTGGTCGAGGTCCATCTGCTCACCCTCCGCCCGTGCCGCGGCGAAGGCATCGTCGCCCAGCTGTTCCTGGACAACGCTTGCCGCGCCGTGCTCCATGGGGAGGCGATAGCGGGCCTGAGGCAAGGGTACATAGGTCATCTGCCCGGCCAGCCGCTCCCAGGCCCCCCAGGATGCTGAGGCAGGTCAGGCGCAGATAGGGCCAGTCCCGCATGGTGCGATAGATGGGGACGCTCTGGCGCAGGAGATCGCGGACGCGGGCCGGATCCCTGGTGCGCAGGGCGACGCTCGCCAGGCGCTCCAGCGACCAGGCGCGGTCGCCGCCGACCTCCAGACTCTCGGCGTAGCAGGAGCTGGCCGCCGCGTAATCGCCTTGCGCCCGGTGTGCGTCGCCCAGCCGGATCAGCGCCACCGTGCGCTCGTGGGCGCCACCGCCAGCCCTGGCGAGCTCCAGGCTCCGCTCGAAGCGCGCCCGGGCGGCGGCGAGCCGGCGTTCGGCATCGGGCGTCTTGACTAGGCCCCAATCCGCCTCGACCAGCTCGACCTCGCCGAAGCCCCAGTGGAAGCGCGCCTGGGCGGCGAGGTCGCCGCCCTGCTCCGCCAGCGCCAGGCCACGCAGTCGCGCCCTGCCCTGGGCGTCGGGCAGCGCCAGCAACCGCTCCAGCCAGGCACGGCCCTCGCCTCGTGCCTCGGGAGTATGCCAGTAGTTCGCGAGGACCAAGGCGAGCGAGAGCCCCGGCGCGGCCTGGCCCGTCTCGACGAACCAGCGTAGCGCGGCCAGCAGGCTCTCGTAGCCGAGCCTGGCCTCCCGCCGCCAGGCCTCGCTTTCGCCGTCCTCACCGGCCAGTTCGTGATAGAATGCGGCGTGGCGCTCCCGTGTCGCCGCCGCCTCCCCCGCCGCGCCCAGGCGCTCCCAGGCGTAGTCGCGCAGCGTGTCGAGTAGCCGGTAGCGCGTGCCCCCGTCCACCTGCTCCTCCGCCAGCAGCAGCGACTTCTCCACCAGCCGGATCA
>CALBSQ010000391.1 GCA_937967325.1 uncultured Chloroflexota bacterium
GATTTCTGCCTGTCTCGTGGGCTCGGAGATGTGTATAAGAGACAGCCCCTGCCCCGCGCCGCCCCCTCGCCCGGGCGCGGGAGCTGGACGTGCTCAACGCCATCGCCGGGGCGCTCAACAGCGCCCCGGATGTGCAGCAGGCGCTGACGCGGACGCTGGCGTTGGTCGCTGAGCTGCTGGGGCTGCCGACAGGCTGGGTCTGGCTGTTCGACGCCGAAACGCAGCAGTTCTATAGCGCAGCCGTGCAAAACCTGCCCCCGTATCTGCAGGAGCCGGTGCGCATGACCGGCAGCCCTTGCTGGTGCATCAAGGATTTCCAGCAGGGTCACCTCACCGCCAGGAACGTTGGCGTCCTGGAATGTAGCCGGCTCCGGACCGCGATGGATGAAAACGCGACGGAGGAGACGCACGGTTTGCGCTATCACGCTAGCGTCCCGCTCTACTTTCAAGACCAGCCGCTCGGCATCATGAATCTCACCGGCCCCTCCTGGCGCAAGCTGACGCCGCGAGAGCTGCGGCTGCTGTCGATCATCGCCTACCAGGTCGGCATCGCCGTCGAGCGCGCGCGACTGGCCGAGGAGAGCACGCGGCTGGCACGGGCCGAGGAGCGGGCGCGACTGGCGCGGGAGATCCACGACACGCTGGCCCAAGGATTGACCGCCATCGCCCTGCACCTGGAAGGCGCGTTGCGCTACGTCGAGCAGGACCCTGACCTCGCGCGCTCTCGGCTGCAGCGGGCGCTGGACATGACTCGTGAGAGCCTGGAGGAAGCGCGCCGCTCCGTGCTCAACCTGCGTGCCGCGCCGCTGGCAGGCCGGCCACTGCCGGAGGCCTTGCGCGCCCTCACCCGCGCCTTCACGGCGGAGACGGGCGTGCGAGCGTCGGTGCGGGCGTCCACCGAGCCGGCGCTGACCGTGCGTGCCGAAGCGGAGCTCTTCCGCATCGCCCAAGAGGCGCTCACCAACGTGCGCAAGCACGCCCAGGCCCGCGAGGTGACGGTGACGCTGAGCGCCAAGGCAGGCAATGTGACGCTGGCCGTCCGCGACGATGGCAAGGGGTTCGACACCTGGCTGGCGCGCGGCGACAGTCACGGTATCCTGGGCATGCGCGAGCGGGCCAAGCTGCTGGGCGGCAAGCTGCGTGTGGTCAGCCCACCCGGACGAGGGACGACCGTCATCGCGACGGCGCCACTGGGCAGTGAGGACCAGCCGTGATCCGAGTGATGGTGGTCGACGACCATCCGGTCGTGCGCGAGGGGCTCGTGGCGCTCCTGGAGGACGATCCGGAGTTCCGCGTCGTCGGCTCGATCGGAACGGCGGAATCCGCCCTGGCCATGGCCGCCCAGGCGCACCCGGACGTCGTGCTGCTCGATCTGGAGCTGCCGGGCATGAACGGCGTGGATGCCACCAGCCGCTTGGCAACATCTGTCCCCAACGCCCGGGTCGTCGTGTTCACGGCCTACGACACCGACGAGCGCGTGTTCGGAGCCATCAAGGCCGGAGCCAAAGGCTACCTGCTGAAAGGCGCCAGCGCGGCGGAAATCGCGCAGGCCATCCGGACCGTCCACGCCGGTGGGTCGGCCCTGGCGCCTCGGGTGGCTGCGAAGGTGCTTGCCGCGGTGGGCGGACCCCGCCGCTCCGGCGTCCTATTGAGCCCGCGCGAGCGCGAAGTGCTGCGGTTGCTGGCCCAGGGCCTCGCCAACAAGCAGATCGCGCGGTCGCTCACCATCACCGAGCGCACCGTCAAGTTCCACGTCACCTCCATCCTCAACAAGCTGGGGGCCGACAACCGAGCGCAGGCGGTGGCGCTGGCAGCGCGGCGGGGGTTGTTGTAACGGGGCAGCGGCGAGACATAGCCGGCGGCTGGCGCGGTGATGGCCCCCCGGCCCCCCAACTCTGAGGCTGTCGGCCATAGGCGAGATTCGGCTAGTGCGGTGACCAGGGCGTATAGCAATACGCCCCTACCGCCGCCGGCCGCATCTGGTAGGGGCGTATTGCTATACGCCCTGATCTCACCGTCGGCGCGGCATCCTCGAATGGCCAACAGCCGCAGCATTGGGGGGCCGGGGGGGCCGCTCCCCGCCCGAGCCGACGCCACCCACAGGGCGCCTGTCCTCTCGTACAGGCACGCCGCCCGTCCCCTGAGGTAGGGTAGTCACTGTACAGCCGCACACGTTTCCTAGCGCCATGGGCGTCATGCTGGTATAGGCGGGAGAGGACATTGGCAATGCAGATTAATGAACAGGTCGTCCTGATCACGGGGGCGTCGCGCGGGCTGGGGCGCGAGGTCGCCCGGTTGCTGGCGGCAAGGGGGGCACGCCTCGTCCTCACGGCGCGAGGCGACGGCGCGTTGCAGGAGTCCGTTCGCGAGCTGCGGGGCCAAACGGAGGTACTCGCCGTGGCCGGCGACGTCGCCGACGCCGCGCATTCCGAGCGGCTCGTCCAGCTCGGACTGGAACGGTTCGGCCGGATCAACGTGCTCATCAACAATGCCTCGGCGCTGGGTCCCAGCCCGATGCCCAGCCTCGATGCTTACCCGCTCGACGAGCTGGCCACGGTGTTCCGAGTGAATGCCGTCGCGCCGTTACACCTCATCCAGTTGGTGCTGCCGGGGATGAAGGAGCGGCGGTCCGGCGTGATCATCAACGTGACCTCAGATGCAGGCGTGAATGCCTACCCCGGCTGGGGCGGCTATGGCGCCAGCAAGGCGGCGCTCGAGCACCTTTCGCGCACCCTGGCCGCGGAGCTGGAGGGAGCCGGCATTCGCCTGTACGTGGTGGACCCGGGCGACATGAACACGCAGATGCACCAGGAGGCGGAGCCGGGCGTGGACCTGTCGGGCCTGCCCGGCCCAGCCATTTCAGCGCCGGCCTTCGTCCAGCTCATCGAGACGGAACCAGCCGCTTTCGGGCGCTTTGAGGCGCAGGCGATGGCAGCGGGGAGGTAAGTCATGGTTGTCGCCGAACGCCGGCTCGACTTCGTCCTGCCGCCCGAGTTGGAGGCGCGGGAGCCGCCGGAGCCGCGCGGGCTGGCCCGCGACGCGGTGCGCTTGCTCGTGACCACGCGGGAGGGGAAGGTCGAACACGCGCGGTTTTATCAGCTTCCGGAATTCCTTCGCCCCGGCGACCTCGTGGTCGTCAACGATTCGGCCACGCTGCCTGCTGCCGTGCCCGCGCGACGCGCCGATGGGCGGGAGCTGACGCTGCACTTCTCCACCCAGTTGCCGGCCGGACTCTGGGTTGTGGAGCCGCGTCAGACGCAGCCCGACGCGGGCGAGGCGCTGGTCATGCCGGATGGCGGCGCCGCGACGCTACTCCGACGCTATCCCCATTCCCAGCGGCTCTGGGTCGCCGCGCTCGATCTGCCGCTGCCGGTCGTCAGCTACCTGCATCGCTGGGGACGGCCCATCGTCTACTCCTACGTGCCGCAGACGTGGCCGCTGGAAATGTACCAAACGGTCTACGCCGCGGAGCCCGGCTCCGCCGAGATGCCTTCCGCCGGAAGGCCATTCTCGGGCGACGTGATCGCCCGCCTGGCTGTCGCCAACATTCAGATGGCCAGGCTGACCTTGCACACCGGCGTCTCGAGCCTGGAAAACGATGAAGAGCCGTACGCGGAATACTTCCACGTGCCGGCGGTCACGGCCGAAGCGGTCCAGGCCACTCGAGCCAAGGGCGGTCGGGTGATCGCGGTAGGCACGACCGTGGTCAGGGCGCTGGAGAGCGCCGCCGAAGAGACCGGGCAGGTCATCGCCTCGCGCGGCTGGACGGAGCTGGTCATCACGCCGGAACGCGGCGTCCGCACCGTCGACGGGATCCTCACCGGCTTCCATGAGCCGGCGGCGTCCCATCTGGCGATGTTGGAGGCGATCGCCGGCCGCGACCTGCTGGAGCGAGCCTACCGGTCGGCGCTCGACGGCGGTTACCTGTGGCACGAGTTCGGCGACGTGCACCTCATCCTGTAGCCGCCGCGGGCGGCAATCCGGGTCTCTGGTGGCCCGTTTGTGTCGTCGGGTGCCATTTTGCATGTAGGGGCGCTGCTTGCTGCGCCCTGATCTGCCCGGCGCGTCCGGCACGGTCCTGGGCGCAGCAAGCAGCGCCCCTACAGCAGCACGGCACCGAATGGCATGCCGCACGACAACTAACCCTCCGAAGCGAGGTGGCTGCCGGCTGAGCCGGCCGGCGGCCGCGTCAGGCGATGAGCGACTCCTCATCGGAGGCGGTTGGCTGCGCCCGGCTCCTCGGCTCGACGGCGGGCAATGCCAGCACCAGATCCATCAGGTCGTCGGCGGCGATGCGGTTGTAGCGCTCGAAGTCGCAGCCGAGGCAGCGATGGACGATCGCGTATTCGCCGTTGGGGCGGGTGAAAACCCCGATCGGCGCCATGGCGCTGCCGCAGCCGCCGGCTCGATCGCCCGGGCGGCCGCCGTCGACGTGGCGAGAGCACAGACAATAGGGACAATGGTTACGGTGTTGGCCTCCGCTCGGCGGCCGCCTGATCAGCATCTTGCAGCGACCGCATCGGAAGGTTTCCGACTGCTGCCCTGATCTCCTTCCGCCGTGCCGATGCGCTGCTCGTTCTCCATCTCGATAGGATCGAGACACCGGTGGTACTCCTTTTGCGATTGCCGCCTCCGCCCTCCGGCGGGGGCGGCGTCCATTTCCTCAGCGGACTAGCAACCAAGGGTGTCCCAACAGATTCCAGTGACATACAACAGCTCCTTCGTTCCAATGTCCGGCGCTCCGGCCGGCCGATCGGCAAACACAAAAAAGAGGCCACAGGACTGATCCTGTGGCCTCTTGCTGAGATGACTGGGTACGGGCTGATCAAGAGCGGCGCGGCCTGATCGCGATTGACGACACGTATCGGTGATCGATACCGGTCAGGATCGCGGGCGGCGGCTACAGACGCAGCAACGCCACAGGCGCCGCGGTACCGGCGTTCGAGGGGATTGTGGGCAGGCTACGATTACCAGGCGGCAGGCTGAGGGATGAGGATCCCCGCGCGGCTACCCGATCGTGCTAGCGAGACTTGTCCCGAGCGACAAACGGCACAGCGGCATATTCAGTTGTGGCGCCGCCGGCCCTGACCGTACACACAGCGCTACCCTCCAGCCGCATCTAGCCGTTGTATCTCAACGGAACGTCGCCGCCCCGACCGAACCGCCCGCCCAGGCCAGCGACATATGGGAGTATAGCTGGGAAAATAGCAGGCGACCATAGCAATCGGATAGCAACCAGAGGTCCCCGCTCTGGCGTGCCCGTCGGCGCGGCATCGCCGGTGTGAGTGTTGGAACAGGAGCGGCGAAAACGATGGCCAACGAGCGAGCGTTGAAGCTGAAGACCACCTTCGTCGGCACCCGTGGCGTGAAGGAGTACCGTGAGAGCATTCCCTACTGGGTGACGGGGGATGACGTGGTACTGGAGATCGGCTGCGAGTGGGGAACCACGACCGCGATGATCGCGCCGCACTGCCGAGAGGTGATTGGCACAGACATCAGCCCTGACGTCATCGGGCGCGCGCGCGCGAGGCATCCGCACATCCGCTTCGAAGTGCTCGACGCCTTTGACGTGCGTGCCGCGCT
>CALBSQ010000392.1 GCA_937967325.1 uncultured Chloroflexota bacterium
ATAAGAGACAGGTCATGGTGCGATCCTTCTACTACACTTGCCGGCGCTCACTGTGAGCGCCGGCAAGTGTAGTAGAAGGATCGCACCATGACACAGCGGATCGATCGCCGCGGATTCCTTATCCTTGGCGCCGGAGCAGTCGGCGCCGCCTCGCTCCTCGCCGCCTGCGGTGGCGGGAGCGCTCCGACCGCGTCGAGCGGCTCCTCTAGCGCCGCGAGCGCGGCCGCGCCTGCCACCAGTGCGGCGGCTACCAGCGCGGCGGCTACCAGCGCCGCCGCAAGCTCAGCTGCGCCGGCCGAGCCGACCGCGGCCGTCCAGAACCCCGCCAAAGCCAGGGTGACCCTGCGCCTGATGAAGTTCGCCGGCGTCGGCTGGGAGCAAGACGACCGCGCCACCGACCTCTTCCGCAAGGCCCACACCGACATCGCCGTCAACGTCGAGCCAACCGTATATGGTGAGATGTTCCAGAAGTGCCTAACCCTCGGCGCCGCCGGCAACCTGGGCGACCTCTACGCCGGCCACAACAAGTGGATGCCCCAGCTCCAGTACAAGGGTATCTCGCTCGATCTCAACGCGCTGGTGGCCCAGAATTCCTCCAAGATCAACTTCGGCGACTTCTTCCCCTCCGTCATCGCCGACGCCAAGGGCATCGGCGCCGACGGCAAGCTCTACACCTTCCCCACCATCGTCCACCCCGGCGGCAACGCCATCGTCCTGGTCAACATGGACCTGCTCAAGAAGGCCAACGTCGATCCGCCCAAGGACAACAACTGGACCATCAACGACCTCGAGCAGATCGTCCGCAAGGCCGCCAGTCCCAAGGACGGCATCTTCGGCACCCAGGTGACCTACAGCAGCCCGCTCTACGCCGATCAGGTCACGCGCAGTTGGGGTAGCGACCCCAAGGTCGGCTCCGAAGACGCCTGGCTGCTGAGCAAGGACGGCAAGAAGGAGCAGCTCAGCTCGCCGGCCGTCAAGACCTCCTTCGAGTGGTACTGGCAGTTGATCAAGGCCGGCCTCGTCCCGACTTCCAGCGACGCCCCGCCCAACACGCCCGGCGGCGACTTCTTCACCGCCGGCAAGCTCGTCACCCAGGGTGCCATCGTCGGCCAGTATATTGCCGACACGCACGTCATCAATGGCAAGTTCGACATGCAGGCCTTCCTCTGGCCGCTGGGGCCGCACGGCTACCGCGGCTCCTGCCTCTCCTACAACACCTACGCCGTCTACTCCAAAACCAAGAACCCCGACGAGGCCTTCCTCCTGCTTGACCAGTTGACCAACACCGATACGGGCGTGTGGGCAGCATCGCTGGGCAACTCCAACCCCTACGCTCGCAAGTCCGTCTGGTCAACCCCCGACCTCTGGAAGGCCAGCCCCATCACCAAGGCCGCCGGCGAGTGGCTCAGCACCGGCGTCGATCCCTTCCCCCAGCCGGACAACCTGCGCTTCAGCGAGTGGCTCGACGCCTGGGGCCAGCACACCTCCAAATACCTGGACGCCAAAGAGACCTGGGACCAGATGTACGCATCCACCCAGACCGCCTGCCAGAACATCCTGGACCAGCCGCGGCCGTAACGACGCGCTCCGGATCAATGAAACGGCATTGATCCGGGGCCGGAATGCCCACAATGTTGCCAAGACGGGATTGGTACGAGACCGGCGGCAAGGTACCATAGTCCCTGTCGTACCAACCATGACCTTGCCGAAGAGGTGCCCCATGCCTTCCATCTTCACCCGTATCATCGACGGCGAGCTGCCCGCCCGCTTCGTCTGGAGAGACGATCGCTGCGTCGCCTTCCTCTCCAACCGGCCACTCAAGCCCGGCCATACCCTCGTCGTCCCGCGCGCCGAAGTCGATCACTGGCTCGACCTGGACCCCGCCCTGTTGCAGCACCTGACCCTCGTCTCCCAATCCATCGGCAAGGCGCTGCAACAGGGCTTCCGGCCGGCCAAGGTCGGCGTCATGCTGGCCGGACTGGAAGTGCCGCACGTCCACATCCACCTGGTTCCCATGAACGCCGTCCACGACCTCGACTTCGCTAACCAGGACCCCAACCCCGCCGAAGCCGCCCAGGACCGCGCCGCCGAGACGATCCGCTCCTCGCTTCGCCAACTCGGCTACGCGCAGGCGGCGCAGTAGCGCCAAGCGAGCGCACTGCATAGCTGAGCGGTGAGTAAGCTCTTCGACACCATCACGCTCATCATCTGCTGCCTGTTCCTGGCCGCCAACGTCGTCCTCCTGACGGTGCTCCTCTTGCGTCGCCCCAACCTGCACACCTGGCTCATCTTCACCGGCGCGATCTGCATCGGCTGGCTCCTCGTCGGCGGTCTCCTTGCCTTGAACCAGAGCCGGCGGTAGGACTCGTCGCCCGCACAACGCCATCGGCAACGTCAAAGAAACGCTGCGAGGGAATCGTCACGCCCAACCGGACCCGCCGTGAACCAATCCTCGCGACCGATGCCGGACCCTGAAAGTGCGGCGGGAGAGCACCCATTCTGCCGAGTGGCAGACCCCCGGACACAGGAAGGAGGCAGCCCCGGATGGAAGACGGACTTGTGGTGGGAGCAGAGGGAGCCGGGACCGCGGGCATCGGAGGAGCAATACCCGCCGTGCCCACGGCCGTCCCGCCGCTACGCGTGAGCGGCCTGGTGGTAACCACTGCCGACCTGGCGGCGGCGCTGCGGCTCTACATCCCCACAGTGGTCGACGTGGCCCCACTGGACGGCAGGCGGTTCCTGCTAGTGCTGGCGGGCGCCGACCGGGGACAGCAAGTAGGCGAGGAAGAGAAAGGACTAGGA
>CALBSQ010000393.1 GCA_937967325.1 uncultured Chloroflexota bacterium
ACCACGAGACGTTCGGCCTGCGCGGCCATTCCGGCGCGGGCTACCCGCGCATGAATCCCAACGCCGCGCGCACCGACTCCTGGCCGCCCAATGGCAAGCCGCCGGGCTCCGACCTCCCTTTCTTGCAATACCAGTTGCTGGACACCTGGGGACTGCAGTACGGCATCCTCAACTGGACTATCGGCGCGGGCGCCCAACTCAACCAGGAGTACGGCGCGGCACTGGCACGGGCCGCCAACGACTGGCAGATCGAGGAGTGGCTGGAGCCGGAGCCGCGGCTGCGCGCCTCCCTCGTCGTGCCCTTTGAAGACGGCGAGCTGGCGGCGGCGGAGATCGATCGGCTGGGCGACCACCCCGGCTTCGTGCAGATCATCTTGATCGCGCGCACGGCCGAGCCGCTGGGCCGGCGCAAATACTGGAAGATGTACGAGGCGGCGGTGCGGCACGATCTGCCCATCGGCATCCACTTCGGCGGCGCAGGCGGCAGCGCTATCACCGGTGCGGGCTGGCCCTCCTATTACTACGAGGACCACGCCGGCATGCCGCCGTCGCTGCAGACCCAGCTCGTGAGCTTTGTCTGCGAAGGCGTATTCGAGCATTTTCCCACGCTCAAGGTAGTCCTCATCGAGGGCGGCATGGCCTGGCTGCCGCCGCTGATGTGGCGGCTGGATCGTGCCTGGTCGCTGCTTCGCGACGAGGTCCCTCACCTCAAGCGGCTGCCTTCGGAGTACGTGCGCGAGCACTTCTGGCTGACCACCCAACCCATGGAGGAGCCACACGGTCGGCGGGAATTCCACCAGTTTCTCGAGCACCTGGACATGAACGACCGGCTGATGTTCGCCACCGACTATCCGCACTGGGACTTCGACGCTCCGGACGCCGCGTTGCCGGCGAGGCTCTCTCCAGAGCTGGAACGCATGATCATGGCGGAGAACGCCCGCGCGCTCTACCACCTGTAGGGCGGCGCGTGGCTACCTACGTCGTCGCGACGGTCGACGAGATCCCGCCGGGTGGGCGCAAGCTCGTCACCGTCGCCGGCCTGTCGATCGGTGTCTTCAACCTGAACGGCAGCTACTACGCCCTGCTCAACCGCTGCCCGCACCAGGGCGGACCGCTCTGCACGGGGCGCCAGCACGGCTTCATCGAGTCCAGCGCGCCCGGCGACTACCACTACAGCCGCAAGGACGAGATCCTACGCTGCCCCTGGCACGGCTGGGAGTACGACATCAAGACGGGGCAGTCCTGGTTCGACCCGGCCGTCGTGCGTGTCCGCAGCTACGACGCCGGCATCCAGCCGGGCAGAGTCCTGGTGGCCGAGGGTTACCAGCAGGGACCCTACGTCGCGCAGACCTATCCCGTCTCGGTCGACCAGGACTACGTCGTCGTGGAGATCGGGTAGGCTCCCATTCGGCAAGTGGAGCCGGCATTTCCCCTGTCGCCCTGAGTAGAGCGAAGAAGCTCTAGCTGTGTGGTTCGCCGGCCGTGGCTGACGCCGTCGGCGCCGGTCGTGCGTAGGCCCTGAGCGCAGGACCAGGCATCAGGTCTACGTCGGTATCGCCGTCTGCCAGTTGACTTATTGTGGCGAATACAGTAACATATGATCATTCCCATGACATCAATTAAGGAGGTGGCGCGATGGCTGCGCTGGTAGATGAGTGGTCCCGTGCGGACCAGGTAGAGGCGCTGACCTCCGAGGAATCGACCGAGGAGACGATGCCGGCGGACTGGGCGCTGCCGGTACGGCGTCGCGCGGCGCGCACGCGCGACGAGGAGGAGGCGTTCCACGCCCCGGTGATGGACAACCTCGCGGCCTATCTCGCCGAGATCGGCCAGACCCCATTGCTGACGCCGAGTCAGGAGGTGAGCCTTGGCCGGCGTGCTCAGGCGGGTGACCGGGCGGCGATCCACGCGCTGGTGCAACACAACCTGCGCCTGGTCGTCAACGTGGCCAAGAAGTATCAGAATCTCGGCATGTCCTTGCTGGATCTGATCCAGGAAGGTAGCGTCGGACTGATGCGGGCTGCCGAGAAGTTCGACCCCTCGCGGGGTTTCCGCTTCTCCACCTACGCGACCTGGTGGATCCGACAGGCGGTGCTGCGCGCGCTGAACGAGCAGTCACGGCTGGTGCGGCTGCCCGAGTACTTGCAGGGCCGCCGCACCCGTGTTGACGCGGCGCGCGAGGCGCTGCACGACCGGCTGGGGCGCACGCCTTCCGACGCCGAGGTGGCCAAGGAGTCCGGCGTGCCGCTGGAGCAGGTGACCGGACTCGCCCAGGCGTCTCGCCCGGTGATCTCGCTGGACACGCCGATCACTGAGGACGGCGAGCTGGCGCTGGGCGACCTCATCCGTGATCGCGACCCCGGGGCTGAGGAAGTGGCCGAGGAAGGCGACCGGCGGGAGGTAGTGGAGCGTGCGCTGTCCGTCCTGGATAAGCGCGAGCGCGACGTGATCCGCCTGCGCTACGGCCTGGCGGACCAGGGTCGCGAGCGGACACTGGAGGAGGTTGGGCACACGCTCGGGCTCACGCGGGAGCGCATCCGCCAGATCGAGACGAAGGCGCTCCGCCGTCTCCGCCACGAGGACGTCACCGCGCTCCTCCGTGAGCACGTCTCGAACTGAGCCGGCGGGTAGCTGTAGGTTTCCTTGAGGGCCGGTCGCCGAAGCATGCTTCGGCGACCGGCCCTCGGTCATGGCTACCCAACGCGCCACGCTGGTATCGTGGACAGCGAGGCGGCGCGGCAGCGTGCGTGGTGTCCGAATGAGGAGACAACGGTGGAATGGCTCGTGACGTTGCTCCGCGCGCAGCGCGAAGACATTCTGAGCAACTGGTTGGCGGCGGTCAGACGGGAGCCATTCCATCGCAACCGTCCCGAACGCGCCGTGAGCGACGACATCCCGCGGCTCTACGATGCACTGGTTGGCCTGGTGGAGCATGACGACGGCGGCAGACTAGACGACGATGTCCCCTTCGATGATCCGGGCATCCTCTCCGCGGCGCAGGCGCACGCCCGGGCACGTGCCGAGCAAGGGCTGCAACCGGCGGAGGTGGTCGTGGAGTTCCGGCTCTTGCGCCGCGCCGTCCGGCATGCCCTGCGCACGCACCTGCCGGAGGCGCTCCCCATCAGCAGCGCCGCGGGCTCGGAGCTCATCCTCGTCGATGCCCTCGACGGCGCCATTGCCGTCGGCCTGACCGCCTTTACGGAACACGCGGAGACCGTGCGGGAAGAATTCCTGGCCACCACGGTCCACGAAGTCCGCCATCCGGTGACTGCCATCCTAGGCAATGCCCAATTCATCCAGCGGCTCCTGGGTCGCGCTACTCCGGATTTGCAGCGAGTGGCGACGGCCGCGGTGGCGATACGCGAAGAGACGGAACAGATGTCGGCGCTGCTCAACGTGCTGAGCGACGCCACGCAAGCCGCATTAGGACATCTGACGCCGCAGGTGGCGCCGGTCGATCTGGTCGCGTTAGTGGGAGAGACACTGGCCGCGCTCGACCCGCAAATCGCGGCACGCGTACGGTTGGACGTGGCCCCTGACCTGGACGGGGAGGGCAGTTGGGATGCTGGACAACTGCGGCAAGTGCTGGTCAACCTGCTGTCCAATGCCGCCAAGTACGCGCCGTCCGACACGCCGATCACCGTACAAATAGCAGCAGAGCCGGGCGCGGCACACCTGAGCGTCCACGACGACGGCATCGGCATTGCGAGGGAAGACCTATCGCGTCTCTTCCAGCGTTACGTCCGTACCCGCGCCGCCCAGGAGGCCGGCATTGCCGGCCTGGGATTGGGCCTCTACCTGTGCCGCGCTATCGTTGAAGGGCACGGCGGCCGCATCTGGGCGGAATCCCCCGGCGTCGGACAGGGGACGACCCTGCACGTGTGGCTGCCCCGGCATGGGCCGCCCGATGCTCCGGCTGGCACGCCGGCGCCTAACGGTGGCGCTTGACCCCTGGCGACTGATGGAGGTTGTTTATTTGATCCAGTGTTTTCCGGACATGCCAAATGGTGGGCGACTTCGCCACTCTCGACGGAGCGCGGGCGTCTCGCCCGCCCCGGTCGCTTGCCTATCGAAACGCCTGGACTTAATTGCCAACTTCCATAAGTCGCGGGCTACCCCGGGCAAAGCCCGAGGCTGCGCTCTCCGCAGGCTGAAGCGGCGGATGCAGCCCGACCCCGGCCAAGGCTACTTCGTGACCACGATGGCCGTGCGGATCGACGGTTCCACCTCGTGCGGGATGCGGACGAACTGGCGGTCCGGGCCGTCCGGAGGGACCTCCAACGCGGTGTAGGGGTTCCGGACCAGCAGCAGCAGGAACTCAAGCGCGCCGGGCGCGGCCGGAGCGATGAGGCGCCCCGGCGCCACGCCCTGGCCATGGGCGGGGACCGTCCCGTACGCCACCCACTGATCGCGGCCGTCGAGGGGGACCTGCCTGAAGTCCAGGAACGCCAGTAGGGCGAAGGCGTAGGCGGCGTTGCCCTTGTTGCCCAGGTTGGCGAAGTAGGGCACGGTCTCGCCCGGATGCGCATCGGCGTGTCCCCAGACGCGCAGCGCTTGGGGCCGCTCCTCCTGGTCCACGAACACGCCGTCGTTCGGCAGCGGCGGCGCCCCGGTGGGTTGCTCGATGGGCGGATAGTCGATGCTGGGCGGCGGCCAGGTCGGCCAGGTCGGCCAGGTCGGTGCCGATGCGGTAGCGGTCGCCCAGGTCGTGAACATCCGGCTTTGCGAAGGCGAGCAGCAGGAAGTCGTGCCAGCCCAGCACCAGGGGAGGCGTGGCGAAAGGGACATCCCAGGTCTCATCCCGGCCCATGGCCATGGGATAGCAACTGCTGCTGACCGCCATATTGGCAGGGTACCTGGCGGTAGTCCAGGACGCAGGTCAGGAGGACGCGCTGCGGCGGCGCCTGGTTGGTCAACTGGAAGAACCCCTCGAATGGCGAATCGGACGCCACGCGGGCTGGTCGCCTACGCCATGCGCGCGGAGGCTGAACCGGACGAGATCGCGTCGCCCCCTGATCCAAGGTCGGGCTGAGGGCTCTGCGAGCAAGATGGCCGGCTTAGCTTGCCACGCGCGCTGCTTTGCCAGGGTTGCCACGTCGCGGCGCCCGCCGTGCGAGTTGGGATGCGCGCTGATAGGAAATGCCGAGGATCCGTCCGGCATCGCGTACGGTAAACCCCTCAACCAGCATGGCCGACACCAGGGCGGTGGCAGTCCGGGCCGCCTCCTCCTCGGCCGCCGCCGCGCGCTCCCGGAGCGAACGCAACTCCTCCACCTTGGTCACGAGCGGCTCGGGGACATCGGCGTCCACGGCAACATCGAAGGAATCAGGCGGTGATTGGAGCAAGAGGGCCAGCATGTCGCGCGCCATCGTCTCGACCTGATCCAGCCGCCGCGCCTGAGTGAAGGCCCCGGGTACTTCCCGGATATCCACGGCCCACCAGCGGCCACTGCGCACAGCGTGCGCCCGGTAGGTCGGGTGCTCGCTCATAGTCTCCACCAATCCTTCCCTAGCTCAGACTCCAGGTGCTTGCATATGCTCTCGGCCGTTCGTTCGTTGATCTCGCGGTGGCGCGGGATCGGCGCCTCCGTTATTCCACAGCGCCAGATCTCATGGCGGCTGCCTTCGCGGACCAGCACCCAGCGCTTGCCCCGCGCGTGTGCCGCTTATGTACTTTGCGGACGAGATCGCTTCGCTTCACAGTGTAAGTCTATAGCTTCTCGACTTACCAAGTCAAATGGTGCTAGACTTACCGCACGTCAGCGCCGTCGCTTGCTGACTCAGTGTGAGTCGTGCGGCCGATGGTCCGCCCTATCGCGGCTGAGGAGAGCGACCGGTGGTATCAGACGACAGCTGGGTGCGCGGTGTGCTCATCGACGCCTATGGCGCCAGGGATATCACGCCCCACGAGCTGGCCGGCGGACCGACCAAGCGGCTTTATCGGGTGGAGCGGACGGAGTGGCCGGCCTGGCTGGTGCGGAGCTCGCCGCCGGCTCAGGGCACCGTTCGCTGGCAT
Source organism: uncultured Chloroflexota bacterium (assembly GCA_937967325.1). Classification (GTDB taxonomy): domain Bacteria; phylum Chloroflexota; class UBA4733; order UBA4733; family UBA4733; genus UBA4733. The sequence continues at coordinate 6,016 of CALBSQ010000393.1, forward strand.
GCCGACGCGGCCGTCCTTGTCTGGCTGGAATCGCACGCCTACCCCGCACCGCGTGTCGTGCGGACGCTGGCCGGCGCTCCCATGCTGGAAGGCAAGCACGGCAGCATTTTCGTCACGACCTTCGTGGACGGCGCTCCCCTCACCGAATCGCGTCAGAATCTATTCCTGCTTGGTCAGACAGTGGGCCGCCTGCACGCCTTGCCAACAGCCACGGCCGGGCTCGGCCAAGCATCGCTCCCGGCCGCGGGAATGCTGCCGCCGCCGGAGCTGGCCTTTGCTCGCTCCCAGCTTGCGACCGTGGTGAGTCAGGTTCCGGCGGAACAGCAGGAGCGCTTTGTCATGCTGGCGGCGGCGTGCAATCGTGACGACTGGCACGCCAACCTGCCGGTCACACTGATTCATAACGACTGCCATCCCGGAAACAGTGTCTCTACGCCGGATGGCAACGTCGTGCTGATCGATTGGGAGGGCGCCGGCCTCGGTCCGGCCATCCTCGACCTGGGCTTCCTGCTTGTCTCCTGCGCCATCCCCTTGCCAAGCGGCTGGGATCAGGACCCTCCGTCGCCAGCCTGGACTCTCCCGGCGCCGGACCTGGGCCGGCTCAGATCCGTGATCGACGGCTACCGCCGCGAGCGCCTGCCTTCGGCAACCGAGCTGGAACAATTGCCCGAAGCTATGCGCTTTCGCTCGCTGGTCGCCGCGGCCTGCTCGCTGGCTCAGCAGATCCGACGAGGGCTCCGGGAGGACCCGAGTCCGTGGTGGTGGGCGCGCTACATTGCCTCCGACGCTCTGGCGGAGCAGGCGCGTCAGGCTTTCCCGTAACCTGTGTGGACCGTGATGCCGTCGCCCGCCAGTCAAAGGGTATCTTGAGTGGCGGACGCGAGTAGCTCGAGTCTGCGATCGGCGGCAAGGAGCGGAGGTCACCGTGGCAAGCGTGGGACCGGCGCGGCGGCTAGAGTTCCATCCGGTAACGCCCGAGCGATTGCCTGAGCTGGAGCGCTTTTCCCGCCAGCACGGCAAGTTCCGCTACTGCTCTTGCATGCGCTGGCGAATGACCAGCGCCGAGTACCAGCGTTCGACCAAGGAATCGCGGGTAGCCGCTCTCGAAGGGCTGGTCCACCAGGGCACGCCGGTCGGCGTCCTGGCCTACATGGACGGAGAGCCGGTCGGCTGGTGCTCGATCGCGCCTCGGGAAACCTACGGCGCATTGGAACGATTCCGTGCCCTGCCACGCTTGGACGACGCTCCCGTGTGGGCGGTGGTGTGCTTCTTCGTCGATCGTCACCTCCGCCGTTCAGGAGTCACGCTTGGTCTTCTGAGCGCGGCGGTGGAATACGCCCGGTCGCAAGGCGCCGAGGTGATCGAGGGCTATCCGGTTGAGCCAGGTCCGCGGCTCTACACCTACATGGGTTCGCCTGCGACCTTCCGCGAGGCCGGCTTCGAGGATGCACTCCTTCTGGTCAAGTCAGGCTGGTCATGCGCTATGCGGCCGGCGTACCGTCCTCGCCCGGCCGGCAGTGATGCCGTCAGAGCTACCGTTATTGCCCCGAACGGACCGCCTCCCCATCCCCGCTATCATGGCCAAGGTGCCCGACGCCGCTCGCAAGGTCGTGGTCCGATGACTCGGCGGGACCGCCCACGGAGCCGTGAACGTCTTGCCACTATTACGAAGGAGCCGGCCATGCAGATGCCGGCGGGGCCGTACGGTCAGAGTTGCGGGATGCCGTTATCCATGGACGCGAATGGCGGCGGGAACAATGCCGACGGCAGCGTAAGTACCGAATACTGCGGCCATTGCTGGGCCGGCGGCAAGTTTGCCCAGCCCGACCTTACGCTGGCGACGATGCGGTCGCGGGTGGATGGGATGCTCCGGGAGAACAGCGTGCCCGACCCCATGCGCGAGCAGGCGCTGGCCGGGTTGGCGCAGCTCAAGCGGTGGCAGGGTTGATACGCGTCCGCGGCAGGGGATGCTATCCCATCGCTAGTCGCCGCGCCGGTGCTGGACGTATGGCTACCGGAATATGGTCGGCGTCTTGAAACCGCGCGAGGCCGCGGCGCCTCCTGGAGATCAGGCAGGCGCCGACAGGTCGATCCGGTAGACGAACACGTGTAACCAGGACTCGTCCTCCGGCAAATATGGTGCATAGGCGCCGAAGTTGATTATGACGTTGGCGGTGAAGTTCTGCGTCGCCGCGTCCGGTGGCAGTGTGCGGCGCAGGTAACGCACTACGGGATCATCTTCGCCCACGGCGTAGATTACCATCGATGAGATGCGCACGTTCGCCAGTTGGCGTAGAGTGGATAGAATCTGGTCATACGCTTGCGCGCTGCCCATCTCGTCGACGAGCGGCGACCAGATGACGAGTCGCCATTCACTTCTGCTCGTCGGATAGCACCAGTAAGCGGCGGTAATCGGCAAGCCTTCTTGGTCAAGTTTAGCGAGTAGCTGCGCGCCCCCTTGCAGATCCGGACCTACCAGTAACGACGTATCCATGGCAGCTCTCCATGCGCGGCGTCGGCGATCGCCGCGTACAATCCCGGGCGATGGCTTGGTCGGGAAAAGCATACCGGCTCTGCTCGCTCCAGTCTTTCACGATCACCCAATTCCTATCCAGGATAGCATCGGCACTGCTCGCAGCGTCCATTCCCGACTCGAGATCGGCCAAGCTGAGGAGACGCGCGAGATCGTGGCTGTACATCTCCCGGACCAGTTCAACCCGTGGTGGAAAATGGTACTGCTGACGCCGGCGGCAGATGCACGCCTTGAGCGCGCACGCGCCTGCGTAGCCGGCGAGGTAGTACGCGCCCCCCGTAGTGCCCGTTGGCGAGAAGGGTTTCCGCCTCTAGCAAACGGTCTGCGCTGAGTCGCTGAAAGTCCTCACGTGTAATCGGATCAAGGCTGCGCACGTCTCATCCCAACCTGCCGGTGAATGACCGCTTTTTGCCTGGCGAACGCGATGTCCACTTTTCGTAGGTGGTTCCCATCCCTAGATTCTGCGCGGGCAGGGCTCGTTCTCTACCTACGTTGCATGGTCGTCACGGAGCAAAGTATGAAAATTGGGCGCCGTGCAACGATGCGATCATGACGGGCGGGCTATGACATCTGACACGGGACTCTTGCAGCCGGTCGGTTGGGCCAACCAGCGGGGGCTGAGGCTCACATGGCGGGCGGCGCCGGCAGCTCCAGCGCCTGGGCGAACCAGCGGACTGTCGGCGGCAGCATGGTCAGAAAATAGGCGGTGAGGCGATTGGACAAGGTGGCCGCCTGGAGCCGGTCGACGAAGTAGCCGGCTTGACGAGCGAGCGCGCCGCGGATGGCGTGCGCCGGAATGGGTTGGGCGTAGGCGACATAACGTGCATGCGCTTGTGCCGCCGGCTCCCCGCCTTCCGCCTCGACGCCGAGCGCCCAGTAGACGCTCTCGCGCGTCACGGAGCACCAGAGGGGATTGGCCCAATCGATCAGCACCATATGGCTGTCACGCACGAAGAGGTTGTCCGAACGCACGTCCACGTGGATTATACCAATCCTGTCCGATCGTGCCGCAATTCCGCACGATATTCTCTCTGGGGAGTCCGACCATTTACGACACGATCCAGACGGTTTGGTATTACACCGTATGGCACGTTGGTGAAGCCCGCCTCCATGGCGGCGACGCCAACCCGGCAGGCTTCGTTGAGCCGCGCCCACGTCGCCGGAGTATCCCAGGCGGAAGGGAGGTTGCCGAGCTTGCGACCGCGCGCCGCGATTCGATCGAAGAAGGGCTCCATCAGCAGGCTGCCGTTCAAGCCGGGCGGTGGCGACGTTTGGTAGGTCACCGCATGCATCGCCGCTAGGTCGCACGCGACGAGGTCGACCGTCGCCCCGGTCCAGGAGGCAATTCGCGCCGCGTTGGAGAGGTCCTCCAGCAGCAGCGCCACCCATCCCGCTTCCTCGAAGTCGGCTAGAATCTCCGGCTGCCCGGCAGCGAGCATTGGCAGGACGCGATAGGCTCGGATTTCGGCGCGCAGGACCGTCGCCCAGTCGATCCGCCCTGATATCCAATCCATCTGCCCAGGCGCGTCCGTGCTCGCCGCGGCGGCCTTTAGCACAACGCGACGGCCATTGGCAAGGACGAGCCGGCAGAGGAGCTGCGGCGTATAGCCGCCGGACAAGGGCTCCGTGGAGATGACGGTGGTGGCAAGGCGGGAGCCTGCGCTCGCGGTCAGCCAGCCAGGCGGCGCGATGCGCTTATCCAGATCTCGGCTCCGTCCACACCTGTCGCCGGTATCCGCGATCGTAGCACTCTTGCCGAGAGAAGGCAGTCGTGGTCTGGTGTCAAGTCTCCAGACCACGACTGCGCTGACACCGGAGGCGCCGGCGCCTCCCGCACCGAACTCAACGGTAGCGTCCCGCCTGCATCTCGAACAACTCGGCGTAACGACCGGCCTGGGCAACCAGCTCCTCGTGGCGGCCGGAAGCCACGACATGTCCGTCCTCCAGCATCAGGATCCGGTCGGCCATGCGCACCGTGCTGAACCGGTGGCTGATCAGCAGCACTGTCCGGCCTTCGGCCAGCTCGCGGAAGCGCCGAAACAACTCGTGCTCCGCCTCCGCGTCCAGCGCAGCGGTCGGCTCGTCCAGGATCACCAACGCTGCGTCGCGGATCGCGGCCCGTGCCATCGCCACTTTCTGCCACTCGCCGCCGGAGAGGTCGATGCCACCCTCGAAGCGGCGAGTGAACTCGGTGTCGTAGCCGCGCGGGAGCCTCGCTGCCACGTGGTCCGCGCCCGACCAGCGCGCTGCCGTGACAACCTGGTCGGGTCCGGCATCGGCGTCCAACGCCCCTACCGCGATGTTGTCCCGGAGCGACAGGGCGAAGTGAGCGAAGTCCTGGTAGACCACAGCGATGCGGCGGCGGAGCGACGCCAGATCATAGGCGGCGAGCGGCAGTCCGTCGAGAAGGATGTCCCCGCCGTCCGGGTCGTACATCCGCGTGAGCAGCTTGACGATGGTGCTCTTGCCGGCGCCGTTGGCGCCGACCAGCGCTGTCACCGTACCGGCGGGGAGAGTGGTGGTCATGCGGTCGAGCACCGGCGTGGCGCTGCCGGGGTAGCGGAACGTCACGTCGCGCGGGGCGAGCCTCGTCCGCAGGCGCGATGGCAATCGAGGGACCGGCCCCGTCTACGAACCGGAAGAAGCTGCCCAGGTGCAGCAAGATGCCGCTCAAGACCCCGTATTGCATGGCCATGGTGAACAGCCGGCTCTCCGTCTGGGCCACTGCTGCCAGGTACAGCGCGACGTCACCCAAGGTCAGCCGGCCGGCCCCGGCCTGAACGGCGACGTACCAGAATCCGCCGGCCAGGGCGAGCGCCTGCAAGCCGGTGGAGAGCGCAGAGAGCCGCAGCTCAGCCCGGCGTGACCGGTCGCTCTCGAACAGCACCTGCCGCAGCCGGTCGCGGTAGCGCGCCAGGAAGAAGCCGCCCTGGCCGAAGATACGCAGCTCCTTGGCGGCCGCCGGATCAGTCATGACGCGCAGCGCGTACTCCATCTCGCGGGCGGGACGCGAGCGGCCGGTGAGCGACTCGTACTTGAGGCGATTCACGCGGCGCTGGCTCAGTACGTGCAAGCTGGTGGCTGCGACCAGCGCGAGGGGAATGACGGGCGTGAGTCGGGCTAACAGGAGCATCAGGCCCGCGAGCGCGACCAATGAGCCGAGCAGGCCCGGCAGCACCGGCACGAGGCGGGGAGCCCTTCCTGCGCCGTCCTGCACGTGCAGCAGCTCGTCGCCATAGGTGGGAGACTCGATCCGGCGAAGATCGGGGATGCGTGTGCCGGCTTGCATGAGCCGCCCATCCGCCTCCGCCCATGCGCGATCCTCCAGCCAGGCCATCAGCGTGTCCTGCACCGGCTGGAGCGCGGCGGGTACCAAGAATGCCAGTCCGTAGAGCATGGTGTAGCGCAGCGCCAGCGCCCCGGCGTGCGCTACCAACCCATTGACCACCTGCCGTGTTAGCCAGACCTGCAGTACCGGCAGCAGGTTCAACACCAGCGCCAGCGCCAGGTAGGCGACCGCCACGGCGGGCGCCGCGGCGATGACCATGGCCAGCGCGCGACTGAGGTCGCGGGACCTCTCCCCCCGCCCCTCCCCTACGAAGGGAGGGGAGCTTCGAGGGACAGATCTGGCCCAGCGTCGGAACCTGCTCATGACACTGGATTTGATTAGCCAAGGGACAAGCCGCGGTGGTCGTCTCCTCATGCTGTCACCTCGCGCGTCCCGTTATCGAGATACTGGGCGGCCTGCAGGCGATATAGGCGGGCGTACTCGCCGTCGAGGCGCAGCAACTCCTCATGACTACCCTCCTCCTGGATACGGCCATCGGCGAGGTAAAGGATGCGGTCGGCCATGCGCACGGTGGAGAAGCGGTGGCTGATCAGCACGGTCATGCGGGTTCCTGTGCCAACGTGCGACTCGGCCCGTCCGCTCGTGGCTGATGGCTGATAGCTGATGGCTGATAGCTCGTGGAAGCGGGTGTAGATGTCGTATTCCGTTTGTACGTCCAGCGCCGCGGTTGGCTCGTCCAGCACGAGCAACTGGCAGTCGCGGACGAAGGCACGGGCCAGGGCGAGCTTCTGCCATTCCCCGCCCGAGAGCTCGCGTCCGCCGAACTCGCGTCCCAATTGCGTAGCCAATCCTTCCGACAAGCCCTCGATCAGCGGAATGGCGCCGGCGCGCCGCGCGGCGTCGAGCAGTCGGGGCAGGTCGTGCATGGCGTCGAGCTGCCCCATAGCGATGTTTTCAGCGGCGGTGAGCTCGTAGCGTACGAAATCCTGGAAGACCGCGCCCATCTCGCGGCGCAGGCCGGCCGGGTCGTACTCCCGCAGGTCGATGCCGTCCAGCAGGATGCGGCCGGCGGTCGGGTCGTAGAGGTGTAGCAGCAGCTTCACCAGCGTCGTCTTGCCGGCGCCGTTGTGGCCGACCAGCGCCAGCGATTGGCCCGGCCCCAGGCGGAAGGAGATGTCCCGGAGGATTGGTCGGTCGCTGCCCGGATAGGCGAAGGCCACGTGATCGAAGATCAGGCCGTCACGGATCGGACGCGGCGCCGGCAGCGGTTGCGCGACGATCGGCAGGTCCGCCGGGGCGTCGAGGATGCGGCGGAGGCTGGGCAGGAAGGCCATTACCATGGGGAGGAAGGCGAGGTCGAAGCCGACGGTGAGCAAGTTCGCTTGCAGCATGGTGGCCGCGCCGCCGTAGAGCGCCACGTCGCCCACGCTGCTTCGCCCCTGCGTCACCAGCCAGACGACGTAGAAGTAGACGGCGCCGGCCGCGGCGGCCGCAAGCGCGCTGGTGAGCGCCACCTCGGTCATCAGCCGGCGGCGCAGTTGGTCCAGGCCGGCCATGGTGCGCCGGAAGATAGCGGCGTAGCGCTGCTGGAAGAACGGCCCGAGCATGTACAACCGCACGTCCTTGGCCGGCTCGGGCGTGAGCAGGGTGTCGGTCTGGTAGGTGAGCTTGCGTGCGTCGGTGGTCTGGCCGTAGAGGTGGCTGCGCATGCGGTGGCCGTACTCCCACCGTCGCGCCATCTGCGGTAGGGTTACCAGGACGAGCAGGGCAGGAAGGAGCGGGTGCAGCTTGGCCAGCAACAGCGCCAGCCCTACTGCCACGACGCATGCCAGCACGCCGCCGGCGCCGTAGGTGAGCACTTCCAGTCCTCCCTGCTGCACGCGGCGGCGCGTGTGTGCGATGTCGTCGGCGAGATCCGGGTCCTCGAAGTGGGCGAGGCCCTGCCAGCGGTCGACCGCCAGCATGAGCTGCATGGTCACGGCGCCGCTCAGCCGGTCACCAACCGCGCTCTGCAAGACGGCGGAAATCGGCTGGAGGAGTTGCCCGAGGGCGAGCGTCGCCGCGGCCAGGACAATCCAGGCGCCCAGCGGCCAGCGCCCGGCCAGCGCGTCGGTCGGCGCCACGTGCTCCAAATCTATGGCCGCGCGATCCAGCACCAGCCGCGAGAGCGCCAGTTGCGCCGGCGAGAGCAGTGCCTGCGCCAGCAGGATGAGCAGGATGGCCGAGACGGCCCAGGGGCTAGCCTGCCGGAACAGCCGCACGGCAAGCCGGCCGTAGCGGATGGTCAGGCGAGCTCGTTCCGCAAAAGTCGTGTCGTCGCTGACGCCGGCCAACGTCGTGCCTCCAATCGTCGAGCACCGCTTCGCTGGAACAACCTACAAGCCAGCGGAGAGATTACGAAGATGGCATCATATCCCGCATGAATCCGAACTTTACCGCATAAGGTGATAATATGGAGGGAATTCTTTGAGAAGTGGCCGCGAATGATGAATAAGTACTAGTATGGAAGCGATCTCTTGACTAATAGAAGGACGTTGGTTACACTAGAATTGGGTGATTGAGGATGCCGGAAACTCCGCCTAGGTCGCCGTATCAACTTGGGCCATCGCTGAGTCGTGGACTACGGCAGACCTTTCCCTCGATTCAAGGGGTTGTTCCTCACGAGTCGCGGGATGGATCGAGCCTGTCAGTAGAGGGGAATCGCCAACATGAGCGATCGAGCGCCGTCCTCGAACGGCTTCAAGACTTCCATCACCGCGACGCTGTCCGTCAGGAACGGCGCGCGGGCCGTCGACTTCTATAGGGCGGCGTTTGGCGCCATCGAGCTGTACCGCGTCGATGATGGCGCCGGATCCGTCGTCGCTCAGTTGTCCGTCTCGGGGGCGGAGTTCTGGGTCGCCGACGAGTCGCCTGAGCACCTCAACTTCAGCCCTGAGTCGCTGGGCGGATGCTCGGTCCGGATGCTGTTGATCGTCGAAGACCCCGACGCCGTCTGCAAGCAAGCGATCGCGGCAGGCGCCACCCAAGTCGCACCAGTCAGCGAAGAGCATGACTGGCGTTTAGGGCGCATCGTCGATCCATTCGGGCACCACTGGGAGGTCGGGGGGCCGTTGACTTCGCCGGCAATATAACGTCATCGCCCATGGGGGAAACGGTCGCCGCGCCCCCGTATGACTCCAAGTTGGAGCCGGCGCGGCGCCGCCCAACCTAATGGTCGTTAGACGAAACTCCAAGTTCGGGAGGAGGGAGGTAGGCAGAGCGAAGACCGGAGACGTACACTCCGCCCGGCAGGTCGATGCAGGCGCTAACGGGAAAGGCCACGGTATGCGAGTCTTGTTTGTCGGCAATAGCTACGTCTACTTCAACGATTTGCCTGGGCTGCTCACCCAGCTCGCCGCGGCCGGCGGCGCCATCGTCGAGACCGAGTCCGTTGCTGTCGGCGGCATGACGCTGTTGGGTCATCTCAGGCACGGCGAGGCAGTCGCGCGCATACGCGAGGGAGGCTGGAACGCGGTCGTGCTCCAGGAGCAGAGCACCCGGCCTATCGACGCGCCCGCCGTCATGCATGCCGCTGCGCGCCAGCTCGCCGACGAGGCCGCGAGTGTCGGGGCCGGGGTCGTGCTCTTCTTAACGTGGGCGCAGCGCGGGTGGCCCGAACAGCAGGCGGCGCTCGACGCCGCCTACTACGGCGCCGCAGGGGCGCTGGGTGCGCGCGTAGCGCCCGTCGGCCCGGCCTGGCAGCGCGCGTTGACTGACCGGTCCGAGCCGGCGTTGCACCGTGACGACGGCTCACACCCGGCGCCGCCCGGCACGTACCTTGCGGCCTGCGTGCTCTATGCGGTGCTGACCGGACGCAGCCCGGTGGGCCTGGGCGTGCGGAGCGTGCTGGCTGGTGATGGCCACTTGACTGCTCCGGTCGATCTTCTGGGGGATGATGTCGCCTTCCTGCAGCAGGTGGCCTGGGACACGGTCGTCTCGGCGCCCACTCCTCAGGACTGGCGAGGCTATGTCCCGGCCGAGTCGGACCTTGATATGGATGTAGCGCTACTACAAGAGGCGCCCTTGCTACATGGTCTTTCGTCCGCCAACATCCAGGCGCTCCTGGTCGAATGTCCGAGTCGGAGTGTGCCTGCCGGAACGGCGCTGTTTCGTGCGGGCGAGGTAGGCAGGACCGCCTACTTGCTACTCGACGGCGAGTTCAGTATCACGCCAACACATGGCAATGCAGTCCGGATAGCACCGGGACGCCTGGGACTTGCCCTAGGCTGCGCCACGAACAGCCTGCTCGGTGCGCCCTACGATGTCACCGTTTCCGCGGCGACCGATGTGACCGTGCTGCCCATCCCGGCGGCCGCATTGGATTCGCTGGCTATACGGACGCCTTCACTGGTCGAGACGATTTGGGCGAATCTACGGTCCGCTTAGCCGATCGATCTCCTGGGTGAAGATCGCGAAGGCCGTGGCCGGGTCTACCGTCACTTCGACGGTCGCGGTCACGCTGCCGGCATTACTCAAGGATGCATTCCCTTCTGATTGCGCTCGACGTGCTGCCTGAAGGCGTCGAGCTGGTCGGTCCAGAATGCCTGGACCTGCGCCAGCCACGCTTGGAGGTCGGCAAACGGCTCCGGCCGCAGCCGGTAGACGCGGACGCGAGCGTCGTCCTCGCCGAGCTCCTCCTGTACCAGCCCGCTCCGACGCAGCACCCGCAGGTGCCGGCTCATGGCGGGACCGCTCAGGGCGGCGGCAGCGGCGAGCTCGCCGGCACGGCGCGGCCGTTCCCGCAGCAGCTCCACCACGTGGCGTCGGGTGGGCTCGGCAAGCGCCGCGAGCGTAGCGTCGAGATCATTTACCATCAGGTGCAATAGTAACGGTATCGTTATCTATTGTCAAGGCGATGCCGACCGAGCCGCCGATGCGCTGGATGGCAACGACCTCGCCGGCTGGAGACCCCTTGAGCGTCAGGCTCGAATGCCCAACCGGATACGATAGCCTACGAACCAGTGACCGTTTGCTCCAACGAGCCGGTCGGCGACCGCCCGGAACTGCGTGAGACCGAGCTGCTCGTCAGTCACGCCGCGGGCGTGGAGCGCTTCCAACACTCCCCACGGCGCGCCCGCCAGTTCCAGCGCCGTCTGTAGGAAGCGCTCGGCGCTGATCTGCTCGACACCGTGCAGCAGAGCCTCTCGGACGTAGCAAAAATGGCCACTGCCACGGAGCGAGTCCAGGTGGCTGTCCTTGGGCCATTTCCGCTGATCCACCGACTTGACCTGCAGCATTCCGAGGCCGTGCTCACGGCGCAGCCGGCGGGCCGTCTCGATGAAACGGAGGTCCGCAACCTCGACTTCCCAGCCAACCGCCGGCATGTCATAGTCCACCGCGGCGAACACGCCGCCCGGCCGGAGGATGCGCGCCACTTCGCGCAGCGTCGCTTCCGGCTCCATCCAGTGGAAGGACTGGACGCAGGTCACGATGTCGGCCGACGCGGCGGGCAGGCCTGTGTCCTGGGCCACGCCCCCGCGCAGCTCAACGTTGGGCGCGGTCTGACTTTGCCGAGCCAACGCGAGCATCGCCGGCTCCCGCTCGATGCCGATCACGCCATCGGCACGATCCGGCCAGATGGCCGTGGAGAGTCCGGTACCACAGCCGAGGTCGACGACCAGCCGCGGTCGCTCGACGCGCGCGTACAGGCAAAGCAGGTCCACCAGCGCAGACGGCGTATGAGGCCGGCTGGCGCCGTACTGTTCGGCGAAGCCCGGCCGGCCATAATCCGGCAGGCCGCCGAGTGGCGAGCGCGTTTCCATTTCCCCCTGTTCCCCCCGCTCCTACCGCGACCTCGTGTGCTACCGTCCTGCCTGCGTTAGCCCCAGCGCCTGAAGGCTGAGCAGTGAGGTCTTCGGTGATGAATTGCAGTACTGCCCCTACGCGGGAGCCGGGCCGCAGCTGGCCCGGCAGACGAAGTCTAACGGCATGAGGATACGCTGGGGCGCCGTCAGCTGGCCACGCAGCGCCGAGGCCAGCAGCGTGGCGGCCCTGGCGCCGACATCGTAGAGATGCGGGTCGAAGCCGCACAGTGCCGGCGTGAGATAGGGCGCGACGGTGTCGTCGAAGCCGATTACCGATAGTTGGCGCGGCACGGCGATACCGGCCTCGGCCGCGGCGGTCAGCACGCCGTGAGCGTAGCGGTCGTTCATGCAGACGATGGCGGTGGGGCCGTCGTGACCATTCGCGCCCAATCGCGCCAGCTCTCGCCTGGCGAGTTGATAGGCGCCGGAGTCCTGCTGACCGCGGAAGCGTAGGATGCGGACATCGGTCGGGTCAATGCCACGGTGGCTCAGCCCGTCACGCCAGCCGGTCTCGTGGTCACGGGCGGTGGAGGCATGCGTCTCCGGCAGCAACAAGGCCAGGCGTCGGTGGCCCAGAGCGGTCAGGTGCTCGACCGCGAAACGCGTCGCTCCGGCCCAGTCGGGCGTGACGCAGTTGACCGGGTGCGCTCCGAAGTGGCGGTTGACCAGCACATAAGGGACGCGCGCATCCTCCAGTGGCTGGACGTCGTCCGCTACGAGCGGGAAGAAAGTGAGCAGCACCAGGCCATCGGCGCGGTCCTCCGCCACCAACTGCGCCAGCATGTCCGCCGCTTCCCGGTGATCGCCCACCAGTGACACCAGGTGGACATCCAAGCTCTCCGCCGATGCCTGGGCGGTAATCCCGGTCAGGACCGGCCCGTACACCGTGCGCCAGAGCGACGCTGACGTCATGCCCAGGCTGACGACGGCACAGCGGGCCTGGGCATGCTTGCCGGGCGCCAGGGCCCGGGCACGAGCGCTGGCGCGGTAGCCCATCTCGACGGCGAGTCGCGCCACCCGCTCGCGCGTGACCGCCCCCACGTCCGGGTAATTCGCCAGGGCACGGGAAGCGAGACTCTTGCTCACCCCGGCCGCGCTCGCCAGGTCACGTAGCGTCACCCGCGGACGGACCACCGGCCGGGCGGCGGACGTTGTCGCGCGCTCGACTGGATCGGGCGCCGACGAAGTGGTGCTAATCGAACTTCCATTGCTGTGATCGGTCATTTGCGGCAGTCGTCCTCACCTTCCCGTTCGTTGCGTCCGCTACGGAGATTTGCGCTGGCTGGCGAGCGCATCGGTAGCCGGGACACCTGGGTCTCAAGCCGGCTGGCGTTGCCCGACGGCTGGTGAAAGTAGCCCAGCCGGCTTGAGCCGGCTTCGTACTCTTAGCCTGCTCCTTTAGGGGCAGACGCGGGCGCCGCTGGCCCCCTTCGCTGTCCAACTTGTGAAACCGGTTTCAGAACACTATACTGGACGCCGACGGGCAGTCAAACGCGATGTACTCGGCATCTGGCAGCAAGAGTCCGCGAGATTCGAGATATCGCCCTGGTGTCAGTGCCCCACACGCAGGAGGTCTGAGCATGACAGTACACGTCCATCCCGGCAGCCCGGCAGCGACCTTCCTCATCAGTCGCCGCCGGCTGGTCCGTAGCGCCCTGGCCGTAACGGGCGGCCTGGCCGCCCTGGCGCTCGCCGCCTGTGGCGGCTCGGCGGCGACCAGCCAGGCGTCGAGCAGTCAGGGGGCGACCAGCCAGGCGGCAAGTAGCGCTCCAGTGAGCTCGTCAGCGGCAGCGAGCCCGACGACCAGCAGCCCGGCGAGCAGTGCTCAAGCGGTCACGAGCGCGTCCTCGACCAGTCTGGCCTCCGCCACCTCGGCGGCGAGCAGCGCTACCGTGAGCACGTCCGCCGCTCCGGCGAGCACGGTCGCGGCCAGCAGCGCCGCGCCCGCGGCGGCGCCCGGCAAGATCCGCCTCTCCTACACCCCGGGACCCGCCTTCGACAAGGTCTATAAGGGACTCGCCAGCCAGTTCCAGGATCAAAACCCCGGCACGCAGGTGTCGGCCGAGGGCACCTGGGATTGGGACAACAACAAGTTCATCGTCCAGGCGACGGGCGGCAGCGCCGCCGACGTCGTCTGGTCCGATGAGACCTACGACACTCAGCTCTTCAACGCCGGTGTGACGCAGCCCCTTGATCGCTACCTGGCCACGGACGCGCAATACAAGCCGGCCGACTATTTCGAGAGCCCGATGGCCGGGTATCGCTACCAAGGGAAGCAGATTGGCCTGCCCATGCTCTGTGGTCCCTACGTCCTGTGGTACAACAAGACGCTGTTCGATCAGGCCGGGCAGGCGTATCCCACGCCCAGCTGGACCTGGGATAGCTTCCTCGCCGCAGCCACGGCGCTCACCAAGCCCTCGACCGACCCGAGCGTCATGGGCCAGTACGGCTTCGAGACACGCAACCACCAAAACCCTTGGGTGCCCTGGATCTTCGGCGAGGGTGGCCAAATCTTCAGCGACGATGGCACGAAGAGCCTCATGGACTCGCCGGAGGCCATCGCCGGCATCCAGTATTGGCTCGATCTGGTCTACCAGCACAAGGTGGCGCCGACGCCCAAGGAGCTCTCTGACCGCAAGCTCGGCACCAACGCCTTCGGCATGACCGGCAAGGCCGGCATGGTGTACAACGGCATCTACTTCTGGAACGGCTACAAGAAGAACCAGTCGCTCGACTTTGACATCACGTTCATCCCGCACGGACCAAAGTCCAACTCGACCAACCTGCCGACGGACGGACTGGTGATGTGGAAGGGCACGCGCGCCCCTGACCTGGCGTGGAGCTTCATGAAGTTCCTCGTCTCCCAGCCGGCGGAAGAGCAGTACGTCACCGGTGGCGTCGACGGCATGCCGGCGAACAAGGCCGCGGCCCAGCTCATCCTCAAGCAGCCGGGGCCGCCGGCCAACAAACAGGCCTTCTACGACGTCTTCCAATATGCCAAGCCCACCTTCACCGACCCCTATGGCCAGGAAGCGATCAACGTCCTGCAGAAACAGGGCAAGTTTGGCGACATGTGGAATAACGATCTCAATGTGCATGACACGCTCAGCGCCGCCGTGCCGTTGATGAACAAGGCGATCCAGGACCAGATCAACAACAAGAAGACGGGGTAGGTGGGCGATCCCGCCTGTGGTAGGAACCCGATCACAACGACGCGGTCTCGTTATCGATCCCGTTTCGCGGGCCATCCGCGCATACCTTGTTGCGGCGGTAGGCTTGTCCGTAGCCGTCCGTGGCAGCCCGCTACCATAGGCGGGAGCGGATACGAGGTGCGATCGGCATGAGTGACCGGCAGAGCACAGCCCTACGATCTCCACCGGCGAAGCTGTGGCCGCCCGACGATACCGAGGAGAGCGTCGTGGGGACCAATCTCCACCAGGAGACCATAGCCAATCTGCGCTTGGGTCTCATCGAGCTCACCACCGCGTCGACCGAGCCGGGACAGCCGATCCCGTTTCACACGCTCATGCAAACGATGATCACCGCCTTGCGCCGTCATGACGGCACACGCTATGACGTGCTGCCGGACATCTTCGTCTACCGTCCGTGGGAGCCTGATGTCAACGGACGCTGGCAGAGCCAGCAGGTCGCGGCGGCGATCGCCATAGAGGGCGTGCAGGTAGCGGTGTACCTCGGGACGGCGAGCGTCAGTTGCGCGAGAGCGAAGTCTCGCCTGAGCTTGCCCGTTACCGGCAGGAGCTCGCGGAGAAGGAACAGGAGCTTGCGGCCCTGCGCCAACGATTAGAGCGGCATAGCGGGGACTAAGAGCCGGACGGTGTCGAGTCAGGGGCCTGGGTACCCGGAGCCGGTGATGGATAATGGCGCCTATGACGCCGCCACATTCGAAGTCGGACCAGCGCTCCATCGGCTCTGCCCGGTTCGTCGCCCCGATTGTCTGCGTTCTAGCCGCGGTGCTGCTGGTCCTCGCCGCCCGAATTGCCTTCGTGAACCTTGGTCAGTACAGCGACAACTACGACGAAGGGGTCTATCTCGAATCCGCTCGCTTGATGGACCACGGCTATCCCCTCTACCGCGGCATCTTTGACTCCCAGCCGCCGCTCTGGCTAGTCCTGGTCGACACAGGCTTCCGTTTGTTTGGCGAGAGCGTGCGGTCAGGTCGTCTGGTCACGTCGGCCGGCTTCGTGCTCACGGTTGCCGCGTTGATAGCGGCCGGCTGGCAGTTGCGCGGCCCCTTAGCGGGCCTGCTCGCCGGCGGGTTGGTGCTGCTCTCACCCTACTATTTGGGCTTCGCTCGCGTCGTCGAGGCCGAGGTTCCGAGCGCCGCCTTGGCTGCGGTCGGCGTCGCCTGCGCGGCCCGTTATGCCAACGGCGGCCGCCGTCGCTGGCTGGTCCTGGCGTCACTCGGCGTCAGCGCGGGCACGCTGGTGAAGCTCCTCGGCATCTACGCGTTCCCCGCCCTGGGTTTGTCGATCCTCGCCCACTGGTGGCAACGTCCGGCTCGCCGGACCGAGCGCGTCGTCCACGTGCTGGCCGACGCCGGCATCGCTTTCGGCATCTTCGTCGCTAGCTGTGCCGTCTTCATGCTCGCCCTGGGGCCGCGGCTCGTGTGGGATCAGGCCGTCACGTTCCACATCGTCGCCCGCACCGCCTATCACCCGGTGAGCACCGCACAGAACTTCGCTACGTTAGTGGGCTTCCTCCAACACGAACCCATCCTGTCACTCGGTCCCGAGCAGGCGGCCAAGCAGCTCAGCGTGCTCGCCGGCGTCGCCAAGCTCCGGCCCAGCGCGCTGCTCGGCGCGCCGCTGGCGGCACTCTGTCTCCTAGGCGGCTGGCGCGGTCTCGCCGCCCTTGCCTGGGTGCTCTTTACCGGGGCGGGTTTGGTGGGGCAGCAGCCACTGTTCGATCACCAGGCGGCTACCGTGCTCCCTCCTCTGGCGCTCGCCATCGCCGTGGGCTGGGCCCAGTTTCTGGAGCTGTCGCAGGCGCTCATCCGGCGCACGCTGCAGAAGCCGCTGCCATTGCGGGCGCTTGCTCTTGCCGGCGCCACGCTCCTGGTTGTTCCGGCCGTGTTGGCGCTGGTTGGCTTCGCCGGGCAGGTGTGGCCGGCGTGGGCCGCGGAGTCGCGCCTGGGCCACTCCACCCCGGCCTACCGCGAAGATATCCTGTTGGCAAGGATCGTCGACGCCCATACTCGGCCACGGGACGTGATTCTCACCGATCAACAGACGATCGCCTTCTGGGCCAACCGTCTGGCGCCGCCCGGTCTCACGGATACGTCATTCGTCCGTATCGCCAGCGGCTACCTTGCGGGGCCACAGGTGATCAGCCAGAGCGAGGAGTACCACGTCACGATGGTCGTCCTGGCCTCCGGACGGCTGCGCCAGCTTCCCGACGTCGTTACTTGGGCTGTCCGTTCCTTCAACCATCAGATCGACCTGGGCCACGGACGCGTGGTGTATTGGAAGTGAGGACGGAACCAGCAGGAGCCACCGTTTAGGCGGTTGCCATGGGCGGGTCAGAAGCCGAGCGGCTCGCCGACCAGCACCAGCGTGATGCGGCCCGGCCGCTCGCGCTCGTAGATCACGATCTTTCCAATCATGCTGCCCCGGGCGCCGGTCGCCTTCATCCGCTGGTCCTCCAGCGGAAGCGCAACCTCGCGCAGGCGCTGCAGCGCGTCCGCCAGGGTTGGAACGATCTTATTGATGCTGGCGACCCAGATCACGTGCGGCGGACCGAAGATGTAGGGCGCCTGGCGGCTGCCACCGGCGTCGGCGGCCACCACCTCGCCAGTCTCGGCGATAGCCTGGACGCTTCCCAGGAAGTACTCGGCAGTCGCGGAGGCCACCGCCCGCGTGGTCGTCCGCTTGCGCGGGTCGGTCTCCGCCAGCCATTCCTTGTTGCGGTAGCGATAGGCGCGCTCGCCACGTGCCAGCACGTCGATGAAGCCGATCTGCTGCAGCGTCGTCGAGCTGCCGTGGGCGACGCTCGCGCCTTCGGGAACAAGTCCGAGGACCGTGCGCAGGGCCTCCTCCTTGGTCGGCACGTAGAGGGTATGAAAGCCGCGCTCCTCCAGCGCTGCCGTGGTGCGCTCCACCATGGCACGGTCCGGCAGAACGGCCGGCGCTTCCGCGACAGTCATGGCTTGCTCCTTTTGCGCGATGCGCGAGCAGACAGTTCCGGCCGGCCCCGGCGGCCATCCCTTACTATTATATAGATACTATACATTGGGAAGGTAACTCCGCGAGACGGGAGGCCGCTGGCGACGAAGGACGCGGCCATCGTGCGCCAGCGGGCGTAGCAATCGGTGGGCCGCGTGCGCCGGCTAGCGCTCCTGCTCGTGGTCCCAATGCTGGGGCCCGGGCTGCCAATGCTGTCCCGGCACGCGGCCAGCCAGCACCGGGTCCCAGAAGCGGGCAGCGCGCTCGTAGGCGTTACCCAGGTCGCTTGTTGGGGCGCCGGGCGTGGCGGCGCTAATCGTCGAGAAGGGCACTACCCACGATAGTGGCGGGTCCGGCAAACGTGCCGGCAGCGCATGGCCCTCGGTCCGGCTAAACGTTGCGGCCAGCGCTGCGTGGAGCTGATCCGCCGCAATTGACGCGAGGGTCGGGATCAGGGCCAGGTCCACGAGATCCTTGACCCGCGAGTTCTCCCGAGTGCGTGGCTGCGTGTAAGCGTGTAGCTTCTCAGCGAGGTGCTGCGCAAGGGGGAACACCGGGAAGCTAGCTGGAGCGATCCCAGCAAAGCTCAGGAGGTCCATGCCTTGCAGACGGTCGGGCTCCTCGGTGAGAACCTCGTCGCCCACGAGATCGATGTGAAAACCACAAATTTGCGACCGGAGAGCCGGGATAGAATCTGAACGCGCAGGGTACCAGCCGCATCGCCGGGCAACGGCCGCGCTGGTTGGGCGACGAAGTCAAAGCGATCCTCACCGGTCGGCTCCACGAGGATCGCCTGGAGTTTGGCGAGTGCTTCCGCCAGTGGCGACGGGGCGAGCAGGTCGATGTCCTTTGTCGGGCGAACGGTAAGGCCGTAGCGAACCTGCAAGGCGAAGCCACCTTTGAGCACCCAGGCGCCATCGGCTGGCAGTCGCGCCAGCAACCGCTCGAACGCCAGGCGCTGCTGCAGGCGTTGGACATCCACGCCCCGGCGGGACGCCTCGTTGGCCAGACGCTGGAGGACTTGCTGGCGCCAACTTTCCGCCGTCTGAAGCCGCTCACGCGGCATGGTAGTCGGCTAGCGCCTCCTCGATGAGCCGGCGCACGTATCGCTGATGCACCGTCCGTTGGTCGCGCGCCGCCAGTTCTTGGAGGGTCGCCGCCGTGGCGAGGTGGCGGTCGACCGCCTGCCACACCGCGGCGATGATTTGATTCGGCTCGGTCCCGGCGACGGCGGCGTCCACGATCGAGCGAGCCGGCGTGGTCAGGCGGATGCTGGCGTAGTTCCGGAACTCGTCGGGCGGCAGTGGCGCGATGTGGACGCGGAAGGTCGGCGGGACGCTGGTCGGTTCGCTTCCGGGCGGCAGGGTCAGGTGCAGCCAGGGAGGGGCGACGTCGCTCAGGTCGTAGATCTCGAGCGCGGTCTCGTGGGAGAGGGCGCCGCGGTAGCCGGTCCAGACCCACGCCTGCACGTAGTTATCGTCCACGTCGAGCGGCGCGATGGATAGACGATAGACGGCGGGCAGGCAGCGCTCGAAGCGGCCGGTTTTCGTATGGTAGGAGAGCATCGCGTCGGAGAGGCCGTAGGCGTGCGCGTCGCGCCGGTGGAAATAGCCGTGCTGGAGCAGCGCGAACGCCTCGAGCCCCATCAGGTCGGTCTGCTTCGGACGTCGTGCCATGGCTCGCCCTCCTATCTCCGTTCCGAGCACCCGCGTTGCCAGGATACCATAAGAAATTTATAGCTCTACAGCAGTCTTGCAATCGGGCCCCGATTTCCTCCGCCACGGCGCCTCGAAAGGGAAGGTAGGCGACCGCTGCGGATAACGCGGTGTAGGGGCTGGCCTTGGGCCCGCCCAATAGGCATCAATTTAGGGATGAAGCGAGCGAGCGGCGTGACAAGGGGGCGCGCTTCCGGCATGCTGGCTTGTTGTGACGACAAGACAGCAGACCGGAAGGAGCCCACGTGGTCAGTATCGCGGGTGTGGCGGCGGCGGTCCAGCCCGTGTTGACGGCGGTGGCCGACCAAGCGGCCAAGGAGAGCCGGTTTGTGCGGCGGCAGCGGGCGCTGACGGGGAGCGGCTTCGTGCAGACGCTGGTGCTGGGCTGGCTGGAGCAGCCCGACGCCAGCCTGAGCGCTGGCGGGGATGGGGGCGGCGCTGGGGATCGCCATCAGCCCACAGGGGCTGGCGCAGCGCTTCACCGAGCCGGCGGCGGATTGCCTGCGGCGGGTACTTGGGGCGGCGATGCAGCGCCTGCTGGCGGCCGCCCCGGTGGACCTGCCGCTGCTGCGCCGCTTCGCCGGGGTCTCCCTCTACGACAGCACGGTCATCCGGCTGCCGGACGCGCTGGC
>CALBSQ010000394.1 GCA_937967325.1 uncultured Chloroflexota bacterium
TCCGTATCCCCGTCGCGTTCCTCGCCGCCATCCGTGAGCAGCCGGGTGGGGGGCGGGAACTACCGCGCCCGCGCGTCCCGGAGGGCTGGCTGCGCCATCGCTGCCTCGGACAACTGCGTCGTGTCCCAGGGCAGCGCTGGTTGGATCTGCGAGCACCGGAGACCTGTGAGGCCCTGCGCCAGGACCTGGCGCCTCTGCTTGTTCGCCTCGGCCTGGAAGATCTGGACGTCAGCGGTGCGCGCGGTCCCAGCCGCGCTAACCCAGGCGATCGGCCGCTGGGCCTACGAGCACGGCTACCATGGCATCGCCTACACCAGCCGCTTCTCCGATGTCCTCGCATGCTGGGCGATCTTCGAGGGCTCCGCCTTCGAGCGAGTTGCGGATCCGGAGACCATCGCGCGGCATGACCCGGACCTGCTGATAGCAGCCGGGCTGTTTGGTCTCGATGTCTAAAGCCAGGCCACGCCGAGGAGCCATATGGCCTCCTCGGCGCGGCCTGGTCGACTTCATTTTCGTGCGACCCAGTGTTCTGCAAGTTGACGACACCTCCCGGCGTTCAGGCCGCCTGGAAGCTCCTGGATCACGACGCTGCGGAGGCGCATTCCGTCCTGGTCCGCTTCATCGGTCCCGCCGTTGCATCATCCGTGGCCATCCCGACGCGAAGCCTCGCATTGCAGGACTCCTAAATGTGCTCAGGGCGCAGCATCACGAGCCGGTGCGGGCCAAGGCCGGGGACCAGACGAACGGGCACGTTCTCACCGCATTGCTGCCAGGTGCTGGGATTACACGTTACGGTTGACCGGAAGTATGGACAGTACACGCGCCGAAGGCCATCAGTCAACATCCTCGACAGCGGGCAGGCCAAGCTTTGATCAAGCCCTCAAGCGGACTCTGACTCGGGGCCATGACGGGGTTCTGGCGCTCGTGGCGCCGGATCTCGTGTGGCGAGGCGAACGCTCGCCGGAATTGCCCGCGGTGGCCCGCCAGGCCGACCTGGTGTGGGAAGCCGAGGATGGCGCGGGACGGCGCGGGCGGTACCCCAATCGCCCTTCGTGGTAGTATGGGCCGGCCGGGAGGATCTGCGATACGCCTTCGATGTCGTCCGGCTCAGGGAGGTCCCGGCGGGGCGGGTGCTCGAGACGCCCTACGTCGACCTCTGGCCCCTGGCCGGTCTGATGGCCGGCGCGACGGTCGACAGCGTCGTCGCCGTGGCCGAGCGGATCACGGCGGCATCCGTGCCGTCGCCGGAGCGGGGCGACCTGGCAGGGCTGCTCGTCTTGCTGGCGGGGATTCGTTTTCCGCCCGGGGCCCTTTTGGAAGCACTCAGGAGGAATCTGATGCTCGACGAGTTGGTCAGGCACTCTGGAGTAGCCGATATCTGGAAGGCAGAGGCAAGAGCCGAGGGGCGAGCTGAGGGGCGAGCTGAGGGGCGAGACGAGGGGCGAGACGAAGGGATGCGTAAGGCCTTCCTCCTCGCATTGCAGGAGCGGTTGGGGTCGCTGGACGAGGAGTTGCGCGGCCATCGCGAGGGCAGACGAGGAAGTGCTCGCCGCGGTGCTGACCCACATCGCCACCGACACGCCGGAGCAGCTTCGGTCGCGCCTTGATTCTAAACGGCCCAGTTGACGCCGGGGAGGAGTATCTACCGTGGAAGCGGAGTTTCACGTGGGCGCAGATGTCGAGTGTACCGACAGTCGGGGCGGCAAGCTGCGTCAGATCATTGTTGACCGTGCTTCGGAGACGGTGACGCACCTCGTCGTCGACGCCGAAGCCGCGATGGGCGCCCCGGTGCTGGTCCCGAGGGACCGAGTGCTGTCCGCCAATCGCGACCGAGTCCGGCTGAGCTGCACGAAGGACGAGCTGGCGGCCATGGATCGCTTCGAACAAGCGATCTACGTCGCGCCGGAGGTTCAACATCCTACTCTCGGCTACGAACAATCCGACTACCTCTTCCCGGCGACGTGGGCCGCGGCCTCCTTCGGGGCGCAACGGATCCCGCCCGCTGTGCCTCCGGTGGTGGAGGAGCGCGTCCCCGAAGGCGAGGCCGCCATCGGTCGTGATGCCGTCGTCGAGGCGTCGGACGGCGAAGTTGGCCACGTCGAAGAACTGGTCAGCGACCCGAATACCGGCAAGTTGTCTCATCTGGTCGTGCGGACCGGCCATTTGTGGACCGCTCGCTCCATCCAGGTTCCAGCCAGCGCCATCGAGGCGGTGGAGGACGGGACAGTGCGGCTGCACCTCACGCGGCAACAACTGGAGGCCGGCGCCGAGGCGCGCGAGTGACAGAAGGGTGGGGCGCCGCCTTCGACGCGGTCGCCCGCTTCGTAATCTTGGCCCCACCCGGCGCTTTCGGTCAAGCGGCCTCTCGCTCGGGCTGCTCAAACCACGCGCACGGGCATTCCGTCCGGCGCCCAACTGTAGAGGAACTGCGCCGTATAGTAGGGTAGGTTTACGCAGCCGTGGGAGCCGGTGTTGTCCTTGCCGAGCGGACCTTGTCCGCCCTGGCTGTCGGGGCCGAAGATGCGGCGCCAGGGCGCGTCGTGCAGGAAGTAGCCGGCGCCGTGGAAGAGTAACGCGTAGCTCGCCTCTTCACTCTCGTACCAGTCGGGAGAGCCTTTCGGCCAGGGGGAATTGAACATGTAGTTCCGGATGTGCTTCTTGACCAGAAAGTCGCCTTGGGGAGTCTCCAGACCCTTACCTCCTGTCGAGCAGCCCACGGCGACGGTGGTCTCCGAGCCGTCAAATGCCCAAAGGAACTGGTCGGCCAGGCGAATCACGATCGAGCGACCCGGTCCCACGGGATCCGGCGTGGAGAGCGGAGGCGGTACCGGCAGCGGCAAAGGCGGAGCCGCTTTTCCCTGTGGGCTGTCGCCGAGCAACGTCTCGTAGACCCAGCCCTCGCCATAGGTCAGCGCCACCTTGTACCAGGTCGTGCCACCATACCACAGCTTTTCACCATCCGCCTGGTCGAGGACATAGACGGGCGAGCCGTAGGGAATGCTGCCGACCACATCCGAGGAGGAGTTCGGGTGGAGATGGGCGTAGATGCTGTCCAGGGTTAGATCGTCGACCAGACGCTGAATGTACTGGATCTGGTAGGCGCCACCCGCCGGATCGGACGGCAAGGTAGCCGCCGAAGCCAGGGCAGGAAGCAAGGAGCCGGATAGGCCGACGCTGGTCACCGCCAGCTTGCCAAGCAGGCGACGAGATATTCGCTGCATGACGGAATACTACCCGAATGCTCGCGAGCTGTCTACGCCGCCATGGGATCCAGTCGTGGTCGAGCGGCATCCCATCCGGCAGCCTGCATAGCAGCTTCCACGTCGGCGAGCCAGGCTTCCACGTCGGCTGCCGACGACACCTGCTGCGCTTTCACCCGCAGCGCATCCTTGCCGGGAATGCCACGGGCATACCAGATCAAATGCTTGCGTATGGGCAGGAACGTGTGGCGCTCGTCGCCGCGATCCTCGACCGCCAGCCGCACGTGCTCGCGCACGACGTTGGACAGCGTCCAGCGCTCCAGCCCGGGGACCGGCTCACCCTTGAGCTGCCGGCGCAGCTCGGAGAAGATCCAGGGGTTGCCCTCGGCGCCGCGCCCGACCATAATACCGGCGACGCCAGTTTCCTGAAGCATGTGCCGCGCCGACTCCAGGTCGCGGATGTCTCCATTGCCGACCACAGGGACGGAAACCGCGCGGCAAGTCGCCGCGATCGCCTCCAGGCTAGCTAACCCGGTGAAGCGTTGCATGCGGGTGCGCCCGTGGATCGTTAACATGCTGGCCCCGGCGGCTTCCAGCACCTGGGCGACTTCGGGCGCGTTGACGCTGTCCCAGCCGGCGCGCATCTTCACGCTCACCGGCAAGGGCGTCGCGGCGCACAAGGCCGACACGATCTCTCCGCCCAGCTCCGGCTCCCGCATCAGCGCGCTGCCGTGGCTGTGCGACACGACCTGATCGGCCGGACAGCCCATGTTGACGTCGATGCCGGCGCAGGGCAGCGCGTTGTAGATGAGGCGAGCGGCACGAGCGAAGTCGGCGGCATATTTGCCGTAGAGCTGTACGAGGAAAGGCTTGTCGCCGTGGCGCGCGCCAATTGTCCGCAGCAGCTTGTGCGCTGCCACCGACAGCCCAGCCGCCGGCGCGAACTCGGAGACGGCCGCCTCAGCGCCCAACCGGTAGCAGATCTCGCGGAAGGCCCAGTCGGTCACGCCGTCCATCGGGGCGACGAAGATGAGCGGCTGGCTGAGTGCCGCTGCCCAGGAAGGGAAAGGACGCCCCACCGGCGTTACTCCCGCGCCCCGACCAGCTCGGCGACCCGCTCCCGCTGGTGCTCCCCCATGCGCCGCGCCAGCAGCCCTGACAAGCGAGCGTCGATAGACTGGTACTCCTCGAGCAGATCGCCCCAGTCGCCGTCTTCCTTGAAGGCCGCGGGGTCGGCCAGTTGCTTGGCGATGGCCTCGCGCTTGCCTTCCATTCGAGAGATCTCGTCGTTGAGCGCCTGCTGTTCGGCGACTTTCGCCTCGACCTTGACCTGCTCGGCCAGGTCGGCTTCCAACTGGGCCGTCTGGGCGCGGGATTGCATGTCCCGCCAGTCGTCGTAGGTGCCGAGACGGACCACCGCCGACTGGCCGGCCCCTTCCATGACGATGAGCTTGGCGGTGTGCAACCGCTCCAGGAAGTAGCGGTCGTGGCTGGCCACGAGAATGGTGCCCTCGTAGCCGGAGAGCGCCGCCTCCAGCGCTTCTTTGGAAGGGATATCCAGGTGGTTGGTCGGCTCATCCAACAGCAGCAGATTCGCCGTCATGAGGAGGAGCTTGGCCAGGGCCAGCCGTGCCCGCTCGCCGCCGGAGAGACTGCCGACCTTACTGGACATCATGTCCGTCTTGAAAAGCATGCGGCCCAACGCCTCGCGCACCTTCTCGTGCGGCGTACCGTCCGGCGCCTCCGACGCTGCCTCCTCGAGTACGGTGCGGTCGGCGTCGAGCACGTCGGCCTGGTGCTGGGCGAAGTAGGCAACCCGCGTCTGCTGGCCAAAGGACACGGCGCCGCTATCCGGCGCTTCCAGGCCGGCCAGCACGCGCAGCAAGGTCGACTTGCCGCTACCGTTTGGGCCGACCATGGCGATGCGCTCGCCGCGCTCAACGATGAACGAGAACGGCGCAATGATGAGCTCGCCGCCGTACTGCTTGGTGAGGCTGGTCACGTCGCAGACCACGCGACCGGAGTGGGTGGCCGGCGGGAAGCGGAAGGTGACGGCCCTCCGGCGTACCGGCGCCGCGGCGGCTTCGTCCGCCGCCTCTTTTTCCAGCTTGGCGAGCATCTTCTCGCGACTCTTCACCTGGCTGGCCCAGGCGGCCTGGGCGCCGAAGCGCTGGATGAACTGACGCTGCTTGCCGATCTCCACTTCGCGCCGCTTGGCCGAGGCTTCGGCAGACTTCCGCCGCCGCTCGCGCTCCTTGGCATAAGCGGAGTAGTTGCCGGTGTAGGCGGTCGCCCGCCCGGCCTCAACCTCCAGGATCTCGTTGGTGACGTGATCCAGAAAGGTGCGGTCGTGCGACACCACGACCAGTCCGCCGCGATAGGCTGCGAGCTCGGCCTCGAGCCACTCCACGGCGCTTAGGTCCAGGTGATTGGTCGGCTCGTCCAACAGCAGGACATCTGGGGCCATGACCAGGAGTCGCGCCAGCGCCAGACGGACGCGCCAGCCGCCCGACAACTCCTGCGTAGGGCGAGGGAAATCGGCGTTGACGAATCCCAGGCCGGCCAGGACGCGCTTCGCTTCCGCCTCGGCGCGCTCCCCGCCCAGCCGCTGATACTCCTCCGCCAGCTCATCACGGCGCTGGATCATGGCATC
>CALBSQ010000395.1 GCA_937967325.1 uncultured Chloroflexota bacterium
CCCCTGGCCCCTGGTCCTCGGTTCCTTTCCTCGGTCGCTTGCGTGCGCCGCATTAGGCGCTGTCGATACAGCTCCCGCGTCTCATCGGACAGCGACGCGGCGCTGCCGCCGCGACGCACCTTCACCAACTCGGCGCCGATGGCCACGGCGATCTCCGCCGGTGTGATGGCCTCGACATCCACGCCGATTGGAGCGAACAGGCGCAGCAGTTTCTCCGCGGGCACGCCTTCCTCGTGCAGGAGCTTGAGCACCGTCCAGACGCGGCGCTTGCTGCCGATCATGCCGATATAGGGAGCATCGCTGTTCACGAGCGAGCGCAGCGCGGCGACATCTTGCTGGTGACCGCGCGTGACGAGCACCACGTAGGTACAGCGGTCTATCGGATAGGTTGCCAGCGTGGCCCCGAAGTCGGCGGCCAGCACCTCATCCGCTTCAGGGAAGCGGGCGCGGTTGGCAAAGGCGGCGCGGTCGTCGAGGACAGTCACTTCGAGTCCCAGCAGCTTGCCAACGCGGGCCAGCGGCACGGCGATGTGCCCGGCCCCAAGGATGAGCAGGCGCGGCGCCGGCAAGAACAGTTCGACGAACGCCTCACCGACTTCCTGTCCGTCCGGAGCGCGGAGGGTGATCGTCACGGGACGGCCGGAGCTGCTATTTAGAGCTTGCCGCGCGGCAGCCGCCGCCTGCCCATCGAGGTCGGTCGAACCCAGCGTCCCCGTGGTGGTCTCCGTCCCGACCAGGAGTCGCGTCCCCCGCCGCACCACCGTGGAGCCGCGCACCGTCGTGACCAGTGCGACCGCCTGCCGCCGGCGCTGGGCTTCGCTGATGGCTCCGGCAAAACCGTCGCCCGCGGGGGCGGCATCCGCTTCAGCGTCGGCTCCTGCCGGATAGCGGGGCTCCACGAAGACCTGCATGATGCCGCCGCAGACGGCCTCCGTGCGCAGATTCATCTCTTCGGTCAGGTCCACCTGGACGGTGGTGGGCGCCTTGGTGTCGATCACGTCGAGCGCGGCGCGCCAGACGTCGGCCTCGCCGCAACCCCCGCCGATTGTGCCGGCGATGCCGCCATCAGCTCGGATGAGCATCTTAGCGCCAACTTCGCGCGGCGTCGACCCTCGCGTGGTGACGATCGTCGCGACTGCCAGCGACTCCCCGGCAGCAACTCGCCGGGCGATCTCCTCGAATAGCGTTTCGGTTTCCGGCATGACAGCCCTTCCCGCGGCGCGCCAATGGCACCGCAGGTTAATGCTACCGAGTGGCCGGGCTGCAAGGCAAGGCAACGCACGGCGACGAGTTCGCCTCAGGCCCTGGCGCCGGCCCGTCTACCGTACGCCGTGGCGTGCGGATCACTAGGCAAAGCCCGTGTGGGGTCCCCCGCGGGATGGACATCGTCCGAACCAGCGACGGCTGAACCCGCCGAACAGTCCCTTGTAGGTGTGGCCCAGTGGGCGGGACGTCCTATGGTCACGTCGCCGGCGCGAAACAACTTGCACGCCTCCCGTCGACAAATCAAACTTGCCTTACGCCACGCCCAGCCGCGCGCGGATCTGTTCTCGCGAGGCGGTCGCGAGGTGGGCGGCCAGCGCGCGCAGCGCCGGTTCGTCCGCCGCCTGTAGCGCCGCTGCCTCTGCCGCGTCTAGCGGCCCGAACCGGCTCTCCAGGACCGCTTGCGCCATGGCGCGCTGGCCCTTGGCCTCACCCCTGGCCTCGCCCTCGGCCTTGCCTTTGGCCTCGCCCTCCTCCCGCCACAGCTCCACGATGCTGGATTCGCTCAGCAAATCACGGATCATCGGGCTCCTCCCCAGCACCTGCTCCACCACCGGGCGCGTCAAGCGCAGCCCCGCCAGCACCACCAGCAGCCCGGTCAGCTCCTCACGCTCGTTTCGCGGCAGCGCTGCTCCGGCGATCCGCTCGGCTACCGTCGCCAGCGTCTCCGCCGTCGCCCCCGCCATGAGCATCGCCAACGGCCACACGCCGGCCTCCGGCGTCGCCAGGGCGCGCTCCGCCGGCCTCGACCTCCCAGACCAGATCGGCCTGGCGCCGCGCCGCCGGCAGCTCGGGGGAGCGCTCGCCCAGCCAGCGGGCGCCGGGCAGGAGCAGCGCCAGGACGCCGTCGTGGGCGCGCGTGAGCAGGCGCTTGAGCGTCTGGTCGTAATCGGGACGGCCAGCGCTCGATCCCGTCACGCCGCCATCTCCTCATTTTGCAGTTCAGGATACCGCGCCAGCCTACCTGACGAAGAGGCAATGATTGACGCGGGAGCTTACTTTCGGAGGATGTCCCTTCATCAGTCGGGTTGATCGGCACATGTTAGTGGATCGGTTCTCCGACTACCCAGTGGTCCCCATAAGAGAAGGCACCGCAAACGCGCGGAAGGGCGCGGGCAGAGGCCATGCCGCCTTCCCACGGGACCTGGCACATCCCAAGTGTGGCGACGTCGAAGCTCAGCTCCCGGCGTTCGAGACGGCTTGGGCTCAGAACCCGATACCAACTGGTCTCAGGGGCCAAATGTATAGACGTAGTGGTCACTGGACCCGACATGAAGCGTGCCGTCCGCCGAGATAGCCGGGGAGGAGTCAACATTGCCGCTGGTCTGGTATCGCCACATTAGGCTGCCGTCGGGATTGAGCGCGTAGACGTAGTCGTCGTCGGAACCGACATAGATCGTCCCGTCCGCCCCGATAGCAGGTGAGGAGAATACATGGCCGCCGGTCTGGAACAGCCAGTCGAGGCTACCGCCGGGACCGAGGGCGTACAGACGGCCATCGAGTGAACCGACATAGACGGTACCGTCCGCTCCGACCGCCGGCGAGGACTGGACCTCGCCGCCAGTCTGGTATCGCCAGTCGAGGCTGCCGTCCGGGCGGAGCGCGTAGACGTGACCGTCGTTGGAACCGACGTAAACTGTGCCGTCCCCGCCAATCGCGGGCGAGGAGGCTAGAATGGGAGCGCCGGTCTGGTAGCGCCACCGGAGGCTGCCGTCGGGGGCGAGTGCGTAGACGTAGCCGTCAACGGACCCGACGTAGATCGTGCCGTCCCCCCCTACCGCGGGCGAGGAGAAGACGGCGTCGC
This sequence comes from uncultured Chloroflexota bacterium, assembly GCA_937967325.1. Lineage (GTDB taxonomy): Bacteria > Chloroflexota > UBA4733 > UBA4733 > UBA4733 > UBA4733. The sequence goes on from CALBSQ010000395.1 coordinate 3,068, forward strand.
CGGTTTGGTAGGACCAATCAAGTGCCGCCGTGCCGGGCCCGTCGACGGAACTGCGGCCGGTGTGCTGGAGGTCGTGGCGGAACATCGGCCAGGGGCCACCGCCGGGTCCGCCGCTGCCGAACGTGAACTGATCTGCCGGCGGATTCAGTGGTGATGTGCCTGCCGGTGTGGTGACTCGAACCTGGACAGTCCCAGCTGCCTCGGCCGGCGAGGCCGCCGTGATCGAGATGTCCGAGTTCACCCTGAAGGAACTTGCGGGCATGGAGCCGAACAGCACTGCGGTCGTCCCGGTGAAGTTGCTGCCGGTGATGCTGACCGAGGTGCCGCCGGTCGTGGGGCCGCTCGACGGGCTGATCCCCGTCACATTGGGGGGACGTCGATGTGGCCGACGCGACGAAGGTGCAGGTGACGCCCTGGCCCGTCGCCAGCGTCACCGTGACCGAGTTGGTCCCCGTTACACCGTCGCTGCAACTTGTTGACAGGCCATAGCCCGGCTGGGGCGTCACCGTGAGCGTGTAGTTGCCCGCGATGAGCCTCTGGAAGACCTTGGAACCGCCCACGGCCGGTAGGGCGAAGCGGCCGAGGTCGCCGCCGAAGGCCCAGTCGCTGCTGGGCGCCGGCCCCACCACCTGCTGGGCTACCGTGATGCTGCCCGACGGGAGCGGCCCGTTGCACTGTGCTAGCTGGAAGGTGTGGGAGAAGATGCTCGGGTTGCTGTAGTCGAGGTCAAGGATCGGCACTACCAGTCCGGCGCCGGCGTCTAGCCCTGCGGAGAGCTGGCACCAGGGCGTCTGGGCTGGGGTGACCGCGAACTGCATGGATCCGTCGATGTCCACCGCTGGCCCGGCGACATCATAGAGCAGGAGGGAGAGAGCTGTCCCCACCGATCCTTGCACGGGCCCGTCCAGCGCGGAAACCGATGGCAGGCTGTCCGTGAAGCTGTTGGTGGACTGTCCTATCGGGGTAAAGGTCCCGTTCGCATAGTCCACGCCGGCGGTCACCGCCGCCTGTTGGGTCGCTCCCGCGGTGATACTCAGTTCGACGTGGCCGTCAGCGCTGATATAGAACGGCAGTGTCGGCACGATCACCACGGGGACGACACCAACTGTGACCTCGATGGGAGTGAACTGAATCGGTGTGGCCAGGAGCGGCGTCTTCTCGAGCGTGCATTGCGCGCTGGCCGACGCGGACGTCGTCAGCGCGGCGGTCTCCGCCACCGTGCCGGTGAACGTCACCTGGGTGACCGACGGGGGAAAGAGTCCCCACTGCGGGGCGAAGTGGAAGCTCGGGACGACCGAGATGCTGCCGTCCAGCTCCGCCGAACCCCCGGCGTCACAGGACAGATGCTTCTTGATGTTCTTAAGGAGCGGCGCCCCTGCGCTCTTGGTGCCGCTCCGCACTGAGGCCGGGGCGACCACGCCCTAGATGTCGTTCGCTGTCAAGGTGGCCTGGACGTCGAAGCCCCCGCGGGGAGCCGCGTCGAACAGCGTCGCCGGGCCGGTCGTCACCACCACCTGTGTCCCTTGTACGCTAACCGCCGTCACCTTGCGCAGGAACCCGAAAGGGGTCTGGGGCGACACGCCTGCCACCAGGACATCCCCCGGCGCGAGCGGCGGCAACGCGGGAGAGTTAGCGAAGACAAGGGTAACGCCGTCCGGGCTGGCAGAGATCAGCGTGCGCAGGACGGTGCTGCCGAGGACCTTGGTCGTGTCGGGCACAATCGTGAGATAGTCCACCACGGCCTGCGCGGTCGTCCCCGCCTGCACGGTCACCGTCGCTGGGGTTACGGTTGGGAAGTACGTGCGCTCGGTGCTTCCGGGGGGCCTTCTTTCCAACACCGGAAGAACTCGCACCGGGTTCGCGCTTATCGTATATTGGCCGGCCTGGAGGGGGAGCGTCATGGTGAACGGGACCTGCCGCGTCACGCCCCCAGGCGCGGGACCCGTCACCGCCGCTCCGGCGCGGACATTTGGCGGCAGGTTTGTAATCGTGACCTGGAGCCCCCCAAGGCCTGAGCTGGGAGGGGGACCGCTCGCCATCACTGACTCCGCAGGTGCGCTCAGGAGCAGCAGCACCAGCAGAAAGTGCCCGCGCAGCAATCGCATGAGGAATCTCCTGTCTATCGGGGCGGCGGACCAGACCCAAGAAGCTGGCGCGCCACTGCGGATCGGCCGAATCCGGCATTCGCACACCCCGATGCGCGAGCGATCGAGGCCCGACCGCATTGATAGCCAGCACAGCCTACCTATCGCAGTGTACAGTAATCCCAAGGCGAAGGCGTCACTTCGGGAGAACGGTTCTACTGCGCCCTGTCAGGCTGATAGGCGTCGTTGTCGAACGCGAAGGTCAGTGTGCTGCCGGGATGGTTGTCGGGCTGGGACGGTTGGATGCCATAAGCTCTCGCGAGTTCCGGCTATAGGTCCCGTCAAGTAGATGTGTTCGTCCTGAACGATGAGTCAATCACTTTGGGGCTAGGGCCAAACGGTGACCCTAGCCTTGGTAGAACGACACCTACCGCGCGCGCCCGGTAACCCCTGCCAGCAGGCCGTTGATGGCGGCGAAGAAGCCGGCAATGCGGTCCAGGACGTAGGCGGTCAAGGCGTAGACTTGAGGACCGAGCAACCGAAATACCAGGACGGTCAGCACCACTATGGCGATCAGGACGAGCAGGAAATCCAGCCGGGACTGCCATTCGTTCTGCACGCGTCGTCCGTCCTCACGCCCTTCGGCCTAGCCGAGGATCAGATATGCCACATTTAACGCGCGACGTCAAGCAAACGGGAAGGCACGCCCGGTAGACCACCGTCCGGACGGTATCATCGGAGGCAGGCATGAAACATGGTTCAGGGGGCGGCGTGGGCGCGGTGGACGTAGAGCGAGCGAGGGTCGCGGTGGGGCAGCCGGCCGCTGCAGACGCGCCATTGCACCGGCTACGCTCGGCCATCCAGCAAGTCATCGTCGGCGCCGACCGCGCCGTGACCATGTTGCTGGTCGCGCTTGCCGCCGGCGGGCACGCCTTGTTGGACGACGTGCCGGGCACCGGCAAGACGACGCTGGCGAAGGCGCTGGCGAAGGCGCTGGGCTGCAGCTTCCAACGGCTGCAGTTCACCCCAGACCTGCTGCCGTCGGACGTCACCGGCGGCAGCATCTTCAACCAGCAGACGGCCCAGTTCGAGCGCCGGCCCGGCCCGATCTTCACCCAGGTGCTGCTGGCCGATGAGATCAACCGCGCCGGGCCGCGCACCCAATCGGCGCTGCTGGAGGCGATGGAGGAGCGCCAGGTCTCCATCGACGGCGTCAGCTTGCCGCTGCCCAGCCCGTTCTTTGTGGTCGCCACGCAGAATCCCGTGGAGCTGGAAGGCACCTTCCCGTTGCCGGAAGCGCAGCTCGACCGCTTTCTGATCGCCTGCAGTGTCGGCTACCCAACGGAGGCGGAGGAGCTGGCCATCGTCCGCCGCTTTCGCGAGGCGGAGCCCCTGGCCGACCTGGAGCCGGTCCTGACACCGGCGGAGGTGATCGATCTCCAGCGGCGGACACGGCGCACTCGCATCGACGAGGCGGTAGAAGGCTACGCGCTGGCGCTGACGCGGCGAACACGGGAGCTTGATTTGCTGCAGCTTGGCGCCAGCCCGCGCGCGACGCTGGCGCTGCTGCGGGCATGCCAGGCGTGGGCCCTGCTGGCCGGTCGAACCTACGTGCTGCCGGACGACGTCAAGGCGCTGGCAGCGCCGGTGCTGGCGCATCGCCTCATCCCTCGCGCCCAGGCCCGGCTGCGCGGCCGCACGCCGACGCAGATCGTCGCGGACCTGCTGGAGACGATTCCGGCGCCGGTGGACCATGTCTAGCCGCCAGCGGCGTCTATTCGAGCGATGGTGGCTACCCGTGCTGCTGCTCCTTATCATCGTTGCTCTGGCCGCCGGCAGCACGGCGCTCCTGATCGCCGCGTCGGGCGGGCTCGCCGTTGGCGGGCTGGCCTACCTCTGGCGAAATTACGCGCTGGACCGGGTCAGCCACGAGCGGCACTTCGCCGAGCGGCGGCTGTTCCCGGGCGAGGATGTCGACTTGCGCCTGAGTCTTACCAACCGTAAGCTGCTCCCCGTGCCGTGGGTGACCGTGGTCGAGCGCTTCTCCACCGGGTTGGCCCCGGCCGGCGGACAACAGCCTCCATCCGCCCTGCGCCAGATCACGGTCCGCCAGGCGTTCACCCTGGGGCCGTTCGAGCGCGTCAGCCGGACCGTCTCGCTGCGGGCCGAGCGCCGCGGCTGCTACCAGTTTGGCGCCGTTGAAGCAACGGCCGGCGACCCCTTCGGCCTGTTCAGTGCGGCACAGACACTCGGAGGGAAAGACGAGGTGCTCGTCTATCCCTCCCTGTTGGACGGCTGGGACTACACGGTGCGGGCCTACCACCCCTACGGGGAGGTCAAGGCGGCGCGTCCACTCTGGGAAGACCCGACCCGCCTGGCCGGCGCGCGCGATTACGTCGCGGGCGACCAGTTGCGCCGCCTGCACTGGCGCGCCACGGCGAGGCTGGGCCGCCTGCAGAGCCGCGTCTACGATCCGGGCGCAAGCCTGCAACTGATGCTGGTCTTGGACGGCAACACAGCGGAGCACCCATGGCATGGGGTCGACCACGCCCTCCTGGAGCGGGCGATCAGCGTGGCCGCGACGATCGCCCGCGACAGTCTGGAGCGCAAGATTCCGGTAGGGCTGCTTTCCAACACGCTCACGGTGAACTCCGATCAGTACATCCGCGTCCCGCTCGGCCGGTCGCCCGACCAGCTCACCGTTATTTTAGAACACATGGCGCGCCTGATTCCGTACTTCGGACTGCCGGTTGCCCCGCTCTTGGAGCGGGAGCTGTCGCGATTGCCGCTAGGAGCGGCGCTACTGCTCGTCAGTGTGCTGGACTCCGCTGACGTTGTCATGGCTCTCGACGTGGCGCGCCGACGGGGACACGCCATCTTCCGCTGCGACCCGCGCGACACGGGCGGCGCGGGGTTGGACGGGCTGGCCGCCTGATGCGCCTCTTCCAGTCTACGCTTCGCCAGGCGCTCTTGCTGGCGTTGCTGGAAACTGCCTGGCTCGTCGCCGTCGCCACCGTCGTGGGCGCGATGATCGGGGATAACGATTCGCCGCCGACCCCGCTTCTGATCGCCCTGGCATCCTTCGCCAACCTCTTCTTCAACCTGTTGCCGGGGGCGGCATCCGGTCGCGTCGCCGGCGCCGCGGGCCGATTGGGAGCGGCAGTGCTGGCGATTCTTGCGCTTGGCCTCTTCCCGCCACGCGTGCCGTTCGTGCTGTTGGCCCTCTTGTTAGTCTGGCATGCGCGCAGTCTCGCCGAGGACGACCTGCCGGAGGCGCGCTACCGCGCGGCCGTCGTCGCCGGGACGCTGGGCGTCACCGTCGCACTGCTGGCCCGAACAGTGCTCCCGGCCATGCCACCGGCGGCGCGGACCGAGCAGAACTGGGCGGCGCTCGTCTTCGCCGCGGTGGCCCTGGTGAGCCTGGTCTATGCCCAGCGGCTGCAGTTGATGGAGGAAGATGAGCTCGCGGACTCGGGCCGGAAGATCTGGGGCGCCGCGCTCGCTGCTGTCGCGGGCGGCGCTGCGGCGACCGCGCTTCTGGTGGCGCTCGTGCCCAGCCTCGCCCGAGCTGGACTGGCGGGTCTGCACCTGGCAGCAAGCCTGGTAGGCACTGCGCTCTACTACCTGCTGTTGCCGGTAGGGTACCTGCTGTTCGCCATCCTCTACGGGCCACTCCTGGCGCTGCTCCGGCGGGCCCACGCGGTCCAGCCCCCGCAACAGCCGCGAGGAGCCAATCCATTGGAGCAGCTGCGCCAGCAGCAAGAGGCGATGAACCACACGCTGGACGGCTGGCTCACCATTGCCATGTGGGTTGCCATCGCGCTGGCCGCGCTGGCGGTGCTGCTGCTCGTCAGCGGGGCCGTTCGCCGGCGCGCCGAGACTAGCCAGCGCGCTTCGGACCAGCGGGAGAGCGTCTGGCGCTGGAGCTACTTGGGCGACTGGCTCGCCCAGCTCCTGCGGCGCCGATCGACCGGCCAAACGCTGAGCCTGCCCGGTCGGTCAGGCAAGCGCAACGCCAACGCGACGCCGCGCAGCGCGCGGGAAATGTACGTCTCGCTGCAGGTCCGGGCAGCGCGGCTCGGCAGCGGGCGGCTGCCGCGGCAGACCGCGCTGGAACACTGCGGCGATCTGGCCGGACGGCTGCCCGGCGTGGCGCCCGCCCTCCGGCGGCTCGCGGTAGGCTATGGAGACGAGCGCTACGGGGCCGTGGCGCCAGCGGTGGTCGTGCCGACACTGCTCGACGATTGGCGGCAGATTGTGGAAGCGTGTGACGTAATGGAACACCATGGAACCTGAGCAGTTACGTCAACTCCTGGAGAGCGTCCGCGAGGGCCGGCGGACGACGGACGAAGCGTTGGAGCTGCTGCGCACGCTGCCGTTCGAAGACCTCGGCTATGCCCAGATCGACCACCACCGCTTCCTGCGGCAGGGGTTCCCCGAGGTGATCCTCTGCCAGGGCAAGACAGTCGAGCAGATCGTCGGCATCGCGACGCGGCTGCGGACGAATACGGTGCCGGTGCTGGCGACGCGTGCGGCGCCTGCCGTAGCGACGGCCCTCGCCGAAGCGTTGCCGGCGACGGTCTACCACGAGGCGGCTCGCTGCGTGGTGGTCGGCGAGCCATTGCCCTGCACGGGAGGAACCATCGCCGTCGTGAGCGCCGGCACGTCGGACGTTCCGGTCGCTGAGGAAGCGGCGGTGACCGCGACGGTCATGGGCAACCGGGTCGAGCGGCTCTACGATGTCGGAGTCGCCGGCTTGCACCGACTGCTGGCGCGGCACAGGCTACTGAACGAGGCGCGGGTCATCGTCGTCGTCGCCGGCATGGAGGGCGCCCTGCCCAGCGTCGTTGGGGGCCTGGTGCGCGTACCGGTGATCGCGGTACCGACCAGCGTCGGCTACGGCGCCTCCTTCGGCGGGCTGGCCGCGCTGTTGGGCATGCTCAACTCCTGCGCCTCCGGTGTGTCCGTGGTGAACATCGACAACGGCTTCGGCGCCGGGTACATCGCCAGCCTGATCAACCATCTGCCGGAGGCTCCAACGTGACCTTTGCCTACGTGGATGGTATCTCCGGCGCCAGCGGGGACATGCTGCTAGGAGCGCTCCTGGCGGCCGGCTGGCCGGCAGAGGAGCTGCAACGAACACTAGGGCAGTTTCCCCTAAGCGGATGGGAGCTGCACTGCAAACAGGTGGTGCAGCATGGTATCGCCGCCACGCAGGTCCGGTTCGACTTACCCGGGGGGCAGCCGCTCCGGCGTCTACGTGACCTACTGGCGCTCCTGAAAGCGTCGCGGCTCCCCTCGCACGCGCAGGAGGAGGTGGCACGCGTCCTCAGCGCGCTGGCGCAGGCGGAAGCGGGGGTCCATGGGACGACCGTCGACGACGTGCATTTCCACGAGATCGGGGCGCTGGATACGTTGTTCGACGTGACCGGCGTTGTCGCCGGCCTGGCCGCGCTGGGGGTTTCGCGGCTCCTCGTCGGGCCGGTGAACGTCGGCGGCGGCAGCGTGCGCATCGCCCACGGCCTGGTCCCCGTGCCGCCGCCCGCCGTGGCGCTGCTGGCTCGCCGGCTCATCACCTACGGCGCCCCCGACGCGGGCGAGCTGCTCACCCCAACGGGCGCCGCCCTGCTGGCCACGCTGGGCGAGCCGGTCGAGGCGCAGCCACCGTTGCGCGTGCAGGCCGTCGGCTACGGCGCCGGCCAGAAGTCCTTGCCGCACGCCAACGTCGTTCGACTCACTCTGGGCCAACCGGTAGTTGGGGATGCACCAACAAGCGAGGCCCTTCTGGTCCTCAATTGCAACCTGGACGACATGCAGCCGGAGCTGTACAGCTACGTCTGGGATCGCCTCTTCGAAGCCGGCGCTCTCGACGTGTGGCTCAGCCCGATCCAGATGAAGAAGGGCCGGCCTGCCGTGTTGCTGAGCGTGCTGGCCGAGCCGGAGCGTGCGTCCTCGCTCCGCCACGTGCTCTTCCGAGAAACCACGACGCTGGGCGTGCGAACGAGTCAGGTGCAGCGTGATCGCCTCGAGCGGCAGTGGGAAACGGTACGGACGCCATACGGTGACGTGCGGGTCAAGATGGGCGTGCTGGACGGCGAGGTCGTCAATCGTGCGCCGGAGTACGAGGATTGCGCGGCGGCGGCAAGCGCGCACGGGGCGCCGCTCAAGCTGGTGTATGAGGCCGCGCTCCGCGAGACGTCACGACATAGGGCGGGGCAAACCCCGCCCCTGCAACCCGGCGCTCTTGGCCATTCGTAAGGAGTGCCCCGACGGCCAGATCAGGGCGTATAGCAATACGCCCCTACCAGAACCGATCGTAACGGTAGGGGCGCATTGCTATACGCCCTGGCCACCGCACCGGCACAACGTTGCCTATGGCCAACAGTATCAACCCAGTGGGAGACGGGAGAACAGGCAGACGAATGAATGGTGACTGCTAGGTGGTGAACATCTATCCGGTTGGTCTTCAACTCGCGGACATGTTATGTCTCGTGGCCGGCGGCGGCGCGGTGGCGGAGCGGAAGGTTGGCCCGCTGCTGGACGCCGGAGCGCGGGTCCACGTCGTTGCGCCGGAGGTGACGGCGCCGCTGCGCGCGCTGGCAGAGGCGGGGAAGCTGGACTGGAGCGCACGGCCCGTTGCAGTCGCTGACCTGGACGGATGCTTCCTGGCGCTGGCTTGCACCGACGATCGAGAAACGAACAGGCAACTCGCCGGTGAGGCACGGCAGCGTGGCATCCTCGTTAATGTGGCCGACGCGCCCGAGGAAGGCACGGTGATTGCGCCCGCGCTGTTGGAACGCGGCGATCTCCAGGTGGCCGTCTGGAGCGGCGGCGGAGGACCGGTTGTCAGTCAGATGGCGCGGGACGCCGTCGCCGGCACATTGGGCGACGAGTGGGGCCTCTTGAGCAAGGTCGTGGCGCGTTGCCGCGCCGAGATCAATCGGCAGTTACTGCCGGCGCAACGCGCCGCCTTCTGGCGGGGAGCCATCGACGATCAACTATTATCCCTCCTGCAGACAGGGAATGAAGCTGGCGCCGAGGCACGACTTCGCGCGGCACAGCGCACGTTCATGGCACATCATGGAACGGTCGATCGCTCCTGACTTCCAGGGATGGGCAGGATGAAGTGCCATTTGGGACTACGTCGCCAGCCCCCTCATTGACCGGTGTCCTGGGGGCCGGAGCCGGCCCGGCACGTTTCGGGCGACGGCGGCCGCGCCGGCCATTGGGGCGGCTCGCCGGCGAGCACGGGGGTCACCACCGCCTCCTGCAGGCAGGGCAGCGCGCTCGCTGGCTCGGCGCGCTCCACGTCGACCCGCGCCGCGCCGAGGTGCGCCGCCAGGTCGCGCAGCGCGCTCGCCGCGTCTTCGGGCGCGGCCCCTTCCAGGTAGATCGCCCGGACGCGCAGCACGCCGGCCGCGCGATCCAGCTTGAGGTCGGCCCGGCCGGTCAGCGCCCCGCCAGTGAGGAGAGGCAGCACGTAGTAGCCGTAGCGGCGTTGTGGCGCGGGCACGTAGATCTCGATCCGGTAGGAGAACCCGAAGAGCCGCTCCGCGCGCTCGCGCTCCCAGATTAGGTTGTCGAACGGCGAGAGGAAGACCGGCGGGTGCGTCGGCACGCCCAGCGGGCCATTCAGCGCGCCCGGGAGCGCATAGCCGACACCGCGCCAACCCTCCACGCTCAGGCGAACGATCTCACCCGCCTCCTCGAGGCTCGCCAGTGCTGGGCGCCATTCTTGCAGCGTTAGGCTATAGTAGCGGGCGGCTTCCTTGGCGGACGAGACGCCGAGCGCGCCCACCGCCCGCCGCAGCAGGTACCGGGCCGCCTCGAAGCGACCGGGGTCGGCGGCGTCGAGGCCGGTGGGCAGCACCCGCTCGGGCAGGTCATACTGACGGGCAAAGCCGGCGGTGCGACCAACGGCCATCACCTCCCCGCCGGCGAAGAGAACCTCCAGCACGCGCTTGGCCGGCCGGCGCTCCCACCAGTTGCCGCCGAGTCCAAGGGTCCTCAAGCCTCCTGTCCCACGCCGCGGGTCGGGGGCTGCAAACGCCGCCGAGGTGAGCGGTCCTTCGGCACGGAGACGGGACAGCACGTCCGCGTAGTCCGCCGCGTTCTGCCGGCGATGCGCGGCGAACGGCTCGTACGCGCGATAGTAGGCCATGCGCGGCAGGAAGTAGCGGTACTCCGCCATCGGCAGCCACGACGCCTCGTGCCCCCAATACTCGAAGCCCTGGCGGCGCCCATAGACGGCATCGGCCAGCGCCACCGGGGAGAAGGCGCCCAGGCGCGAGAAGGGGACCAAGTCTTGGGGCCGGGCGACCACGCTCACCGCGTCGAGCTGCAGGGCGCCGAGCCGGAAGAGGACCTCGACCGGACCGCCGGGCCACGCCTCGCCGAAGCCCTGCGTCCGTAGCGCCAAGGCACGGGCCTCGGTGGCCGAGAGCGTGCCGACCGTGCTGTTCGTCACGCGGGCAGTATATCAGTAGGTCGACGTGCCGCTTCGCCGGGCGTCGGCGACGGCGGCCGGACTGCCCGCGCCGACAGGCAATCGGCCTGAGATCGCCCGGCAGACGCCGGCTCCCCTTTTGTACTACGCCACTAGGGCAAGTGAGGCGAGAGGCGTGTCCGCGAGTAGCGCTTGGGCGAACGTGCTCAGACCGGCCGGCGCGGCCCGTCGTACCGTCGTCTCGCCTCGCGTGCGAGGTATGACTGGTAGCGCAGCTCCTTGTGCTGGTGTTCCGCTAGTCCCTGGGCGGCGTCCGCCGCCATGCTCGCCAGGAAGGCCGCTTCACCCGCCATGGTCGGATCGGACCGATACGGGCTGGCGCTCAACGCCCGGCCCGCTGCAGCGAGCATCGTGGCCGCGGCCGCGGGGTTCCCAGCGCGGCTGAGCCGCACGGCGTCCTCCTTGGCCCTCGCCACGAGCAGCAGCTCCACCTCGCGACCCACCTCGTCGTTCGTCACCTGGCTATCAACAGCCGCCTGATCGGCGCAGCGGAGCTCCGCCGCGGGGAATGCTTCCTCGGTTCCGTGCCCGGTCGCCCCCTCCACGTACATCACCAGCGACTTCACGACGAAGACACGCCCGATCTCGCCGGGGCCAGCGGCCAATTGCAGAATCACACGCCGGGTGTCACCGGCGAGCACGTCTCCCAGGTGGACCCGCACGCCCGAGCTGATCTGTTCGAGGCCGTAGCCGTTCAGGCAGTGCACGCAGCGCACTTGCTCGGGAAGCGACACCTCGACCGCCACCTTGCGCGCGCTTAACTGCAGCATCTCCCCAAGCTCGCCCTGAATGCAATCCGGGATGTGCTGGGCCGTCTCAACGTACTGAAAGCGGCCGCCGCCGTGCCGGGCGATCGCTTCCAGGAGCTCCTCGTTGAAGTCGCTGCCCACCCCCATCGTCGAGGTGACCATCCCGCGCAGCCTGAGCTGGCGCGCGTGCTCGACCAGCTCCTCGATGGCGGTGACGCCTACATTCGCCAGTCCGTCCGTCAGCAGCAAGGTGCGATGCAGCACGTTATCCCCGTTCTGATGCTTGGCGACCTCCTGGCAGCCGGTGAGCCAGCCGCCGCTGAGATTGGTCATGCCATCGGCCTCGATCCGCCGGACCGCACCCAGCAGATCGACCTTGGCCTGCGGAGTGAGCAGCGCGCTCGGCGCCACGACCGCGACCTCGTCGTGGTAGGCAACTACGGCCACTCGATCGGCGCCGGTGAGATGGCGGACGACAAACCCCGCCGCCTCCTTGACCCGCGCCAGCTTCTGGCCGGCCATCGAGCCGCTGCAGTCGATGACCAGCGCCAGATTCAGTGGCGGGCGCCGGACGGCGCCCGCCGGCGTCTTCAGTGTCAACATGAGGTACCGCTCGAACGCGGCATCCTCGCGAACGAGCGGCCGGTCCAACGAGGCATCCAGGCAAAGTGACATCGCATTTCCTTCCAGCACGCTACGACCGAGGGTCACGGGGCGGCGAGACGTTCGCCAGCCGCTCGATCGCTTCCAGAATCAGCGCCTCGATCAGCGAAGCGCGGCGCGGGTCAGCCGATGGCTGGTAGTGCAGCTCCACACCCGGCGCCAGCACGACTCGCCGCCAGGTCGTAGCGGCCGGCGCCGGCGATGCCGGCGCGGCAGTCATCAGCCGCTCAGCGGTCAGCGGACGGACCGGGGCAGCGGCAGCCGCGATGGGTGTGCTCGAACGCCCGGCAAGCTGATATCTGTGCTCCCTGTTGCCCTCGTCCGTGCGCTGCCGCGCGGGAGCACTGAGCACCGCGCCCAGATACTCCGACGCGCTGGTCAGCGGCGGCGCAGGCCCTTCGGCGAGACGCTCCACCTCCGCCGCGGATAGGCCGGCGAGGCACTCGCGGATCTCACCCAGGGGCAGATAAGCCTCCTTGAGGCGCTTGATGGCGCGCAGGCGCAGCAGATGCTCGCGGCCGTAGGTGCGCTGTTGCCCGGCCCCGCCCGGTGGCGGCAACAGCCCTTCCGCCACGTAGTAGCGGACGGTGCGCGGCGTGACGTCGGCCTCCGCGGCCAGCTCGGCAATGCCAAGGGCTTCGTTCGGCTCGTGTTCCATTGCTTTTCTCAACAGTGTGACGTCGAGGTGCATTATACAGCTTTACGTCGCACTGTCAAGTACGGGCAAACGCTTCGAGCGCAGCCACCCATTGCGCGCCGGGCAGGGAAATGGTGAGATCTCCGGCGTCCGGGCCGCCGGACGTCACTGGTGTCCTACTCGGCGTTCACCGGCTGCTGCCCGGCCAGTAATTGCCAATCCAGACGACGTAAGGGAGGCGGGAAACCCTGGTGGCCAGTTTGCGGTCGGCAGTGACAAACGGTATGTCCAAAGCCTCGGCAAGAGCTAGATAGAGCACATCGTAGAGTGCATAGCCGAATTGCTGTACAAGCGCGTACGCCGCCAGGACAAGGCCGTCGTCATCGCGGGTCTTGACTCCCAGGGCAAGGAACCGCTCGATAGCCTGCCTTCCCTCCTCAGGCGATAGTCGACGTGACCGGTCCTGAGTATCCGCGGGCTATGGACGCAGGAACCTCCGAGCGAATACAGACCGGGGCGAGAAGATCGATCTTTCCCGACATAAAGTGAGCGAACATGGCCGTGGCCCGATCGACGTGGTCCTCGTCGCGAAAGAACCACTTGAGCGCTACCGAAGCGTCTACGACAGCGGCGTCACCGGGAGGCATGACGGCGTATCCGTTGCTCCCGAACCTGCCTGACCAGATCGGCAGTAGTGAACGGGGCGATGCTCCTATGTTTGTCTCGCTCCTCCAGTAGTCGAGCCACCAGGGCCTGCCTCCGAGCTATCTCCTCCTCTGAGACAGTCTCAGAGACCCATGGCTGGATCGTATGCACCTCCGGTGGCTTTTCGCGGACAGGCCGCATCATCTGCTCCAGGTCTTCCTTCTTGAGCCGGATCGTTCTCGGCCCCACCCGATAGGCGGACAGTCGCTCCGCCTGGATCCAGCGCCACACGGTGGACGGACTGACGTCTAACACTTTGGCTGCTTCGACGACGGTGTGATATTGACGCTCGGCAGGTTTCGGCTTAGTAGTTGTTCCAAGATCCGGCGGGTCATTGGCCTCTGACATTGCATATCATACTAGTTCTTGCACTACGTACCAGGGTGAACCACAACGCAATATGAGGGGGCGGCGTGCTGGTGGGCGGGGCCGGAGCAGGTTCATCACACCTGGCATAATCTACGGGGGATCGCCGATGGATTATCAAGAGCTGCAAAGTAAGCGCGCAGAAATACTGCGCATCGCCCGTTCTCACGGCGCCACCCGGGTCGGGGTGTTCGGCTCAGTCGCCGTGGGGAGGCCGGACCGGAGAGCGACGTCGACGTATTGATTGACCTGGAGCGTGGCCGCAGCCTACTTGATATTGTGGCTATCAAGCAGGAGCTGGAGGACCTGCTTGGGCGCAAGGTCGACGTGGTCACCGAGGCTGCCGTTAGCCGGTACATCCGGGACGAGGTACTGGGCGAGGCCGTACCCTTGTGAAAAGGGATGTCCCCTATCTTCGACATATGCTGGATGCCATAGTCAGGATCGAGACCTACGTGTCGGTCGGCAGCGAAGCATTCATGGCGATGTCTCATTGGCAAGATGCGACCATTCGGCAACTGGAGATCATTGGGGAGGCGACGAAGCGGCGGTCTAACTCGCCTGCGATCTCAGCATCCTGAGGCGCCCAGGCGTGGTGTCGGCCACTTTGTGGTTGCCGTCTCCATCGCAATCCGTCCCGTCTCACTGGCCCGCTCGATTTCACAGCTCCCCACGGCCGTGTATCATCGGCGAATGGGCCAGAGGAGTCCGCACACGAACAGTTTCGAGTGACCCTTTGTTGTCCCGGGAGCCCGAGTTCGATGGATGATTTTGACGATGGCAGTAGTTTCCAGTAGCGCGATCCCGTCAAATGGGGGGAGGATATCGGCTTCAACGGTGCTGAACGCACTACGGGTGCTGATGGACATCCGCGTGGACCGGACCGGACGTGCGGCACTTCTCGGCTATCTGACGCTGAAGGCACGAGAAACGGCGCCTGGTGCCGAAATCGACGTCCGCGCGATAGGCCCTGGCAGCTTACAACCGGAGTTGAATCGCTTTTTTGGCCTAGCTCCAGACTCTCCTCAGTGCTATGTCAACCCGTTCGGCACTCGCGAGGGACGTCTGGAGTGGTTAGGACAGGGCTATGAGCGACGCGGTCCCTACAGTTGGCTGTATGAAGGACGAACGCTTGCCAGATTCCTTAACGTGCGTAAGGAGGGCGATCACTTCTTCGTCGCGATTCCCAATAGCGCTCCGGCTTACATAGCCGCTAAACTTGGAAGGAAGATACCGTTCGAACCTGCGGCCGCATTTCTACTTCGCGGCGAGGTCTTTCCAAACATCGTTGGCCATTCTGATACCCAGTATCTCTCCGAGCGTTTCCAGACGGTCTTTCACCTCAGATCGATTGACATCGAGGAGATTTTCGACAGAGTCCCAACCTTCGCCGCATCCTTGGATTCAGTGGGATTTCGCGACGCGATAGACTCCCTACCTCCTTACCTGCACCCGCCGCGACCCGCTCAGGCCGAAGCAGCGACAGCGATCGCCGGTTTGGTCGATCTCGAACCAAGTGATGCAGGTGATATCGTCGTGAGTGACACGGTTGGCGCCGCGCACGCCGCGCCTTGGTACGAAAAAAGGCCATCGCGTTTGTTGGCCCTCCCGGCACAGGTAAGTCTCGGTTGGCCGACAAGCTTATCGAGGAGGCTCGCGACAGTCCAGATTCCTTCGGGCTGTCCCAGCCTCCCGAGTTCGACCGGTTTACCGCCGAGACTGATTGGACTGCACGGACAATTGTCGGTGGTTACTTTCCCCAGGCGGATGGCAATTTGGTCTTTCGAGAAGGATTCTTGCTTGCAGCGCTCCGAGGGAACCGCTGGCTTGTGATAGATGAAATGAACCGAGCCGACCTAGACCGAGTGCTTGGGCCCGTCCTGACCTTCCTCGCTGGACAAGACGTCAGCTTGGGACAGACGACCCTAACGGATGCCGGTATACCAATGCTATTGGCTTGGGGCAAGGAGCCGGAGAGCCGAATGGTGGAAGACAGTGCGCAGCGGGTCTACGTTGCCGGGACAGACTGGCGGATCATTGGCACGTATAACAGCGAAGATCTCGGGCGGGTGTTCTCGATGGGGGCGGCTTTATCGCGTCGTTGGGCGACGATTCCTGTCCCTCCTCTTGAGGCGGACGAGATAATGAATCCGTTGGGCCGAATCGCAGGCCTTCCTGTCAACCTACTAACACTGATCCAGCAGTTGTACGCGGCCCACCTCGGGGTGCTTCCACTAGGACCGGCGCCGTTTCTCGATATGGCTCGCTACGTTGCCGACGAAAACTCAGCCCCGCCTCCGGCAGGCGCTGCTCCCAACTCCATTTCGCAAGTGGCTCTAGCGCACTTGCGGGATGCCTACGTGCTACACCTGAGTCCGCAGCTACGGCGCCTCGACCCGGAGCGGCGCGCGCAGCTTATTGAGGCCGTGGCCGGCATAATGGGAAGGGATCTTGGCGACGAACTTGGTAGATACTGAACAAGCCGAAGATCCGGTTGCGCCGCTCCCTTGGGAAGGCGTGAGAGACCTGGCGCGGCATTGGGCGGGATCCGGCTCCTTATTTGAATGGCTTGCTCAGGCAGCATGGGACGTCAATCGCCGATGGAACGTTCACGCGATGCGCGCTCGGGCTGCCTACGCACTCGTGTTGCTCATGGAAGAGACGGTATTTCCGCTGCTACCCAGACACTCGTCTGATTGGCTTGATCTTATTGAGCAGCAGGTCTATCGGTCAGCAGAGTTTGTAGACCAGCCGACCGCGCATACGGATTGGGTTGCTACTATATCACAGTTCGGTCGATATCCTTCACATCTCTACGTCGAACGGCGACCACATGGCACGTTTGATACTCCGACGACTCGTACACTTCGGTGGTTCTGCGAGGAGTTAATACGTGTCGACGACCTTGTTCACCAGAACCTCGGACACTGGGCCCTATCGGACATAGGCAGACGCAGGTTGGTCGCAGCACTCGATCTTCCTGAAGTGCGAGGAGTCGCTGACGTATCAGGGCTGAATGAATTCGACGTATCCACCTGCACTGCAATGGGTAACGTATGGACACTCATCGGGCGAAATGCACGCCGGCTTGCTGCTTTGTGGCGCGGAACCGTAGAGAGCCAGCTTCTCGCTCTTGCCCCGATCCTGCCACGCTTAGGCGAGCAACTCTTCGAACTCGGCGCATTGGGCGTTGCCGCCTCCGCCGTCCGCCAGGTCGACCGCCAGGCGGTATGGCACACATCAGCCCCTTTGGGCGCTGGAGAGCGCGGAATGCCATGCCTTACCGCCGAATTGATTGAGGGGGTATGGAGCTGCTTCTACCAAACCGTTCCCGAAATGTATCGCAACAGCCATAGCCCATACCGGACCCTGACCAGAAGCCCGGGTGGCGGCTACCTTCGGCCCGATCTATGGCTATTGACAGACATCCCGCCACTGTCAATTGAGTTGCTTGTTGAATGCAAGTACTCGCTCAAGCGGGGGACTGTGACCGCAGGCGTTCCGCAGATTCTCGCCTATTGGTATGAATATCTGCCCCCGGCTGAGGTGGAACGCATCCACATGGTCGTCTGCCCTGAAACAGTGATAAACAGACCACAAAGCTGGCAGGGGAAGCTAGCATTGGGGACGCCTGATCACTTGCGGACGCTGGTCGCCGCGACGATTCAGGGTAGGGCTGCGGAGGTGCTCGGAAACTGGGCTTAGCACGGCCTAACCACCAACGGATGGGACGCCACCGGGCGGTCGCCCACGACGAGTGGTCGCCAAGAAAGCGGCCACGTCCCTCCTACGGACGAGATAATCATGACCAGGCTTAATGCTGGGAAGGCGCCCCTGCCAAGCGGCCATGCGAAGTCGGCTGTGCTTGACGCCGAACTCCACGGCGGCCAGCGACAATGGGAGTAGTGCGTTTTCGTCAGCGACATCCATAACTCCCATATCATAGGGCGGATGGCAATCAGGTTGGCTTGACAAATTTGACGATATCGTCAATAATATGGTGCGAGACGCGAGGTAGCGCGGTCTAGATGTGCGGGAGGCCGGCAATGATCCAGTTACGAACAGTTGCAAAAGTATGACAGGGCAGAGCCAACTCATCATCGCGGACGCGGCAGAACTGTTGGGCTGGTCACCAGTCCATCTCCGCCGCCTGATAAAGGCGGGCGAGCTGCGGACAGGTAGCGACAAAGATTCGGTCCTCTGGGAGGATGTCCGACGGCTAGCCTCACGCTCGCAGCGAATGACTCTATTTACTACCGAAGACGATTTTGCCGCTGATACCCCCCCCGCCCCTATGCTGAACGTCTCTTCGGACAGTTTGGATCCCGCATCGTTCCCGGTCAATCAGATCGCTCAAGGAAATTGTCTGGATTGGCTAAGGAGAATGCCGAGCGACTTTGTCCAAACGGTTGTGACCTCACCGCCCTATTGGGGCGTCCGGCGCTATGCGGACGACCAATTGACCACTTGGTCGGACGGTACCACAATAGCATTCGGCCAGGAGAAATGGCCCGAAGAATACGTTCGACATACACTTGAGATACTTCGTCTACTTCGTCGGGTCGTACGTCAAGATGGGGTGGTGTGGTGGAACGTTGGTGATACTTATATGACACGTTCTCACGTACGCTCCGGTTCGGGTGAACGTCTGGATGCCTTGGAGGGCCGGCGAGCAAAGGAGTCTTGGAAGGACTATCCAGTCCGCCGCTATTCGGCCGGGCATCCCTATCTAAAGGATAAGGACCTCACGCTTGTCCCCTTCCAGATTGCCTTGGGGGCGCAACGTTTAGGATGGTGGGTCCGTTCCGTTACTGTGTGGTCAAAAGACAATACGCTTCCCGAAGCAGTGAAGGACCGCCCCACCACGTCGCACGAATACATTTTCATGCTAACCCAGACTCGCTTCTACAAGTACGACCCTGAGTCGGCAACTGAGGTTGCCGTGTCACAATGGACCTCTCCTGACGGAGCTAACGGGCGACGCAACCTTAGAACTGTGTGGGATCTTAGCACCAGTGTTGGGCATGGCAACCACGTGGCAGCGTTTCCGATCGAGCTTCCCTTGCGATGTATTGCTGCATCTACAGATCCCTGCGATCTAGTTTTCGATCCCTTCGCGGGCTCAGGAACAACCTTGGTAGCGGCCGATCAGCTTGGAAGGCGGTACTTTGGGTGCGATATTTCTCAGACGTACGTAGCTGAAGCTGAAGAACGTTTGAGGTCCACACGCATGCGGCTCCGTCCACTACGCCAGGGGACAGCGTCGGATGGTAGTACCGTGCCATCAGAAATTTACAGCAGCGCTGATATCGCGCTGCAGCTCCGCCTACTGGAAAAGACCGGCACAGGCGCAATATAAATTCCACAACTGAAATGTGTGCCCCGCATTCCAATCGTTGAACGGGCTGTAATTGGTTCGGCTAGATGGGAGGTCACATCGCTCAACCCGTATTGCGTAACCCGGCCGCGATCCCATTGATGGTGATGAGCACTGCTTCCGTGAGTTGCCGCCGAGCCTCGTCGCTGAGGCCGCCGGAGCGCGACTCCTTGAGCAGTTGCACTTGCATGTAGCTGAGAGGATCGACGTAGGGGTTGCGCAACTGGATCGACCGCTGGAGGACTGGATGGTTGTCCAGCAGCTCCTGTTGTTGCGTGATGCGCAACACCACGGTTCGTGTCAACGCATACTCTGCACGGATGGCGGCGAAGAGACGGTGCGCGAGGGCCTGATCGGGCAGGAGGCGCGTGTAGGCCGCGGCGATACGCAGGTCTGCTTTGGCCAGGGTCATTTGGAGATTGTCGATGAGCGACTTGAAGAATGGCCAGCCTTGGTACATGGCCTGGAGCGTGCGGAGGTGCTCGGGAGAATCGCTGGCGTACTCGCCCAGTGTGCTGCCGACCGCGTACCAGCTCGGTAAGAGGTGCCGGTTCTGCATCCAGGCGAAGACCCAGGGGATGGCGCGCAAGTCCTCCAGCCGGCCACCGGCCCGGCGGCGGGCAGGTCGCGAGCCGATGTTGAGTGCGCCTAACTCCTCGATTGGCGTCGCGAAGCGGAAGTAGTCCAGGAAGTCCGGGTCGTCGGCGACAAAGCGACGATAGCGCTGGAAGGAGCCGGCCGAGAACTGCGCCATCTGCTCTTCCCAGCGCGACTCTCGTCGCTCCAACGGCGCCGGCTGATTGCCGCTGGCCTCGTAGACGGCGGTGACCACGAGCTCCAGGTTGCGCTGGGCGATCTCCGGCAGCGCGTACTTGAAGGAGATCGCCTCGCCCTGCTCCGTCAGCTTGATCTCGCCGTCGAGGGTACCGGGCGGCTGGGCCAGGATGGCCTGGTTGGTCGGGCCGCCGCCGCGCCCCACGGTGCCGCCGCGGCCGTGGAAGAAGCGCAGCCGCACGTTGTGGCGCCGCGCTGCGTCCGTCAACTGCTGCTGGACGCGGTACAGCTCCCAACTGGCCGTGATGATGCCGCCATCCTTGTTGCTGTCGGAGTACCCCAGCATGATCTCCTGGCGATGGCCGTGCGCTCGAAGATTGGCGGCATAGCTCGGGTCGGCGAACGCCTGCCCCATAACTCCAGCCGCCGCGTGCAGATCCTCGATGGTTTCGAACAGCGGGACGACGTTGAGCCGGCTCGTGGGGGGCTCGGCGGCGAGGTCACAGAGGCCGGCGCGCGCGGCCAGCACGAGCACCGCCAAGAGATCGGAAACCTGGTGCGTCATACTGATGATGTACGTGTCCGCGGCCTCTGGGCCGAAGGCATGAATGGCCGCCGCCAGCACGGCGAAGGAGGCGACGACCTCTCGGATCTCCTCCGGCAAGTCGCCCGGCAGCGGCGGGATACTGCGAGGATCGGCCAGCAGCCGGCCCAGCAACGCTTGCCGTTCCAGCTCGGGAAGCGCACGGTACGCCACGTCGCCCGTGAGGCTGTGCAGCATCGCGTCGAGCGTCGCGGTGTGCCGCTCGCTGTCCTGCCGGAAATCCAGCTTGGCCAGGTGGAAGCCGAAACAGTCCAACTTGCGCAGCAAGTGCTGGAGCGGCCCGTCCGCGAGCCGCGCCTGACCAGCCAGGCGCAACGCGCGATCGACCTCCAGCAGGTCCTGCCGGAATTCCGCCGGCGATTGGTAGACCGCGCCACTCGACGGGGACGGCCTGGACAAGGACATCGTAGCCGCCAGCGTACGCTCCAGCTTTTGCCAGATGAACAGGAGCTTCTGCCGGAACGGCTCGCCCGGGTTGCGCTGAATGACTGAACTGGCAAACTCCGGCATGGCCTCAGCGTCCCGAGCGATGGAGTTGCGCAGGCGTCGCGACGTCTCTACGAAGCGCTCGGACTGGCTGCATAGCTCCGCCAGAGCGTACACCTGGTCGCGGTAGTGGCGCAACACGACAGCGCGCTGCTGCAAGAACGTGGACTCGCTCACGGCGGCCGTGACGTTCGGATTCCCGTCGCGGTCACTGCCTACCCAGGAGCCGAAGCGTACGAGCGTCGGCACCGCGACGGATGATCCCGGATAGTGCAGCCGCAAACACCGCTCCAGCTCCTCGTGCAGGCGCGGTATGGCCTCGAAAAAGACGTCGTCGAAGTAGAACAGCGTGGTGCGCACTTCATCGGCCACCTCGGGGCGTCGCTCGCGCACGTCGTTGGTGCTCCAGAGCAGCAGCACCTGATCGCTCAATGCGCTTGTCAGCTCTTCCCGCTCCGACGCGGTGAGGCGGTGGCCATCCAATTCCGCGAGCAAGTCGGAGATGCGGCGCTGCTTGCGCAGGATGGTGAGCCGGCTGGCCTCGGTCGGATGGGCGGTGAGGACGAGAACGACCTGTATTCGTTGCAACCGCTCGGCGATATTGCTGAGAGGCACGCCGGCGCCTGCCAGCCGGCGTAGCAGATCCTCGATCGAGCCCTGTTGGGGCGGCTCGCCAGACTGAAGTCGGTGGGCACGCCGGCGGCGCACGCGGTGATACTGCTCGGCGATGTTGACGAGCCGGAAGTAGAGCGCGAAGGCGCGAGCCACGTGGACCGTCATGGGCAGGCTCAGCCGCTCCAGCTCGCCTTGCAGCTCGTCGTCGAGCTCCTCGCGGTAGGCCGCCCGCAGTTGTTTGCACCACTCGCGGATGCGCTCGACGGTCCGGAAGACCTCCGGGCTGCCCTGCTCCTTGAGCACCTTCCCCAGCATCTGGCCGAGGACGCGAACGTCTCGTCGAAGGGGGGCGTCCTTGGCGCTGAAGACGATCGGTGGCAGCCCCTCGCGCTCAGGAACAGCCATCATCCCTACCCAGGGCGTCGCGTTGCTACCGGACGCCTCGACGCCGCAGCCGGAGCGTATCTACTCGCGCTCGCTTGGGACGTCGACGCCGGCAACCGGCGGATCGCGGAGCTCACGGCGGCGCCCGCCGCGTTCCGCGCATTCCGCGTCACCCCTGCATTGCCCACCGGCCCATTATCCGACATGGATGTGCTCCCCGGCTGCCGGGGTGCGGCAGTCGGCGTAGGGGTCGGGACCGGTTCGGTTGGCGCGATACCCATGTGGACCAGGATCTGCTTGCCGAGGGCGCCGAACATGGGCGCCGCCGTCTCCGCGCCGTAGGGGGAGTCCTGGGGTCGATCCAGCACGATGTACATCACGAACGCCGGGTGCTGCGCCGGCACGAAGCCGACGAAGGAGGCGATGGTCGCATCGGGGATGTACTTGCCGTTCTCCACGACTTGCGCGGTCCCCGTCTTGCCGGCCACGACGTAGCCCGGGATGCGCGCTTCGTTGGCCTCACCTTTGATCGGCACCTCCACCATCATGTCGGTGAGCGTCGCCGCCGTCTGGGTCGAGATCGGGTGGCCGACCACGGTGGGCTGGGTGGCCTTGACGCCTTGGGGAGACACGACCTGTTGAACTGCGTAGGGCCGTAGCAGGTTCCCACCATTGGCAATGGCGGCAACGGCGGTGGTGAGCTGCAACGAGGTGGCCGTGACGCCCTGCCCGTAGGAGTTGGTAGTCAGATCGATGGGATACCACCCGTCCATGTGGTCCGTGCGCAGGAAGCCTCCTTGCTCGCCTTGCAGGTCCACACCTGAGGGGCGCCCGAAGCCGAAGGCCCTTACCATATCGTAGAAGGCTTGGGTGCCGGTGCGATGGGCGGCAAAGGCCGCGCCCACGTTGAGCGAGTGGTCGAGCACCTGGCGCATGGTCACCACGCCGTGGTTCTTGCGATCCCAGTCGTAGATGGTGTAGCCGTCGCCGGTGCGATAGCCCGGATCGTCGACGGTCGTCTCCGGCGTCACGGCGTGGTGCTCGAGCGCCGCGGCGAAGGTGATCAGCTTGAAGGTCGAGCCCGGCTCGAACGGCGCCGACACCGCCGGGTCTACAAAACGGTCGGCCGGCGTGTCCTGAAACTGGTTGGGATCGTAGGTGGGATAATTAGCCAAGGCCAGGATGGCGCCGGTGGAGGGGTCCATCACGATGATGCTCCCGGCCCGCGCGCCGTGCTGCTGGATTCCGGCCAGCAGCGCGCGCTCGACGTCGTACTGGATGGCGCTGTTGATCGTGAGCTGCAGGTCGTCGCCGGGGACGGCCGGTATCCGCACGGCGTGGTTGAGGTCGATCTCGTTGCCCACGCCGTCGCGCTGGGCACGCAGCTCGCCGGGCTTGCCGGTCAGCACGCTGTTGTACTGCTGCTCGATCCCGTAGTTGCCCTCACCCGCATAGTTGGTGAAGCCGAGCAGTTGCGAGGCAAGCATGCCGGCCGGGTAGACGCGCTTGACGTCCGGTTCCAGGTGGATGCCGGCCAGGTCGAGGGCGAGCACCTGATCGCGAACCGCGGGCGCCACCTTACGGGCTAGCGTAACGTAATCGCTCGAGGCTTGCATGAGACTGAGCAGTTGGTCCACGGAGAGGCCCAGCACCGGCGCCAGGCGCGTGGCGGTGGTCACGGGATCCTTGATGTCAGGCGGGACCGCATAGACGCGATCGAAGCTGACGTTCGTCACCAGCGGCTGGCCGCTCGCGTCCAGAATCCGGCCGCGCGGCGCGTCGATGGGCACGCTGAGGGCGTGCTCGCGCGCCGCCCGCTGCGCCAGCAGCGGCGCATCGGCAACTTGCCAGGTATACAGCCGGAAGATCAGCCCCCCCGCCGCGAGGAGCACGACAAGCAGCAACAGGTTGTCGCGCCGGCGCAAGCTCACGGTCACAGGCTGAAACATTCGGCCCCCCTCGCGGGGGTGAGCATACGCCACTCCCCATTCGCGGGAGTGTCGCGCCCACTGGCCGGGTGACTGCTATTGACAGTGGGCCATCGAGTACCGAAGGAGGGCTAGCCCCAATACGGTTCATAAAGGGTCGCCCTGCTGGAAACGGTGATGCCGGGGCCGCGATTGCGATCGGCGGCTAACCGACCGGGGGGACTGCGGTCCCGTCCATGTGGCAAGGGTCGTCGAGTGTACGGGGGATGACACTGTCGTGCGACCGCAGTCCCCCCGGTCGGTTAGCCGCCGATCGCAATCGCGGCCCCGGCTCGCGCCGCCCGGCACCGCTTGCGTTATCTGACCCGAATTCGGGCTAGGCAAACAAGTTGGCGACAGGGTAACGAAACCCCGGTACGACATCCTCCCCGTCGAGCGTGTCACCGATTGTGAGCGTTGCCGGCGCTGTGTCGCCGGGATGCCACACGTCGACCTTTTGGTGGCGCGGCCAGATGACCCACACCAGGCGCGTACCAAAGTCGAGGTAGCGGCGGGCCTTCTCGTCCAGACCTGGCTGATATTGGTACTCTGACGCCACCTCAACGGCGAGATCCGGGGCGAGTAGCAGCGCCTTGCGGTACTCCGGGGAGTTCCGGGGGGGCAGGCGATCGGCGCGGACAAAGGCGATATCGGGCGCCAGCTCCGTCGTCCGCGGGTGCGCCGGATCGAGGCGATAGCCGCCCTGCTCGCCTGTGATACCGCCCAAGTGGTGATCCTCCACGTACGCACCGAGACGGATTATCAAGCGGGAGCTCAGGTGGGAGGCTTCATAGCCGCTCATCGGCATTCGGATCAAAACCCCTTCCACCAGCTCGTACACCCAACCCTCGTCATCGGGCAGGGACTCCAGATCGTCCACAGTCATGGGCGGCACGTGGGGAACGATCTCGGCCCAGGGCGCCAGGGGAAACGGTTGTGCCTGTGTGGCGGTGCTCATCGGACTCTTGCCCTCCCGCGCGTGCTAACGGTTCAGCCCCCGGAGTAGGCCAGTTACAGTAGCCACGGTGAAACGCTTTCTGCACGCCCGTCAATGATACCCCGACTGCCATTGCTCCATCCGACCAGGCTCGAGGTGGCGACGCGGCCGCGCCTGACGAGGTTCGGCCGGGTCGGGTTCGACGCGAAGTCGTGCAGCGACCGGGCGACGATCTCGGCGGAGCGCGGGCGTCCC